>CAZMCW010000021.1:0-8536 GCA_964564405.1 uncultured bacterium
GAACGTAATGAACTCCGTAGGAGTTTATGATGTGTTTTGTCGGACTTGGTATGAGGTTGTCCGTTGGGTTATTTTCGAGCACTCCTTCATCGCTAGAGCAGCATCACAACAAACATCACAACAGTAGTGTCACAATAGCTGACGAGCACACAAAGTATGACAAAACGTTCATGAGAATTACCTTGAGAACATGTTCACTATGTTAGGCAATAGCTGTTCATACCCGCTCGTCACGAAGTTGGAATTTTGTGTCTCTGTGGGCGTTACTAATTTTGACGATGTGTCCATCTAAGCAGCTAATTCCAACAACTTGCTGGTACCCCAAAATAGACGGGCGTAGTTGGATTTACTGAAAATACATCCTCGAGTCCGTATACTTTAGCAGTAATGTGAAGTGCTAAGCCTGTCTATGACTTGGTGCTAGTTGCGCTTTTGAGGGCATTTTAAGGATGCTTAGGGTTAGTTTAATTCTAAGAAACTGTACTCGAGCTAAAACTAGCAAGGTAACAGCAGGCGGCTATAACCTGTATGACTTTGTACTTAACTCAATTTGTACTCAAAAGATGCAACAGGTGTACGTCAACTAGTGACCTCACAGCGCTAAAGGAGGCAAGGTGAAGCATATTCAGCGCAAATGGCTTATTCTCATAGCCCTAGTAGCATTGTCGTTAGCAGGTGTTAACGCACAGTTTTCTCGCGATTTTTCAGATGAGTTTGTAAATAGCCCAGCAGGGCGTGCGTTTGTACAGGTGTACGCGGCACTGCAATCAAACTACCTCAACGACATTGACGATGACGCAGTTATTGAAGGTGCCATTTCGGGAATGCTAGAAGCGCTCGAGGACCCCTATACCAGTTACACTGCACCGGCCGAAGCAACGCGCGCCGTGCAAGATAGAAGTGGTTCGTTCCAAGGTATCGGTGCTGTTCTCTCGCCTAAAGACCGCGCAAACAACGTCATTGTTGAGGTGATTAACGTCTACCGTGACGGACCTGCCTGGAACGCTGGCGTGCGCCGTGGCGATGTGTTTTTGTTTGTAGACGACGTGAGCGTTAAAGATTCAACCGTCGATGAAGTGGTGGATTTGGTACGCGGTCCAGCAGGCAGTACGGTCAACATTGTCATGTCGCGTCCTGGTGAAGAAGACCCCGTTGAATTTAGCATCGTGCGCGGAACCATTGACATTGTCAGTGTGGAATCAACCGTTTTACCTAATAACGTTGGCTACTTACGCATTAACACGTTTGCCAATCAACGCGTTCACGAACAGATGATGGAACAACTAAATATGTTAAGTGAGCAAGGCATCACGTCATTGGTGCTTGATCTCCGCGACAACGGCGGCGGGTTGCTCAATCAAGGTATTTTAGTCGCAGATGAATTTTTGAGCCAAGGTGATATCGTTTTCCAGCGGGCTAGGGGCATCACCCAGCGTTTAGCTTCAGCAGATAGCAATGCGTTTAACCTACCTATGGTGGTGTTAGTTAACCAAAATTCAGCCTCAGCTTCAGAGATCGTGGCAGGCGCGTTGCAAGATAACGACCGTGCAACTATTATTGGCGAAGAGACTTTTGGTAAAGGTGTGGGTCAAAGCGTGGTGACGCTAAATAATGGCGGTCAATTGGTGTATTTGTCGTTTGAATGGCTTACACCTGACCGCAACAGCATTAACGAAGGAGGCATTACCCCAGATGTAATTGCTGAAGACACTCGTTTTGGAAATATTGTGGTGCTCGAGGGACGTGGTGCTGAGCCCGGTGTCGAGGTTGATATCGTGGTGGACGGTGAAGTTCTAGGTAGCGCCACAGCTGACGAAGAAGGCCTTTTCCGCTTCATTGAAACCATCCAACGAGCAGATATTAGCGACGTGCAAGGTGAAGCCATTGTCAACCTAGAAAGCGATAACGCGTTGCAAGCGGCTTACAACACGCTACTCAACAACATTGCAGAGTTGCCTGCAGGCAACTAACGCATTGACGATCTAAGGTTATTTCTAGTTTAGTTATGTAATATTGAGGCTCAATCAATGCAATGTACCACTGCCCACCAACTTTGGAGGCAGTGGTGCTTTTTTAGCAGTTAGTAGGGTCTAATATGAAATTTGTGTTAGTAATATGAGACATGTTGGTACTACCTTGAACCTCCACAATGACCTTTTACGATTATCTTAGCGTACTAGCTCGAGCTACATCATCTTGAACTCCTACCGCCATGAACACCGCGGGGTTGAGATAGGAGATACCCACCACCATGATTGAAGTTGTCAACCTTATTAAGCAATACGGCCGCATTCAAGCCGTCAAAGGTATTTCATTTACAGCGCAACCGGGGCAAGTGCTTGCACTGTTAGGTCCCAACGGTGCAGGCAAATCGACAACCATCAAAACTATTACGGGACTTATTCGCCCAACCAGTGGTGAGGTGCGCCTTGCTGGGTTTGATGTTGTGAAGCAGAGTGTGAAGGCCAAAGCTCGCCTCGGGTACGTACCTGATCGTCCTTACCTTTACACTAAACTAACCGGACGTGAACTTTTAAGGTTTTTAGGGCGCTTGCGAGATGTAGAGGGCAGTGATAGTAAAGCGCAGCAGTGGCTCGAGTTCTTTGGTCTACAAGACTTTGCCAATGAACTTATTGAAACTTATTCTCATGGGATGCGGCAAAAACTTACCTTTATTGCGGCACTGTTACATCAACCCGAAGTTTTAGTGATTGATGAACCCATGGTGGGGCTTGACCCTAGAGCGGCCCGCCAAGTACGCAGTTTAATGAGTGAGTATGCCCTCAAAGGTAACACTGTGCTTCTTACCACCCACTCTATGGAAGTTGCGCAAGCGGTTGCAGATAACGTCATTGTGGTGAACAAAGGTGAAATTGCTGCGCAGGGGAACTTGGAAGAACTGCGCGCGCATTTAGGAGCAGCTTCTGCCGACCTCGAAGACATCTTTTTACGCCTAACCACCGAAGCCAGTGACGACGAGCGCATTATGGAACGTGAACTCGTAGGCGCACCATGAGGTTAACCTTGAAATCAGTCGTGAGGTTAGTGTCATGATTTTGTTTGAAATGCGCTTACGCGGCGCACTCAACAGTGTTAAACACAACCCATTGCGCTATGTGGTTGGCTTTAGTTTTTTAGCATTGGTGTACTGGGGCATGTTCACCATTACCCGTTTAGGTGTGCGGTTTTTAAACAACTACGATGTGGTGATTGACCTCAACATTACCGATGCTATTGCGCAGAGGAGTCTCGAGGGACTTTTTTTGGTGCTCATGTTTGGGGTGGCGTTTAGTGTGCTCACTACAGCTATCACCACCCTCTACAGCTCAGAGGACTTGCCGTTTTTGCTCAGTTTGCCAACAGCGCCTGCACAAGTTTTTTATCTGAAAGTGGCAGAAACCTACCTCAACGCGGCACTTTTGCCCGCTATTTTTACACTCCCTGTATTGGTAGGGATTGGGTTAGAAAATCAAGCACCGTTTGCGTATTACCCGCTAGCAGTGGCGTCACTGTTGACGTTGTATGCCATTCCAGTAGCACTCGGCAGTTTTGTGGCGCTTATTCTCATGCGTATTGCACCAGCGGGACGGGTGAAAGAAGCTGCGACAGCGCTCAGCGTCATCTTGGCCGCAGGGCTCATTTTAGGGCTTAGATCATTGCGCCCAGAGCAAATTGCTGACATGACACCAGACGAGTTTCAGAACTTCTTGTCCCAATTTGCGGCCTTTGAAATTGGTTGGTTGCCGTCGAGTTGGGCGTCACAAGCTGTCTGGGGTGGGCTCGAGGGTACAGTAACGCCAGGTGCTTACACACTGGCCATCATGTCTATTATTTTATTGTGGATTATTGCGCGCTTAGCTGCGTTTGCTTACCGTGAGGGCTGGATTCGCTCGCTCGAGTCAGGCCGTCCTAAACTTGACCCCACTGTGAAACCCACGCCTGCTTGGGAACGCACGTTGTACCGTTGGGGTAAAGCTGCTGGGGTTGCTGTGAAGGACTCGAGGCTCTTACTACGCGATCCTACGCGCTGGTCACAACTTTTAGTGCTTCTTGCACTAGCTGGCATCTACTTAGTTAACGTAGGTAGCATTCAAGTGGATTTGCAGCAATTTCGAGATGTCGTTGGCACGATGAACGTTGCCTTTATGGGCTTTCTGCTAGCAGGTACAGGTGTGTATGCTGTCTATCCTGCTGTGTCCATGGAAGGTGAAGGTTTCTGGCTCTTACGTACAGGTCCGCTAGGTAGCACTGCCATTGTCATGACCAAGTTTTGGCACGCGCTACCAACCATGGTGATTTTGGGAACCAGCCTTGGTTACATTGCCGCACGCATTATCGACGTGTCGCCAACGTTAGCGTTTGTGTCGCCTGTGGCGGGCCTTAGTAGCGCTATTGTGGTGACAGGCTTAGGGGTTGGCTTGGGTGCTGCGTTTCCGAATTTTAATGCCACCAACCCATCCGAAATCCCCCTATCACCGGGCGGGCTTTTGTATATGACCTTAGCGCTTGGATACGCCATCCTCATGACGCTTTTGCTGGCCTATCCAGCTTGGGTGACGTTGCGAAGACCGGGTTTGTTTTACTGGCGCGAACCTGAAGGCATAGTCTTACTTGGTGCTATCGCCGTGCTAACCTTTCTGATTACTGCCCTGCCATTATTCTTTGGTAGTCGTAGGTTGGAGCTTTACGAGCCAGGGTCTTGATGATGTAAATGAGCTTTAAAGAGACTCTGCTGAAGCAAGCATTTTAACAACAGACAAATAGCAACTATAAACACACGTGCGATGGTATCAATACGTGTGTTTTTTGTGGATGCTTGCGTAATGCGTCTTGATGTTGACGTGATGCTATTGCCTACTGGCATACTGAATACTTTGGAAAATGCATTTATTTCCCGAGTTCATTAACAAATCCACGATTGAGTAACATACGCATAGCATCGGATGACATCCCTAAATCTCCCTTGCTCTTCTTCCCCCTTTCATCAACGCACCTACAAGTACATCGCTTGTAATTATCTTGAGATACAGCTACGTGATGTTACTCAGGCCCCAACATCTTCACCCCAAAACATCAACATACAAATCGGAATGATTCCTAAAAGAACGTCCTAGACAATAAAAACATTAAAGCTAAGCTTGACACTCGGGATTGGGTTCAGGTATTTTAAGGTTAATCCTGAGTAGACAACTCAGGATTAATGAACCAACTTCGTATGAATCCCTCGAGCACATTGTGCTACTTGGAAAGGATAACCATGACTTTACGCCTCAACCTAACTGTCATCGTCTTTATGATGATGCTGACATTTGGCTACGCTCAAACTTGTGTATCCCACGAATTAGGGGAGACCTGTCTGGACAGTGTGCCGGAGCGCATTGTGGTGCTCGAGTACTCGTTTGCTGACCACTTAGGGAGTCTTGGCGCTGCTCCCGTTGGTTACGCGCTAGATGATATGCCGAGCTATTTAGAGCCCTTCACCTCGGGTGTTGGCGCAGAAGTAGTTGGTACGCGTAGGGAACCCAGCTTAGAAGCCATCACCGCGCTAAATCCAGACTTTATTATTGGCGACTTGCGCCGTCATGAAGCCATTTATGAGCAGCTTTCAGCTATTGCGCCAACTGCTATTTTTAACAGCTTGCGGGGCAGTTACGAGGACCAGCTCGAGGCCTTTAGTGCCATTGCCCAGCTACTTGATAAAGAAGTAGAAGCAAGCAGTATTTTGGAAGATTATCAAACTAGTTTTGATAGTACGAAGACGGCAACAAACCCAGATGCAGGTGACTTTGTCATCGGCGTGTTGTGGTCGGGCGGGTTTACGGCGCATTCTAACGAAAGTTTTATGGGCTCGTTTGTGGAAAGTTTGGGGCGAAATAATGCGCTAAGTCCACAAGAGGGTGAAACGCAGTACCTACTTGACCTGGAAGGCCTGGCCAGTATCAACCCGAGTAGCATTGTGATTATGTGTGGTGAAGCTGACCAAGCTATTCTCGACGAATGGCAGGCAAACCCGCTCTGGCAAGCATTTGACGCCGTACAAAACGGCCGCGTGTATGTGTTTAACCGCAATTTGTGGTCAAAAGGCCGTGGCGTGATGGCGTTTGAAGCTATTTTGGAAGATTCTGCCACCAGCGGTTTACTGGCTGAAGCACCTAGTAATGCGTTGGTGTGCCAGTAGATGACAGTTGTGTCTAAAGTCAAATTCATCCTCATAGGCTTGTTGCTAGCGCTTTGTGCAACGGCTTACGCACAAACTTGTGAGGCTGGTTTTCGCAACATCACCCACGCGTTAGGGGAAACCTGCATTCCCGAAGCCCCAACTCGGATTGTGTCACTTAACCCTATGGTGACAGATAACTTGGCGGCGCTAGGCATTGAACCTATAGCCATTGCAACGTTCAACGGCGTGGATTTTACGTCTTATGAGTATATGGCAGCTTATCTTGCTGATACGCCTGTGATTGGTGGATTTGCCGAACCCAATTTAGAAGCTATGTTGCAGCTTGCGCCTGACCTCATTATTGGGCGTGACCGTGATATGGGCGACAACTATGCCAACCTCAGCGCTATTGCACCGACGGTAGCGTTAATTGATCAAACGACGCCAGAAGCTTGGTTTAGGTCGGTGACAGAGGTACTCGGCATCGACCCAAGTGAACGGTTGGATGCCTACGACGCCACTATGCGTAACTACGCCGAGCAACTACCTGAAGATGTTCAAGCAGAAACGGCTGTGTTTTTGCGGGTGCAACCGACCCGCATTCGCCTTTACAGTGCTAACCGTCTAGGTGGCCCCATTCTTTACACCAAGTTAGGTTTGCAGATGCCGCAAGTTGTGGCTGACATTGCTGAGGGTGAGTCAACGATTGACCTATCGCTCGAGCTACTACCTTCTCTAGCAGACGTAGACTACATCTTTTTGCTCGACCAATCCACTGAGGATGACCCTGCAGCCATCTTTGATAGCCCTTTGTGGGAAGCACTGCCTGCTGTCCAAGCTGGCAACGTGTATCCAGCCTCGCGTGATATTTGGATTAACCTTGGCATGCTTGCGTCAGAAGAAGTTGCACAAAGTATTGTTGACGCGCTCAGGTAAAGGAGGCTCACTATCGCACACCCTCCCTCCAATATGACGGTTAGCCAGTTTAGTGAGGCTGTTGACCACGTCATCACAACACGTAAGACCCTCAAGTGTTTGCGTGACCCGGCTGCTCGGCATAGCCAACCCCTAACTCTAAGTGAGACACAACGTCAAGCGTTACACGCCATGATTGAGGTGGCGGGTTGGGCACCGTTTCATAAGTTGGCAGATGAGCAGACGCACCGCCAAGGTGAGTTGATGTCAGTTGTGCCGTGGCGATTTTATGTGCTCGAGCCTGCCAGCTGTAATCACCTCCTCGACTTTTTAGAAGTGCAAGCGGAAAACTATCTAGAAAGCCCGTGGACACGCGCGTGGAATTCCAAAATCCCTAAGCTCATTGCGGGCGCAGGTGCGCTTGTTCAGGTGACGTGGCTTCCCGATCCATCAGATAATGCCAGCCTTACACCACAGCTCACCATCAACAACATGGAGCACATTGCAGCTGCCTCCGCAGCGGTACAAAACTTGCTGCTAGCGGCTGAAGCGCGTGGTTGGCACACTTATTGGTCAAGTGGCGGCATCCTTAAAAGCCCCGAGCTATTTGACTATTTGGGCATTTCCAAAACTCAAATGCTGCTTGGTAGCATCTTTTTAACGCCAGCAGATGTACCTATTGGTAACCAACAACCCGGTGGTTTACGCGATAAACGTGGTGACGTGACGGACTGGGCGCGTTGGGTGAGGTTGTAGCAGGCTCGTGACGAGGTGTTGTTTTACAGATGGCTATTGCTAAGTTGCGTGTTGTAGTTGGGAAAGGGAGGTGGGGGAAAGGGAGATTGGGAGATTTTATCAGATACTACGGATTCGTCGTGAATGACTTGGTTACTACACAACATGATTGTGAGCTTGAATCTCGACGTTGATAACAGCCAGTTTGTCAAAAATATGACGAACTCTGTGATCGCTGCTCAGACATGTTGCGATACACTTGGTGCGTGTGCGCATTCATTAACAAGATAGTGGTACCTCGAGCACGTCTATCTAACGTGACCCAGAATAAAGGCTTAACATGCAAAGAGATGCTATCTGCTGAGGTTATTTGTGACTGCTAAGCTCGAGCTGACCGATGTCTGCGTGCAACGTGCCGGTAAGACGGTGCTCGAGCACGTCACCGTCAGCATTCAAACAGGGGAGACGCTCGTCATCCTCGGCCCGAGTGGCGGCGGTAAGTCGTCCTTACTGCGCGTGCTTAACCGACTAGATGAACGTGCTGCAGGCAGCATCAGCTTAGACGGGCAAGACATTGCCGAGTTGCCCGTGCAAGATTTGCGGCGGCGGGTGAGTATGGTGTTCCAAAAAACAGCGGTCTTTGCGGGGTCGGTTGCAGACAACATCCGCTACGGGCCCAAGCTTTGTGGACAGCACCTAAATGATGACGATGTGCTCGAGTTGATG
>CAZMCW010000021.1:8546-10993 GCA_964564405.1 uncultured bacterium
CGTCGCTCGAGCCCTCTTTCCTGAACGCAGACGCAAATCAACTCAGTGGTGGTCAAGAACAACGCTTAGCCATCGCCCGCGCGCTGGCAACTGCTCCAGATGTACTCTTGCTAGATGAACCCACTAGCGCCCTTGACCCCGTCGCCACGCACGACATTGAAAACACCTTACAGACCCTGCGCCAGCAGCAAGATGTGAGTTTGGTTTGGGTTTCTCACGATGTTGAGCAAGCTGCGCGGGTGGCAGATCGGGTGATGTTTTTAGATTATGGGCGGGTTGCTTGGTTAGGCCCTGTGAGCGAGATGTTGACGCATCCTGCGCTCGAGGCCTTTGCGCATGGTGAGCATGAGGATGACACGCAGAATGAGGTTGTAACCTATGCTTCCTGATCTTTTTGGTGGCTTCGACCAACTCTCGCGGTTGCTGTTAGCTGCATTGTTCGTCGTTATTTCAGCCGTCATGTCGCGTTGGCAAAAAGCAGATTTAGAGGCGGATTTGTTAATTGCCACAGCACGAAGTTTTGTGCAGCTTATTGCGATTGGCTATGTGCTCGAGCTTGTCTTCAATCAAGATAACATCTTATTTACCAGCGCTATTTTAGTTATTATGATAATCATTGCCGGGCGCACCAGTGGCAACCGTGCCCAAGGCGTTCGCCATGCGAATTGGATTGGCATCATCGCCATTGGCATCAGCACCGTGCTCACGGTAGGACTCTTGCTGTTGCTAGGCGTATTTGACTTTGTACCAGATGACATTATCCCCATCGGTGGCATGGTGGTAGGTAATTCCATGAGTGTTGCCACCCTCGTAATGACCCGCTTGCGCGATGACATCACTGATCAGCGCCTCATGATTGAGTCTAAGCTGGCACTGGGGGCAACGTCGCGTGAAGCCTCCCTCCAGCAATTCCGCAGAGCACTGCGCAGCGCTATGATTCCGATTATCGACTCAACTAAAACCGTGGGTCTCATTAAACTTCCGGGTGCCATGACCGGCATGATTTTGGCGGGTGCGTCGCCACTTACGGCTGTGCGACTACAGATTATTGTCATGTACATGCTGATTGGTGCCACTATGTTTACTGCGTTAAGTGCGGCTTATTTGAGTTACCGCGGGTTTTTTAACAAGCAACACCAGTTTGTAACATCTTGATGTCGTCATGTTGATAGGTAGAGCTAGAGAATGCTTTGATACTATTTTTGGAGGATGTCATCATCACATTCATGATGTTGTGAAATATAAATGCTCTGAGGCGTCTTGTCGTTAGGGTTCTTGATGCTCCCCTTCTCCCTTCCCCCCTTTCCCCCTTTCTCCTAACAACAATCCATGCCCCAGTCAAACCAGCTGAGGTAAACTTGATGCGATATGAATATTCCAGAATTTTCGCTCGAGCGCTTCCAATCTCTCTATGAACATCACGTGGAGTTTAATCTGTCTGAAAGTGGTGTACATCCGCTCACCGTGCGTGAGTTACTAGCAGAAGACGAGCTTGATGCTTTTTTAGATACTCGGCTCATTTACGAACAGACCAACGGGCCAGAGCACCTCCGTGACAACATCAGCTTGCTTTACGAAGGGGTGGCAGCAGACAACATTCTTGTTACCAACGGCACCATTGAAGCTAATTTTGTGACGTTCATGGCGTTACTCAGTGCTGGTGATGAGCTGGTGTACATGCTGCCCAACTACCAACAATTTAAGGGTATGGCGGAGATGTTTGGTGTGACCGTGAGGCCGTTTTATTTGCAAGAAGAGCATGGTTGGCAACCTGATCTAGACGCATTAAGTGCAACCGTCACCAACAAAACAAAGGTCATTGCGCTGTGTAACCCCAACAACCCCACTGGCGTATTGCTGAGCGATGAAGCGCGAGCGCACATCATCAACTTGGCATCTCAAGTGGGTGCGTGGCTTGTTGTTGATGAAATTTATAGAGGCAGTGAGCACAATGGGCAACTTACACCCAGTTTTTGGGGTAGCTACGACAAGGTGATTGTCACGTCTGGTTTGTCTAAAGCGTTTGGTTTACCAGGACTTAGAATTGGCTGGATGGTGGCACCAGAACACATCACCGAACGCGCTTGGGGCGTTAAAGATTACACCAGCATTACCGCGAGCACGCTGAGCTACGACTTGGCGACGCGCGCACTTACGCCAGCGTTACGCAGTAAAATTTGGGGACGCAACATCAATCTGGTAAAACAAAACTTAGCAATACTTGCCCACTGGGTTGAGGATCAAGCAGGTCTTTTTTCACTGAGCGTACCGGATGCTGCTGCGATGGCCTTTGTCAAGTATCACGCAGATGTGCCGTCTGAAACATTAGCTGACCGTCTACATAAGCAACAAAGCGTGCTGGTTGTACCGGGCGCGCACTTTGGCTTGGAGCATTTTGTACGCATTGGCTACGGGCTGGAAACGGATAAGCTTAGGGCAGCCCTAGC
>CAZMCW010000021.1:11003-11694 GCA_964564405.1 uncultured bacterium
AAGGGCTCGAGCTCGTCCCTCACTAATCGGTATCATCACTTGAGCCATCAGACGTGCCAATAAAAACCTGTCCATCCTGACTCAACACAATAATCTGACCATTGCCCCAACGTGTATTTTCGGTGATGACGAGGTCGCGTTGCAGGTCTTCATCGCGCCACGCCCAGTGATACGACGCGGGTTCAATATCTGACCACAGATCGTAATCGTAGTAACTGCGTAAGGTTGTTTGCGTGTGACCGTCAACAGCGACAGTGATGTCAACAGGGCCGTTATCGTCTGCGGTGGGGCCGCGCTCGAGCTGCACAATCACCTGCCGCCCGCCTACTGTAAACGAGTACACTGTCGGTTCGTCCCTCAGCTCAACATCTAACCGCGTGGGAAACGTTTGTAATGAGGGTGTTGCCTTACCTGAAAGCAGATGCCAACTGACAATGGTGGTGATACCGATGAGACCTGCTGCCAAACAAGACCAAAACACACGCATGGTAGTCAGGATAAATCATCTTGCTGTTGTGTAGGGTGTGTTTTAACCTGCCTTAGCGGCTACGGCTGGTTTACGGCTCAGTTACGGCTCGGGGAAGATTACTTCGACTCAAAGGAATACACAAGGGCGTCCCACTCACCGGATCACAAATCACGTGACACTCGAGCCCAAACACCTGCCGTAAGCAGGTCGTGGTCATCACTT
>CAZMCW010000021.1:11704-16683 GCA_964564405.1 uncultured bacterium
CCGGTGGCCACAATCTGCCCGTCTTTAAGCACCACCAACTGGTCCGCGTAACGAGCCGCTTGGTTGAGGTCGTGAAGCACCACCACAATCGTTGCGTTACGGCGCTGGTTGAGGCTGGCAAGCAAGTCCATCACCTCAATTTGATGGGCTAGGTCAAGAAACGTGGTGGGTTCATCTAGCAAAAAAATCTCAGTCTCTTGGGCGAGGGTCATAGCAATCCACGCGCGTTGGCGCTGCCCACCTGAAAGTGACTCGAGCGGCCGATCAGCTAGCTCGAGCATGTGGGTAAGTTCTAGTGCTTCTTGGGAGGCGCGTTCGTCAGCCTCAGTCCACTGCTGAAAAAACGTTTGGTGTGGGTAGCGCCCTTGGGCAACCAGCTCGCGCACTGTGAGGCCTTCGGGTGCAACAGGTCCTTGCGGCAAAATGCCAAGACGTTTGGCAACGGCCTTAGTTGGCATTTTCTGGAGTTCGTGTCCGTCTAGGTAAACACTGCCGCCTCGAGGTTTGAGCAAGCGTGCCAGACCGCGAAGCAAGGTTGATTTACCACATCCATTAGGGCCAATGAGCGCTGTAATCTGGTGTTTGCGAATGACAAGTTCCAAGCCCTCAATAATGTTTGTTTTGTCATACCCTAGGTTGAGGTTATTGGCGCTCAAGATAGCCTTAGGTGATGGCGTCACTGAGGTTGTGGCTGAGGTTGTAGCTGAGGTTGTGGGCATGGCTGAGGTTGACACGGTGACTCCCTTAAAAGCTATCACTTAAAACCTACTGCTTAGAAACTGGTTCTTAAAAACTATCGCGGTTTTGCCACAGTAGGATCATAAAGTACGGCGCGCCAATAATGGCCGTGACAATGCCTGCGGGTAGTTGACTTGGCGCAATGATGGTGCGCCCAATAAAATCTGCAAGGAGCACAATAAGCCCGCCAAGTAAGGCAGATACAGGCAAAAGTGCTTCATGATTAGGGCCCACCAAGCGCCGACCCATATGTGGTGCAACCAGCCCCACAAAACCAATGGTGCCAGCTGTGGCAACAGCACTTGCCGCCAGCGCCACGCTTAACATGATGAGCAGTGCTCGAGCCCACTCGACAGCAAGCCCTAATCCCGTTGCACTCCCGTCACCTAGGGCGAGGGTATTGAGATAACGCGCACTCAAGATGGCAAGGGGCAGTAACAATAAAAGCCACCAGCCCATGATTTGTACGTGCGCCCAACCGCGTCCATAAACACTGCCGGCAAGCCAGACAAACGCTTGCTGCACGTCGTTAATGTCCCCAAAAACTGTCATAAGTGTGGTCAGGGAATTGGCAACGGCTGCTAGCCCAATACCTATCAAAATAAGCCGGATGGGTGAACTGCCGCCACGCCACGCTAGCAAATAAATAAGTGCAGCCATAACAAGCGCGCCGCCCAACGCTGCCCACGGCAAAAACCGTATAGGTACATTATCCAAATACACCAAGATAGCTACTGCTGCCAGTGCCGCCCCACTGTTGATGCCCAAAATGCCGGGGTCAGCTAGTGGGTTTCGGGTGATGCCTTGCAAAATGGCACCGGATACAGCTAGGGCTGCACCAACCTCGAGCGCCAGCAAAATACGCGGTAGGCGGAAGAGTCGCACCACAAGTCGGTGGTCGTCATTACCTGTGTTAATGCCTAGAACAGCTCGAATAACATCACCTGGTGAAATGGTGTACTCACCTTGACCAACACTAATGATGGTAACGGTGAGGGTGACGAGTAGAAGCAGTGAAAACACGGGTAAAATACGTTTGTCTAATCTAAAAGAGGCTGCCCTCGCCACTTTAATGGTAAACCAGCTTGCCATTAGCGCCGTACCTTATAACGTGCTAAGTAAATGAAAAAGGGCGCGCCTACGAGCGCCATCATCACACCAACAGGAAGTTCTTGCGGGCGAATCATGACTCTGGCAGCAATGTCGGCAAGGGTGACGAGTAACCCACCAGCGAGCGCGGCGTAGGGCAAAATCCAGCGGTAGTCTACGCTGACTGTAAAACGCACCACGTGCGGAATCACTAGGCCCACAAAGCCAATGGGTCCCGCAAGCGCCACAGCACCACCGGCAAGAAGCACAACGGCAAACGCCGCAACAAGTTTGATCCAAGTTGTGTTTTGTCCCAAGCCCACCGCGACATCTTCCCCAAGGCTCAAGGTGGTAATTTGACGCCCCATAAGTAGCGCAATAACGAGTCCAACCGCCACATAGGGTGTCGTACGAGCAAGCAGTACCATGTCCCGCCCCGCTAACGAGCCAGCCGTCCAAAAGCGCACTTGGTCGAGGGTGTCTTGATCCATAATGAGGATGGCGCTGGTAAACGAACTCATAAACGCGGTAAAGACTGCCCCAGCTAAGGTCAACTTGAGGGGTGTTGGACCGCCTCTCCCGATAGAACCTAGCGTATACACAAGAATGGCCGCAACTGCTGCACCAATGAACGCAAACAGCGCATAGGTGGCTAGCGGTGGGCTTCCTAATATGAGAACAGCCAGCACGAC
Organism: uncultured bacterium; assembly: GCA_964564405.1. Lineage (GTDB taxonomy): Bacteria > Deinococcota > Deinococci > Deinococcales > Trueperaceae > JBCCBI01. The sequence continues at coordinate 14,224 of CAZMCW010000021.1, forward strand.
AGCAAACGCTGCGCCAGCATTGATGCCCAAAATACCCGGTGAGGCAAGCGGATTGCGAGTTAGTCCTTGCATAATGGCACCAGATACAGCTAGTGCCGCCCCAACAACCACCCCAGCAAGAACTCGAGGCAATCTTACGGTGCGAATAATTAAGTGTTCAAACGACCCATCGAATCTAAATAGCGAGGTGTACACCGTCCCCACAGAAATATCTGCCGCGCCAAGGGTGATGCTCACAGCCAGCGCTGCTAGCAGTAAGCCAAGCACAAGCACCAAGCCTAGCCAGGACTTGAGGCTAAATTTAACCTGTTTTTGAGGGAAGCCAGCAACCATAACACCTTCCAAAGCCAACCTAAGAATTAAGGTGATGACCTTGCTCTAGGCTATAAAAAACAATCCCGAGTGTCAAGCTCGGAATTATTCCGGAATAGTGGCCTAGGGGGTTGTACTTTGTTCCCATCAGAACCGACGACGGTTTCTATTTAAGGGGTGTCTCGCTAAAAAATTGAACGGCAAGGGCATTGCAATGCCCTCGATGCATATTGTCATCGCAAATTGTTTAAAGTATCCGTTTTGACCTTGTCCCTAGTGCAGCTGAACAGTTTGCAGATGCGCTCGAGGCATCCCTCAAATCTATGGCCTAGGTTTCACCGCAATGAGCTGCACCACAGCAGAGTGTCCGTTGTGATAGCGCCCTTCCTGGATATCCCGTTCAGTTTCGAAGGCGTGGATAAAGTTTAGCCCTGCAAGCTCATCTTCTAGCATGTTGAGTGAAATGAGCAGGTCAGGATTGGGCGGCCCGCCTGTACCGCGACCTAGTTGGGCGGGCGTGTAGGCCTCGAGCACGAACGCACCACCGGGCCTAAGCCCGCGCACAATACGTTGATGATGGATGTTGCGAATAGCTGGTGGCAAATGACAAAAAATCGACACAACCCCATCCCAATGTTCATTGCCAAGGTCATAGTCAGCTAAGTCGGCTGTAACCGTGCGAATGTTGACGCCTCTAATGTCTGCAAGCTCTCGTGCTTTAGCAAGTCCAACCTCAGACAAATCCACCGACGTAACCTGATAGCCCTGTTCAGCAAGGTAAACGCCGTTGCGCCCTTCGCCGTCAGCAACACAGAGGACGTTGCCCGTCGGTATGTGAGCTAATGATGCTGTTAAAAAGTCGTTTGGCTGAGTGCCAAACGCATAACCGTCTGCACTGTAGCGCTGATTCCAAATTGTCACAGTATTAGTGTAGCGTGTTGTATCTACAGCACAACACGAGGCATCACGATTGAAGAGCTTAAAGAGCTAGGTTTATCTCACAACGCCCCTACGTTGCAGGGGTGCTCTTCATTGTGTAAGTCTAAATTGTATAAGTCTAAGTAGCGCTAAATGTAACGCATTACGGTAGACGTGGGTGCTAGATATGATCTAAAAGCAATGCATTAGGAATATATTGAAAAATAACTTTTGATATCGTAGTTGACATGAAATCCATAAATGGTTGCCAAAAAACTAGTGGAAACCTATCAATCGGGATAAATAATGCTTCGCGGCGTACATGATAAATGGCGGCTTGATGATATGTTTGTGAAACAGTAACCCAACTCACCGTCCTCTTACCATTGCAGGTTACCGCTTGGAAGGAGGCGCTTATGCGTCGCAAAGACTGCATGGAACACGTCCGCTATAAACTTATGTATTTATTATTGTTGGGGGTGATTTTTTTACTTGCTAGTTGTAGTACAACCCCTAATACAACACCCACAGGTAATCCACTCGAGTTTGAACCTGTCCCGCGCCTTGGTGTACAAACCCAAAGCAGTAGCCTAGCCGCTTGGTCACCAAAGTGGTATGTGGAATTTGGCGAAGACTTCGATACAGGACTAGATACAGTTGTCGAGGTTGACGTGTTAGGTACGGGTTTAGGGTCGCGGTTTGGAGCAACCAGTCAAGCTAGCGTGAATATCCCTGACCCCGATAGCGTCACTAAGCTTTATGCACAAATTGTTTTTAAAGCAGGCTCATTGAATAATCCCAGCAATGAATTTATTGCTCCTGACGAGATTGTGTTAAGTACACCTGTTGAGAGCCAAAGCTTATCAGCTGGAGAGCTTAGCTTGGTGCCACTCACTGACGATGCTGGTGTTGTCCTAGATAACACTGGGCGGGTATATGAGACAGTACTACAACCTGCAAGCCAAGTATCTGTAGATATTACCAACATTCGTAAATTTGGCAACTTGTACACGCCAAGAGCACTCATTATCTACGTGTTTCGAGAGGTAACAGATTATCAACAAGGCACTATGTCGACAGGGCGCATCGTTAACCGTTATTTACATGGATACAGTGGTTTTGAGCAAGCTAGTGAAACGCTAGACATTGCTCCTTTGCGTTGGGCTAGTTATGACGGTGATGTGTATACGCTCGAGGTCACATTTACGCTTGCTGAACTTGGTAGCGATC
>CAZMCW010000021.1:16767-25117 GCA_964564405.1 uncultured bacterium
TACCCTCACCCTGCCAGGTGTTCCTAGTGGTACCGACGAAGTTACAGCAACCGTTATTTCTCCCAAAGCGCAACCTGGTGAGTCCGTGTGGAACAACGGCGACTCGGTATTTTGGCATGCTATTAACGTTATGCAGCCCTACTTGCGTGCGTGTGATTATGTGTGGCTAACAGCGCAAGCAGACGTTGATGCCGCGTTACCGTGTACGGAAGCTATTAGTGGTGTAACGCTCGGCTCTTCGGTAGTCCCTGACCCCATTGACCCCATTACGAACGTCTACAACTTGCGTAACCTTAGAAATGCCTGGACGTTGAAAGTTTACAACACGGCACTAAAAGACTTTAGAGGCCTAGAAAACGCTCGTATTGTCGGCGCTTATAAAGAGGTGATGATAGATATTTCAGGGAATGCACACCTCGAGCGTCTAACTGAGTTAAACATTGACCCAAACTCGTTTGGCTTTGTCTTCATACGCAATAATCCTGAGCTTACGACCCTTGAAGGACTGTATGGGTTACAAGAAACCCAGGGGCTTATTATCGGTAATAATGACAGCCTGACAACGCTCGAAGGGATTGAGACTCTGATTGATCCGGGTCTCTACATGATTATTGAAGATAACGCGTCACTGGCTGATATTACAGCACTACAATCTATTCCTCCGGCATCAACTTTTGCAGCTACCATAGAAGATAACCCTGAGCTCGATTGCACGTTGACACCCCTACCGAGTTTTTTACCACTTCAGTCAGGTGACAGGTCGACGGGAAACTTGGTCAACTGCCCGCTCACTCCCTAAGGCGGTGGAAACAAAAGCGTGAGTACCCTATCCAAACGCCCAGCTCCAAGTAGGTTCTCAAGTAGCTAACATTATGAGCCTGAGTTAGAGATACCGCTTTTAGGTTGAGAACATTCAATGAGTTCAATGCTAATGGCATTGTTTTCGACCATTGCAACGCATTAAGCTGCTTTCTTCTCACGCCTCCCCGGGCGCAACGTACGCTTAATGCGTTTGTATGCCCAGTCGTAATGACTACACGACGCCGAAATAAGGTAGGTGGCAACGTTGTTTTTACCCGTCCAAGCAAAATGGCTGCGTTCAAACAGCTCGTCTTCAGATAAGGTTTGGGCAAGCTCGAGAATCTCCTCATAAGATCTCACAAAGGCAGCTTGAACATCAGCTAAAGCGTCATCTTTGTGCGCTTCAAAAATTTGCTGATTAAGTGCAGGAATCTGTCGCCAGTTAAACCCTTCGGCAGGCATGGCAGGTGTTTCACCGCGCAAGCCCGCCTTGTGCCAGCTAAGCATCATGTGCGTCCACTCGGTGAGGTGGGCGAGAACATCTTTGGTTGTCCACTTAGTAGTGACATTGGGTCCAGTAATTTCTGCCTTGCTTAGTTCTTGAACAAGCGTTTGTAATTTGTCGTAATTGCCTTCGATCTGTTGAACTAAGTCAGCTTTGGTTGTGGGTCTGGGCATGATGACGACCTTTCTAGCTGAGATTATCGCTAGGGTTGCTAACGTCAGCTTGGTAAAACCTAAGCTTGGTAAAACTTGAGCTTGGTAAAACTTGAACACGCGCAGCGCTCGCAAGGTGCTCCAGCGGCTGGGTTTGCCAACTTGCTCGAGGTCAAAAAAGGTGCGCCCAGGGTGGCGTTGTTGCAAGGGCCAGGTGCCATCTTTGCGACGTTTGCGGGTGAGTAGCTCGAGCCCATCGCCTAAACGTTCATCAAACGGAAACTGCGCCATCTGCAAATAATCTAGCGCTCGTAACACGTCATAGCGCCAGCGTGGCGGGAACGACAAACGCGTCATGCGGGCGTCAATGACCTCACCAGTGTGATCGGAACGGAAGAGTTTGTGAATTAGCAAAAACTCGTGCGCGCGTGCTTGAGCCTGTTGAATCTCTGCCTGTTTATAGGTCGAGTTTGTGGTGAAGGTCTGTAAACCCTCGAGCAATACCCCACTTTTGCACTGGGTGATACTGCCTCACCAAGCTGATTTGTCACTTATAGCGTTTCCACGGGTGACTGCCACAGACAGGTGCGCGTGCGACCTAGGGGAGTAAAAATCGACCCACTTAGTATGGGGAACTAACCTTGGAACTACTATTAGTTATGCATTGTGTCTAAAGTGACATAATCAACTCGAGTCACAACCACCTTTGCTTTGTTCGACGCCCACTTTGTTCAGGCAATATTATATGGTCTGCTTGCTTTGTGGTGGGCGGCGGATATTGGCGTTGTATTCATAGACGTAAGTGAGGGTGCGCCACAAACGTACTTTGACAGGTGCCGAAACGGGCAACGCAAGCAACCAACGCACCAAGCGTATGTCGCGGTCGCGGCGTTGGGGAAGCAAGTCGGCTAGCACCTTTTGGGCTTCGTTAAGGCGTTCGGTTTCTAATAGCTTAAACAGTAAGCGCTTGCTGCGGTTTTGTTGCTCGAGCGCCCGCCCTAGCTCGAGCGTCTGTGGTGTTACCTCTTGAATATGTGCTAGCAACCAACGTTCTTGTTCTAAGCGAGCGACGATGTTGCTCTCCATAGTCATGGCGCTACCGTGTTTGCGAATGTAAACAAGGGGTACGTCATGAAAATAGGCAATACCTCCTCGGCTTAAAAGCTGCAACCAAAGGTGATGGTCGTGTACGTGCGGAATGGGATCTACATAAGGGTCAGCGTAAGGATACAAAGCTCGAAACTGTGTCACACTCACGAGGGCAGCCTGAAAGGGAATGTAGTTGTTTTGGTACAGCTCACGCAACGCCCGGTGCTTACCCGAAGGTGGCATGGGCGTGGTGAACACGTCGGTATATTGACCGTAGACCTCATATTGACCGTAGACCTCATATTGACCGTAGACCTCATATTGACCGTAGACCTCGCCATTGCCTTCGCTGGGGTCTTCAAAGCGGTAGCCGTTGCTGTAGGTTATGGCAACATCTGGGTTGGTATCGGCGATGGTGACGAGTTGCTCGAGTAACGTCTCATCCCAATAGTCATCTGCTGGTAAGCCAATAAAGTAACGGCTCTCTGCTGGCATTGCCCGAAAACAGCGGTTGAAGTTTTCGACAACACCCACATTTTCATCGTTGCGAAAGTAATGCACTCTGGCGTCCTCGAGATAAGGCGTAAGGCGCGCTTTAGTATCATCTGTAGACGCATTGTCGCCAATAATCAGTTTGAAATTACCATAGGTTTGACCCAACACACTTTTGACGGCTTCTTCAATAAAACGTCCGTAGTTGTACGTGGCCATCAAAATACTTACCGTGGGCGCGTATTCACTGGCCACTACACACCAATATCACTAGCTGGCGTACTCGCCGCGTTATCACCATCACTGTTATTGTTTGCCGCTGACGAAATAGTGACAGCTGGGGCGTGCCTCAAGGTGATGGGTTGGCCGGCTTGCGGGGTGTTGGCAAAGTAATCGCGTTGTTCTTGGCGTAGCTGGTCAATCAAGCGGCCTTCAGGTAGCTGCACGTCGTCATAGGTGAGGGCTTGGTCTTGGGCGATGTCGCGCTTGAGGATGCAGTTTTCAGCCACGCCAATGGGTAAGAGGCGTTCTTGAGCCGTGATGTCAGCGCGCTCACAGACGCCGTACGTCGCATAACCGCCGAGCCTATCGAGGGTTTCACCTGCTTTAAGCTCACGTTTGGCAATGGCGATGACTTCTACCGTAGGCGCACCGATGGGTTGCATCACCGGGTCATGAAACAGCACCACTCGAGCAATTGAAATGGGCACTTCAAAATAACACAAGTGATAGGGCACATAAAAACTGTATAAAGGACCTTCGCCGAGTTTGTAGAGGTTGAGGTAATGCTGATGTTTGGGGTCGTCGTTCGTAGCAAACACGAACACGCCCGGGCCAGGTTTGCTGTCGAGCACGTACTCAACGATGCCGCCCAAGTGCTTTAGTTCGTCTACGTCATAAAACTTGGTGGCTTCATCGATGTGATCCACGCCGCCGTAACCGTACATGCCGCGCTTGGCGACCGTCATGCCCGTAGCATTAGCAGTGATGGCTTGTTCATAAGCCACTTTGGTGCCGTCCGCAAAGGAGGTGACCATATAAGGGTCTTGCTTCCAGCGTTCAGCAAACCCCGCTTGGGTGGTGGGGTTACGGTAGGGGTCAAGCAGACCTTTGATATTGCCGCACACTAGCGGTTCACACCCAATGCTCTTGACAAAGCGGTATAAGTTCATCTGCACGCCCGGTTGATCGCCATCACTCGCACTCAAAATGACACCGGCTTGATCAGCATAGACCTTGAGGATAGGGCCCACCGTGCCATCGAGTTCAGCGTTCATCATAATCACGTGCTTGCGGTGCTTGATGGCTTCGAGTACCACGTGGGCGCTAAATTCGATAGCACCGGTCACTTCGACAATGGCGTCAATGCCTTCAGCTCGAGCGAGCAACATGGCGTCACCTGTGACTGCAAGTTCACCTTTGTTGATGGCGTCTTCAAGTTCAGCTTGGTTACTCACTTCTTGGCAGCTGCGGCCTGCTTCCGCGTAGGCGGTAACGGCTCTTGCTACCGTGCGGTTAGCAATGGCCACAAGTTCCATACCCGCTACTGAATTAACAATCTGGTTGGCGATACCTTGCCCCATCGCTCCCGCGCCCACCATGCCAACGCGTACCGGATTACCTTGTTCAGCTCGAGCTTTGAGGGCATTATCAACAATTATCATCCAAACACCTTTCCCGCCACTTGGTGTTTTGAATATAAGTCCGACGACCAAGTCTTGGTTGTAGAAAATTTGTAAGCGAAATACAGACGTTAGGTTTCATAACCTTTCCGCTTAATCCCTTAAAGAATTAACCCACGTGCCTCTGAGCGTCAGCGAAATAACCCTTGTATAGAAACAGCTACGGGTGCAGGTGGGAGCGGAATAAAGCCCGTAAGGGGTATGAAGTATTTAATCGAAGTCGGTATTATCGCTTATTCATACTGATATGAGCACAATAAAATGGAGGGCGTTCTATGAACGTGCCACATTACTATGCTGTTCCCGTTGTGTTGTTCCCATTATATTGTGCGCACGCGCGAGAGGCAGTAGATGTGCCCTTAAACAGATACCGTAGCAGCCTGTAACAAGGGCGCAGACGTTCGCTGGCCAGTGGAGCGCTATGAGTACAACTATGAGTACAACGCGCTGACGCGGAGCAACGTGAACAAACACAAATTAATTGATCGTGCGGACGCTGTCTGTGGTGGCGTCTCCGTCTTTGTTGTTGAGAACGTTGTCTTGGTTGATATGCTCTGGCTCGAGGTCGGTGTTGCCAGTGTTGTCGGTGCAACTTAGCTCGGCACCGTCGTGGCTGACGCTGTAGTAGGTCATACCAAGTCCAAAAAAACACATCATAAATCTCTATAAATCTCTATAAATCTCTATAAATCTCTATAAATCTCTGTGGGATTCGTTCTGTCTGACACAGACCTGATATCTATTTCTACGCGCGAGTTGTCTTGCGCAACGCTCGGAGCCGCTCGGGGCTACTTTGGTACTAAAATAACCCAAAATGGTATTGAATGCTGGATCGTCTGCCTGCATGACTGAGCTTAACGGTTTGGGATGAGGCTATGATGACACGACAATTGTAGCCACAACGGTTATTTGATAATGCCAATCTTAGAACGGTCAATAGTGATAAACACCGCTGCAACCAACACCACACCTTTGACAATGTTTTGAATAAACGGGTCAACGCCCACCATGTTCATGCCATTACTCAAAATGGTAATGATAAACGCGCCTAAGACGGTACCTAAAATACCGCCCACGCCCCCAGTTAGCGGGGTGCCACCGACGACGACAGCGGCGATGACGTCTAGCTCGAGCCCAGTTCCCAACTGTGAAGTTGCCGCAAATACGCGGGCACTTTGTAATAGGCCGGCCAAGCCGCACAACAAGCCCGAGATGGTGAAAATTAAAATCTTGACGCGATCAACGCGAATACCGGTGAGCACAGCGACCCGCTCGCCGCCACCAATAGCGCGTACTTCACGTCCAAAAACTGTAAAGTTAAATAAAATATAAATAATTATAACTACAAACAGGGTGATAATCGCTGCGTTGGGAATGTCAAAACTGCGCCCAGAATAGGTGCGGATAAAGTCCATGTTGGTAATGCTGACCGGCGCGCCCCGGGTAAAGTACAAGACAATACCCCGGTAAGACACTAACGTGCCTAGCGTCACCATAAATGATGGCACCTTGCCTTTGGCAAAAATGATGCCATTGACAAGCCCGGCAACCATACCCACCAACGCTGCTGGAATAATAGCCCAAATACCCCAACTGCCAGATAATGACGCTGCTACCAACGCTGCAATCGCCACAATCGATCCTACTGATAAATCAATAGATCCAGCCACAATCACAAAGGTCATGCCCAGCGCAGCAACCAAGAGCACCACAGTTTGCTGCAATACAATGGCAAAATTAGAAAAAGTTAAAAACCGTGATGACATAGATCCAAAAACGGCTAACAGGACAATAAATAGCAAAATAGGAAAGTACCTGCGCAACGAAAAGCGTTTTCCTGTAGTTGAGCTTGAAGGTGTTGCAGTAGGCTGAGTTTGAGCATCCATGTCCGTCTCCATTGCTAATAGATGTAGGCGTTAGAGTAAACGTGTACTAAGGTTAAGGTGATAGGACTTTCGCTAGTGAGGAAAAAGGGATATCATTGCAGACATCATTACGAAAAAGGATTACATCGAATATCTCATCAGCACCCCTGTCAATGTCGCAAACAACGTGCCCAACGCAATCATATTGCCTGTTGTTATCAAGCTTGGTTAGCAATCAAAGTCAAAGCCCTATCCCTTGGCAAAACCCTTTATGCGCTTGTCCATGACTTACTCTACGAATTCCTTAGCGCAGAGTTGCGTCATCCCCGTATCCCTGCTCTGCATTCTGTCTAGAAGCGAAAGTCCTAGGTGATGTGATTTTTGCTTGTGCTAGTAAGGAGTATTTAAGCAGCGTGAGTAAAAATTAAACAAGTCTACGCCAAATAAAATGAATTCCACAAAAATCAGTGATGCGTCTTATCAGGCTTGGATACAATACATTAGCTTGATGTGGAGCTTTCGTTACTTTCAGACTTAAATCCAAAGGGCAAACGCCAGCCAAATTTACGCTTTAGCACCCAACCAATTGTCCAAGCTAATAAAATGCCAATTACAACTCTGCTAAGTGGTTCTAGGTATACGCTTACTTGTTCATAGTTATTACCTAGCGCACGACCTAACAGTGCCAAGATAAACGCCCAAATACCTGTACCAGTAGCAGTGTAGAGCAAAAAAATCATCATGTTCATCTTTGCTACACCTGCTGGAATGCTGATGAGCGAGCGCACCCCAGGAACTAAACGGGCCAAAAAAACTGCCACACCTTGGTATTTAGAAAACCACTTACCTGCTTTACGAACGTCGTCGCCAGAAAGGGCTAACCATTTGCCACGTTTGTCTGCCCACTGTGCTAGACGTTCTTCGCCCAGGGTATAGCCTAAATAGTAAAGCGGTAAAGCCCCTAATACCGACCCCAACATCCCTGCTATAACTACACCGGCAAAGCCTAGTTCGCCTCGAGCCGCAGTGTAGCCTGCTAGAGGCATTACGACCTCACTGGGAATAGGCGGAAAGACGTTCTCAATGAACATTAAGAAGACCACGCCCGCATAACCTAGCCTGTTCATGACCCCTTCAACCCAAGTCAACATAGGAGTTAATTGGAAACTTCGGCGAAGATTGCCGAGTTGTAGGTATGAAGTTTATACGTCTTTGTGTTGTTAAGTTTTAAGATACTCATAGCCAAACAATTAGAGAAAAAATCCTTATTTAAATTTGGGCAACGCTCAAACAGCTTTGCTAGACTTACATGACGTTGGTGTCGTCTTTGTAGGTGTTGTGGATTGAAACCTCGAGCCAAACTCATATAACCTCCATGTTGTTTTGATTTTAATTGGGCCGTGTTCTCAAAGATTGTCTTCGAGAACTATCTTCGAGAACTGTCTTCGAGAACTGCCTGCGAGAACTGTCTTCGAGAACTGCCCGCGAGCACGCTTAAACATAGTTTAGGTTGTAACTTAGTCCTTTTTGAGAATTGTCTATAACCTCTTGGTCCATTACCAACGTACTAAAACGCTTGTCTCGAGCCAACCCCAGTAACTTCAAAGCATTCCATCTGGGATTGCCTCCAGCAACTTAGTCATGTCAGCTAATACCAAATTGACGCTTGAATGTCATCGTCTGAATCATCTAAGGGTACGCTCGAGCTGCGCTGTACTTCGTAAACACGAGGGATTTTGATGCCGTAAAGCGACATCAAAACAT
>CAZMCW010000022.1:0-12213 GCA_964564405.1 uncultured bacterium
ATTTCTACTCCCCTAGGTCGCACGTGCAACTGCCTGTGGCAGTTACTCGTGAAAACGCTGTTACTAACAAGGTGCGAACGTACTAACAAGGTGTGAACGCTTTTGAACGGGCGTCTAGCTAAGCTAACACCACGTTGACACAAGCACACTTGGAAGGTCTTGTGTCCAGCGAATTTAACCAGATTACCCGAATCCAGATCACCTGAAAGAGGTTAACCATGCATCAGTTATCAGCAGTGCTCGAGCGTCTACTTATTCGCACGTTCACGTCTGTATCTACGCGCACCTCAACCCAAACCACTCCTACCGAAACGGTCTACCAGTATATGCAGGTTGCCGACGCCAACCGCAAGCTCATCCATTGATTGTGCAAAAGATACTACGGCATCTACTGCTAGCTGGATATTTTCTGATCAGCTTAGGCTTTGCAGTGCAAGTTAGCCGCTTAGCAAACACGCTCGAGTCCACGCCCATCTCAAACTCATCATCAACCTTCACAACCAACAGCCGTACAAGCTTTTACATCTCTCAGTTCAACAGATAAAGGAGTCACGTGATGACAACCAACACTATTCTTAACAACACGTCAAACGCACAAGTAGATTCGGCGGCTATTACACCTCACCAGGTTGCTACCCACCAGGTTGCTACACACCAGGTTGCTACCCATCAAGTTGATACAGCCTACCTTTACGAGCACAACATCAGTTTGTAATGAGTCCAAACGGTCTTGTTTACAGTGGCATTGTTTGGATAGTTCAAGCTGTCCCTACCCTAACTCCCGATGACGCACACGCAAAAGCTGCTTAAGGTACTGCTCAACAAGTACGGAGATAGCTTCATTTAATAGCGTGATAAACTTAGCAAGTTATGGAGACACCCGTGCCTGATCCCGCGCCCCAACATGAACCTCACCTAACCGAGCCTAGTTTGTACGACAAACTAGGCGGCGCGGCGGGTGTCGCCAGCGTTGTAACCGAATTTTACGCGTACGTTCTGGCAGATGACCGCATTAGCCACTATTTTAAAGGCATGGATATGGACCGGCAGCGGGCCCATCAGAGTGCGTTTATGAGTCACGTGCTAGGCGGTCCCGAACACTACAGTGGGCGCAACATGCACAAAGCACACGCCCACTTAAACCTCACACACGCAGACTTTAATGCTGTAGCTGAGCACCTTGTAACAGCCCTCGAGCGTCACGGGGTTGCTCAGATGGATATTGATGCTGTGCTGGCAGCTATCGCTAGCCTCGAGCGTCAGATTGTTAACCACAAAGTAACCAGGACGGGCTAATACGTGGCGTCCACTATTGTTAGACCACAGACTACAGCTCATACGCGTTTGGAATTGAACGTACTGGGCTACCCACAGGTGTATGCAGATGGCACTAAGCTTAAGTTACCCACCCAAAAAGCTGCTGCTATTTTGTATTTTTTGGCCGTCCACGGCCGGGCTTCACGCGATGAACTAGCAGAACTACTTTGGGAAGCAGACGCCCGCCACCGCTTGCGCCCCGAATTGCATAGGCTTAGGAAACTACCTGGCGCAGACACTTGGCTCGAGCTAGACGACACCGCTGCTATTCACCTGCCTATTGACTTAACTGATTTTACCAATCACCTGCGTGCAGAACGCTATAACGAAGCCCTCGCTTTGCACCCCGAACGAGGTTATTTGTTGCAGGGGTTTAGCGTAGACGACGCACCACAGTTTATGGACTGGCTCGACCGTGAACGCGAGCGCGTAGCTAGCATGTACAACCGCGCCCTCTATGCTGCGGCCGAAAACGCACGCCGAGCAGGAGACGTTCCCAAAGCGTTACACTTGGCTCAACAACTTATTCATTTAGATGAACTTGACGAAAGTGCTTACCGTTTGGCGATGCGGCTCGAGTACACCCGGGGGCATATACAAGCAGCTTTGCGCTACTTTGAAATATGCCGGCGCATGCTCACCCAAGAACTAGGCATTGAACCGTTAGAAGAAACCCAGTCTCTTGCGCGCGATATAGAACAAGGCCAAGCTTTACCAGCGTTCGCCGTGCGCGAGCAAGTCCGCTTGCCTAACACGCTGTTGCGCCCGCCTAGCTTAATTGCCCGCGAAGATACCTGGGCACGCATGGAAGACGCTTACCAAGCTGGGCAAATTATATTTTTGTCCGGTCCAGCCGGGGTTGGCAAAACACGCTTGTTACTAGATTTTGCAACCAGTAAAGGGCCGTTTATTCTGTCTGAAGGCAAACTGGCTGATAAATATGCCCCTCTAAGCAGTCAAGCGCGGGTGATTCAACGTTATTTTGATGCTTATCCTGACAGCTTGCCTGAGCCTAGTGTGGTAGATGTGCTAGCAGAGTTTCGCTTACCTACCCAACGTGACGACATCACGATGACAGGTAGCATGCCAAGCGACCGCGATAAAACTCGCCTTGTACGGGCGCTCACGGCGTTTCTCGAGCACACTACCCAGCACTTTAGTGTTTACCCTAGCGACAATATACATTTGTTTGACCCTGTGAGTGCCGACCTTTCTCAACGTGCCGCCAGTATTTTTTTTGAGCGCACAGTAAGTCAAGCTAAGCACGTTTGTGCAGTTAACACCTTTCGCCAAGACAACATGCCCGATGGCTTTGAAAGCATGTTGACACAGTTTGTAGACCACGGCCTAGCAGTTCATCTTGAACTTTCACCACTGTCTTTAGCCGGGCTCAACGAACTCCTTGCTAGCCTCAAGATCAACGTGCCAGCCGACTTTGCAGTTAAACTACATGCTGCTACCGGCGGCAATCCACAACACGTTATTGAAACGCTCAAATCGCTCTACCGCAACCGCCAACTTGACGGCCTCCCAGACACAATTAGATTGCCTGAGCACATTACCCAAACGCTCACCAAACGCCTCAACGCGCTATCTACACTGGCGCTGCGCGTTGCCAAAGCTGTGGCGACCATTGAGCACACCCTCAATACCGAGCAGCTCGCTAGCCTCCTTGAGCTGGATGCGTTTGACATTGCCGAAGCAACAGCTGAACTCGAGCGAGCCCAAATTTTTGTGGATGACTGGTTTGTCCATGACGTTCTACAAACCAAAGCAAGTGAGCTAACTGCTGCTGCTGTAAAACGCCACCTTCACAAACGCATGGGGCAACTGCTCGAGCAAGACTACTTCCATCCAGACAACCCCAGACCCAACGCCGCCCAGATTGCCCACCACTATTTAGCCGCAGATGAACACAACCAAGCGTTACCTTGGCGCGTACGTGCTACTGAAGACGCCATCGGCAGAGGCTTTTTAGCCCAAGGGAGCCGCTGGCTCAAAGACATCTTGTTTGATGCCCCTAACGACAGTGAAAGCTACGCCCGCGCGCATGTGCTCAAAGGTAGGTTGCTGCTCAACCAAGACTTAGCTGCTGCTGAAGCTTGTTTTCAGGAGGCATTTGCCCTCAGTGAATACCTGTTTACGGAACTGGAAGTTGCCTCCCTAGTTGGACTGGCACTTTGTGCCAAACAACGGGGTGCGTTTGGTGAAGCTAGTAGCTATATTGACCAAGCGCTCGAGTATCCGCTCACAGACGCACAACGTGCCCAACTACACAACACCAGCGGCCTCACCTTACTGCAAGCTGGTCAGTATCAAGACGCTGAACCCATCCTTAAACGTGCTGTTAAGCAAGCGCCAGACGCACCTTCGTATCAACTTGACCTTGCCGCGTTACTTTGGCATCAAGGTCGTTTTGAGGAGCTTGTGCAAATGTTACTGCGGCTAGCTAAACGCAACCCACCCCAGCACTTACATACCCGCTTGTATTATCAATTAGGGTCGGCGTACCGCATGTTGGGCCGTCCCCGTGAGGCGCTAACGTGGGTCCAGCAAAGCATTCAAGCTGGTGAAGACACTTACGATAGTTACAGCGAGGGCTTAAGCCACTTGGGCGCGGGCTCGGTCCACGTTATGTTGGGGCACAGCCAGACTGCCCTCGAGCACTACCAACATGGCGAAAAACTGTTTCAAGACATAGGGCTTATGGCCTTTGTCGCAGAAGCCAAAACTCGCTACACGCAACTTTACATGTGCACTGGAGACGTGAGGCACGCCCGCGACGCCAGCTTACAGGCCTGCCAACTTTTAGAGCGGTACAACCGACCGTATATTTTGTCGCAAGCGCTTACAGGCTTAGCCCACGCTGAACTTGCACTGGGAAATTTTAGCGCGTCCCAACAGATTCTTGCTGAGGCGTGGGAGCTTGTGAAGAGGCTCGAGCATCCCTTTGCAAGTTGCAGGTTACACCTTGTGAGTGCCTACAGCCACCTAACTCACGAAGATTATGCGCAAGCGCACACGTCTGCTGACGCCCTTGCCAAGCTCGCCAAACAGCACAAGATGGATGCGTTTTTAGCTGAGGCCATTCTTTTACACGCCAAACTTAGCAAGCAGGATTTAAGGCGCGATCTCGCCCAACAAGCTTTTGAACTGGCAGCGCAGCACGGGCTTGGCTGGTTGCGGTACAACGCGGCTAGCTACCTTGTGGATTTGGGAGATGAAAGCTATGTCCAGGCTAAAGCAGACGCGCAAGCTTATCTCGAGAAACACAAAAACCCTGCCTAAGCGCACTAACTTATAACAGCCGTCACTTCAAGTTCAATTTTGAGGTGTTGTGTGTAAAGCGATGCTACCCCAAGGGCTGTAAGTGTAGGTATCACGTCACCAAAAAAAGGGCGCAGCGCAGCCCCAACAACCCCAAAGTCTTCTTCTGTTGGGTTGACGACATACATCCTCATGGCGGTAATATTTTCAACGGTTGCACCCACTGCGTCTAACGCGTGACTAACATTTGACATGGCTATTTCTGTTTGCGTCTGCAAGTCTTCTGGAACAGATGAGGCATCGGGTTGCCACGCCACCTGACCTGAAATAAACACAAGCTTGCCTGGTTCACAAACGGAAATTTGCGAATATCCCATAGCAGGAGCATCTGGTAAAGTTGGTGGATTGATCTTTTGAACCGATATCGACATCGTACAGTCTCCTATCTCTACATACGTAGAGATATACTCTACATCTGTAAAGGATGATATGTCAACAGTGCTATCCAAGCGGCAGCAAATAATTTTAGAAGCAACAATTCAGTTACTTGCAGAGCAAGGTCTGGCGGGTGTGACTCACCGTGCTGTTGACGCCGCCGCAGGTCTACCTCAAGGTTCAACAAGTTACTACTACTCCAAGAAAATGGCCCTTCTCGAGGCAGCAGCACATCATCTACTAGATCTTGTTTATGAAGGGGGTGATGAAGTCCGTCAAACGTTTGCGGATCTAATCTCTACAGGCAAAACAGATGAAGCCACAACTTTTGTAGCAGAAGATTTACTTAAATGTGTTGATGAAAACCAGACGCTGCTACTCGCTTACGTTGAACTCACGCTGGCTGGTACGCGGTTTAACGAACTCAAACCGCTGTCTAACCAACTTGCTGAAGCCAACCGCAAACAAATCGCATTCTTCTTAAAGTTGCTTACAGACAGTATTTCTGATGAAGAAATTAACATGTGTACGGGCATTCTAGACGGGATTGCTTTGTCACACATTAGCCAGCAAAGCCCCAAACCTACTACCGAACAACTTAAACGCATCTTTTTGTCAGTGATACCAACTCAGGATGACTAAACGATGGCACAAAATGTAAAACTAGCGGCTATTTTACTATGAGTTATTCGAGCAGCACGGGTATCAACGTCTCACTTAAGCGTTGACACAGCTTTTGGGACGTTCGTGGCTCGAGGATCATCTGGATGCCGTCAGACTCTTTATAAACAGGCTCAATTAAGGAATATGGCACCACTGTTGACAATTTGCCGCTAACTATCGACCTTATTCCTAATGCTATGGACATCGTTGTTTGTATCAGACCAAGCAAGCACCTAAAGACTCAGCCCTTGACTGCCCCTTGCGTCAACCCACTGACGATATAACGATTGGTAATAAGTGAAAACAAAATAATAGGCACAATGATAAGCGTTCCATACGCTGCCATTACCCCGTATTGTGCGCCTGTATCAGCGCCGCCCACAAAACGCGTAATACCCACTGTGAGGGGTTGGGCGTCGTAGCCAGCTAGAAAGAATGCAAACAAAAACTCGTTATATGAAATTACAAATGCTAAGATAGCCGCTGCATTCAAACCTGGTAGTACCATCGGCAAACAGACATGCCAAAACACTTGAAAAGGATTGCACCCCTCCAGTACAGCAGCTTCTTCAACCTCGAGCGGAATTCCTGAAAAAAAGCCCAACATGAGCCACACCACAAATGGCATCTGCATAGCTAAGTGTGCCAAAATTACGCCAAAACGCGTGCCAGTAAGTCCAATTTGTAAAAAGAACAAATACAACGGCAGTGCTAGCACCACATAAGGCAAAAAGCGAGTGCTTAGCACCAAAAAGATGATGATGTTGCGCACTTTTTGCGACACCAAACGGGTAATACCGTAGGCCATCGGCGTACAAACAATCATCACCACTGCGAGCGCGCCAAAGGCAATGATGAGACTATTGCGCAAAAAAAACAAAAAATTTCCCTGCTGAAAACTGCGTTGATAATTGTCAAAGCTGATGTTATCCCATGAAAATAGGGTAGGAATAGACTGAAAAAGGGCTGTGTCTTTGAGCGACGCCATCACCAAGACCACCACAGGCAAGGTGCAAACGAGTAGCCACACCCCAAGGATTGCGTAGCGTACCCCGTACGACCAAAAGCGCTGCTGTTGATAGCGGTTCATTTAACGCCCCAAGTTCCCAAGGCGGGCCACAGCAATATAAATAAGTGCCACGATAGCAACTACCACAAACATGGAAAAGGACACCGCGCTTGCAACTCCCAAGTTGGAATTTACAACGCCTCGGTTGTATACCAACATGCTCAAAACCTCGGTTGCCCTACCCGGACCACCCCCCGTAAGACTGTAAATTACATCAAACTCCCGAAATGCTGAGGTTAGCATCACTAGACCGACAAAGCTAATGTGAAACCGAATTAGCGGTATTTTAATGCGCGTGAGGATTGTTAAACCGTTCGCACCATCAACTCGAGCTGACTCAATATAGGTATCTGGAATGGTTGCTAGCGCCGCATAAAAAATAAGTAATGCCAAAGGCGTAAGCCGCCACGCATTGGTAACAATGGCAGCGAGTAACGCGGTATTGCGGTCGATTAACCAATTTGCCCCGTTCACCCCCAAGCCAGACAGCAGAAAATTGACCAGCCCATATTCGGGTTCCCACATAAACAAACGCCCCAACATACCGACGACAACCGGGGTTGTAACAAAGGGAACTAGGTAAAACGCAATCAGCAGACGTGCCCAAGCAGTACCGCGAATCCCTGTTGTTGCTAGCACGCCCGCAATGGCTAAGCCCAAAAGCACGCTTAACAACGTACATCCTAAGGTGAACAGCACCGTTGTGCGTATAGACATTAAAAAAATGGGATCATTCCAAAGGCGTTGATAATTTTCCAAATTGACAAACACTTGTTGATCTAAACGGTACAGGCGAATGCGAAAAAGACTGTTGCGCAAGGCTTGAGCGACAGGTATTGCCAACACAACAAAGCCTAAAACAATACCAGGCAAAATAAATAACCAAGGTCTGAAGTGACGGTTCGACATGAGGTGTAGACAGCCCCTTTCGCAATTCGATATTCGGTTTAAAAATAGATGGATGTATATATTTCTAAAACGTGGGTTGCAGTAAAGTGATATTACAACCCATAGCTAACACAGCAGTGGATAGTAGCTATTACCGTAAATATTATTGTGTATTTTGACTAACGACGTGCTGTTGATCGAGTCTTGTTATACCAGCACACAACACGTTTTTATACGCTATCCCAGTATTGCTATAACGAGTGACTGACCTCGAGCTACCTCATTAACAAAGTCCTGATAACGTTCGTACACAATCTCAAAGCAATACGCAATTGCTTAGCAGATTAGTTGATGCTCATTTCATGCCATACAACATCAATGCAGAGGCTGCACGCTTAGCAAGCATACAGCCCCAAAATAGTTACTCGAGGTACCCTGCTTCTTCAAAAATGGTACGCATGTTGTCAACTAAGCGCTCTTGGGCGGCTTCAGGTGACATCACACCAGACAGTACATCTGAGGCAAACTCACCGACGGGGGTATACATGACGGCTCCCCACTCAGCGATGGGCTGACGCGGAAATGCGTAACTCATCTGTTCACCAGCCACCTCGAGAAAGTCTTCGTAAAACGGATTAGCAGCTAGAATTTCCGGGTTGCTAAAGTGCTCTTCGCGCGAAAACATGCCGGTGCGTAAGTTAAATTCGGTGGACTGTTCTTCAAACAACCACTGTAAAAACTTGAACGCTTCTTCTTGGTTAGGCGTATCAAATACTAGCACGCCGCCGCCACCACTGAAAGAACGCCCGACGGGTAAGTCTTGCATGTTGCCTTCCCAACGGGGCAGCAGCGCATAGCCTACGTTGCCAGCAGCAAGGCTGTCTTCACCTTCGACAATCGTGGCACCCTCAAACCACAGCTCAGCTGTGGCTAAACGGCCAGCAGCAAAAAACGATAAGTGCTCGAGAAAATCCCAGGTTGTCGCTTGAGGTGGAAACGTGTCTTCGACGAGTTGCTGCCAATACGCCACAGCTTCTAGCAAAATGGGATCACCAAGGTCAGGTTGGTAAGTTTCGCTGTCCCAACCCGTTAGTCCAGTTGAGTAAAGCAGTGCTAAAAACGCCCGCGCCATGCCACCTGGCGGTTTAATGGAAGCTGAATAGCCATAAAGGGGTTGCTCGAGCACTTCACCAGCAACAGTAGCACCCTCTGGACGGGTAAAAAATTCTGCAATATCATAAAGCTCTTGCCATGTTTCAGGTGGTGAAAGGTCACGTCCATATTCAGCTTCAAACGCAGCTTGTTCATCAGGGTGCGCAAACCAATCTGCGCGGTACGCGTACATAGGCGTTTGAGGGTTACGGGCAATGGCAATGACTTCCCCAGGGCGCAGCAAGTCGTTAGTCATAAACGCGTCTTGCACGGCTTGCGAGTATTGACTCAAATCAAAATCGTACTTTTCAATCCACGGGCTTAAGTCAGCAACAGCTTGTTGGTAAAACCCAAACCACCCGGGGCTGTGATAACCAATGTCATAATAGCCGCTGCCCGATTGCGCTTCTAAGGTCATGCGCTGCCTAAGTTGATCTGGCGGAAGCACTTCATAAACTATATCGACACCTGTTAGTTCTTCATAGAGTGGGATGAAATATTCTTCCATTGCAGTTACGTTTGAACCAGGGTGTTCCGCAATGCGTAAGGTGACTTGTGCGCTTGCAAAAGATAACGCCGCTAGTAGCAACCCAACGCTTAGTTTACTGAGTGTTTTTATACCAAGTGTTTTCATAATATCTAGATGTCTCCTTAGATTCTCTCAGATGAGTTCTTTCGGACGATGATGACTGCCAATTGAGGTTGATAGCTCGAGCAAAAGTCGTCAAGCAAAACATCACCAACCCCGGCACTAACCAACCAGAGCGCCGCTAATCCTATGACACCGCCAACCAAAAGCAAAGGCTTATCGTAATTGCCAAAGGGTGAGCGACACAACGAACGTTTGAAAAGCACCTCCCGTTGTGCACCTACTAGCAACATGCTATTCCTGCCCTCAAAACCTTTTAGCAATAATGGATAACTAATGCTAAAATTAGCGAAATAAATCAACCAAAAATGGTAGCAGGCAATTAAATTGGCGCTTGTGTACTGTTTAATGTTAACACGGTTTTTGAAGAACGCAAACCTCGTGTCTTGCCCAGTATAGCCAAGCGCCTGTCCAAAACGATCACATGAAAGGGTTCTATAAGACTAATATATAGCGATGCGAGCAAAATCTGTGCAACTTACAGTGAGACGTATATAGCCTCTGTTGAGCCTCAGATGTTACCCAAGCCAAGCAAAGATACATCAATACATTTTTGTTGACACAAGTTGTTTCATCCAAGCAGCAGCTCGCTCGAGCTCACCGTCTTTTCAAGGGACCTTCGGTAACAGCAGTAATGTCATAAAGCCAAGTGAGTATCCTAACGATTTATAGGTCCTCAGCCGAAGGTTGTTGAAGGCGATGATGAAGATGCTTGATCGTTGTCATTCGTCTTCTCCTCTCAATCTTCTATTCAGCTGTGAGTCGTGTGAGATAACCTCAAATTTATCTAAATGCTCTTGCCAGTTGATTGGTTAGCACATTTACTAAAAGCAGCCCAGCTATTTTTAATATCGCCAAAGCTCGATAAAGACAAAAACGAGCAACGTGAGTTTTAAGGTGTTCATGATGCTAAGTGCGTGATTTGCAGCAAATGGCTCGAGCCGGCCAGTCACAACCTCCCAAAGCCGGTAAGCATGACTCAACACGCCGAGTATGGCGAGCAGCACAATAAGTAAAGGTGTAGCCATCCACACCGCATAGATAAGTCCTGCACCTACAACGCCATCTAAGAACAACAACAACACATTGCTGTGGGTACGCCAAGACGGTGCTAGGTGACCTAGCACGTAGCCACCTACCAACAGGACAACTGCTTCACCCAAGATCATGAGGCCAACCAAGCTTACTAACCAGTTAACACCCGTCACGAGCACCCCTTCCGACATAAATTAAGGCTACCCAAGCGTTGCTTAAGTAGCCTCTAGGACTCAAGCTAAGCTTGGTAAGGTCAGCCACTACTAGCGACGTAAACCGAAGTAGGCTGAGCTGCTGCCACTGCCACGGGGCGCAATGTCAGCACGGGCACCTTAGCTGACCGCAGCACTGTTTCAGCAACACTACCCATGAGCACTCGGCGCAGACCTGAACGCCCGTGGGTGGCCATCACTACAAGGTCAAAATTTTCATCTTTGACCAGTTGGCTGATTTCACGAGCAGGATCGCCAAAGTGAACGGACAAACTCACCTCAAAGTTGGCATCTCGTAAGCAGCCTAGTTCTTCAGCAAGGTCGTCTGTAAGTTTTGACCGCACACTTTCCCATACTTGGGACGCGTAAATAGGGTGGTTGGCTAGGTCCCTAGCTGCAGACCCCGCAGCGTCCATGAAGCCTGTCCACCCAGCTACCGTGACCGGGTGCGGGGGTACTGGTGGCGGCATGACATCAGCCGGGACTAGAGCTACCCGCAGCAACGTCAAACTGTACTGCTCTGGATCAAGTAAGCGGCACACTGACGGCAACACTTGGGCGCTAAACGGTGAACCATCTAAAGGAATAAGTGCTTTAAATTTTGTCATAAATAATCATCCTTTCTGGGATATTTTTACTCATATACTTCTCGTGAGAGATGTTACTCGAGGGCAACCGTGATGCGTTCGTGCTTAGCGTGTTTGTCAATTGCAACCAAGGTGCCATGTACGTCGGGTTGTTCGGCAAGGTGCACCAGTTCAGTAACATCGATGCCTTCATCTAACAGCGCTTGTTTAGCTTTGTTAGGCAGAAGTTTAGACGCCAAGCGCAACACCCCACCGGGAATAGTGATGGTTGTTTCGGGGTGGACATTAGTTGTGGTAGCAGCAGTGTCATCTTCTAAGTTGTATGTGCGGATTTTAAGGTTTTTCATCATCGCCGTCCTCTCCAAGCTATTAACTGTGATAGCTTTGGGTTTTATATATTTCTTAGGTTTTCCATAAAGATGACTCTCAATTTTGGCCTTAGAGAAGCGTCAAGACGATACTAGATGGTTCTGTAAAGAGTTTGTCAATTTTTTAGTTACATTTTCACAAATAAACTCAGCCACGTTTTTGCAGCATTGTTAGTGCTGTTGGTTGTACTGAATCTGCTCAACATGCCCGCGCCAGTAGGGTTGTTCGCCTTCAGGCAGTAGCCAAGCTACTTCACCATCAAGCGGAACGCGCACACCCGCGCGTTCAGCGTAGTTCCAAAACCGCCCACGCCATGGGGTAAGTACGGCTCCCTCGGGCGTTTCGCGGTAACGCAAACCAGAGATGGCTTCAATCTCGTAGGCTTCGTTGAAGTGATAGGTCAGCGATACCTCGTTATCGCCATCGCGCACGGTGACACTTGCTTTATAGGTATCTTGGCGGGCATCTTCTGTTTGCCACTCAAGTTGCTCACTGGTAAGCAACTTGGGATACCACGGAGCTTCAGCCAACACCCGCATGAGCTCACCGTTGTTGACACTGCGTGTGCCA
>CAZMCW010000022.1:12223-12461 GCA_964564405.1 uncultured bacterium
GTTTACAAGCGTCAATACGCCCACTAACCTCGCTTCCAAACCCCCTTCAGCATGAACGTAATAGTCCACAACGTGGGCTTTGAGGCCCGGCCCAGCTTGAATGCGCGCTTGCCACACAAACCCCAAAGGGCTTAGGCTACTCACTTGGGTTGCCGTGAACGGTTGCCAGCGGTTGTTGAGCCAGAAGGTACCAGTTTGCTCGAGCTGGACAACTTCAGTTGCTACTACATCCTGCGGC
>CAZMCW010000022.1:12471-19588 GCA_964564405.1 uncultured bacterium
CTCTCAACAGGGCCTAGGTCTAGGGGCAACACCTGCTGCAAGTAGCGTTGCACCGAGCTAGGTAAGTCTGGGTGCATTTCTGCTGGCAAGTCAGTGGGTCTGGCCTCTGTCTGCAGGATGCTTACAAACTGTTGGTTAGCACGTTGGAACTCATGACGGCGGTAGATAGACACTGTGATAAACGTGAGCAGCACAACCCACAACGCAACACTTATACGGATCATCACAAGCTCCTTTCTTAGCGTGCTTGTGATGATGTTGTTGACTACGACACGCTAGTGACTGACTTACATACTGCCTACATCTTGCTGGCTGCTAGCTGCAGCATTTTGGTCATCTGTGTTGACCGCAGGCGTATCTGCGCTACCCGTTTCGCTACTATCCATCTCGCTATTAATGTCATCAACAATTTCCTGTGCCCATGCTTCAATAGCGGGCCAGTCGCGGTAATCCCCGGTAGCGGCACCCACATTGCGAACAAGCCAACGCTCGATACGCCCTAGGTCTTCAGGGCGTACAGCTCCCTTAAAGACTTGGATAGTACGCGGGGCAATGTGCCTGATAAGCCGAAGCAAACGCCTCGAGGGTTTCCACGTGTCGTCTGTTACAGGATCGTCACCGGTAGGCCCGCTTAGGAAAATCCACACATTGCGCTGCGCCAGTAGGTCTTTGTGGGCCGTTGTAAACTTGACAGCCTCACCTAGCCAGTGCCCTATGTAGACACCTGTACCCAGCACCACCGTATGGTAGCAACTTACATCACGGACATCGCTTACAGGTTCTAGGTCAACGCTAAACCCCGAACTTTGTAGCACGTCTGCAATTTTGGTGGCAATACCTAGCGTTGTGCCGTGTTTACTGGCATACGTTACTAAAACGCGAATATCTTCTGGCATGACGACCTCCCTGTGCAAAATTTGTCGCGTATGCTGCTATGCACAACGCCTACAATGGCACAACATTCGTTGTAAAAGAAAGTTTGACTCATTGTAACGCTTATCTTGGCTGCTCACGCAAGGGTTATTTGCCACGCTTTACGTAGGTTTGGACAATGGTTTGAACAATGGTTTGGACAATTGAGATACTTGATGTTTACCTGACGCCATACTCTAACCTTGAAGCAATGACTGCGCGCCGTCTATCCAAATAGGCGTACCACTGATGTGCTGTGACGCATCAGACGCAAGAAACAGCACAAGGTCAGCTACCTGCGCCGCTGACCCAGGCTCACCATCGGTTAGCGGAATACTACCTTCGGGGTAAAAAGCAGGTTCTTTTACTTTGTCAAGGTTGCGTTGTTCAGTGTTTTCTTCAATGTTGGTTTCTATAGCTCCCGGACAGATAGCGTTTACCCGAATGCGGTGTTTGGCGAGCTCTAGGGCCGTCATCTTCATAAATGCAATCTGAGCAGCTTTAGAACAACTGTACGCGGTTGCCCCAGTATTAGAAAAGTTACGCGTGCCATTTACCGACGCTGTAATGATGATTGAACCACCTTGTCGTTTTAGCAGGGGTAATGCGTGTTTAACGGTCAAAAATGTACCGGTCAAATTAACAGTGAGCGTTTGATTCCACGCATCTAGCTCGAGCTCATCGAGCGGTGCCCAAACCCCGTTAATACCAGCGTTGGCAAAAACGATATCCAGCCGCCCCCAGGTATTTTTAATCTGTTGGTAAGCAGCTTGCAGTTCAGCTTCTTGAGTGATGTCACCTGGTAACACTAAAATCTGCTCACCCATATCTTTGGCGACTTGCTCGAGTTCAGCTTTGTCTCTCGAGTAAAGTGCTACCTTGGCTCCTGCTAGCGCCAAACGTTTTGCACTTGCCGCACCAATACCCGAACCAGCACCAGTTACCAAAGCAACTTTACCTTCTAAGTTCATGTTGTCTCCTTTGCGTCGTATGCTTTATTGTCGTATGTTCCTGTGTCGTATGTTCTTATTATGATTTTGATGCCATATTGTGGCATCAAAACATCTTTTTAGTACAAGCCTGTTAACATCATAAGATCGGTATTAAACGCAGTTAAGCCGGCAAAACATGTTAGGAGCGCCACGCCTATTTTTTCCAATCTCAACGTGGGGTGCTTCTGCCTGTGTCTTAACAACCTCAGTCTTTGCGTTTACTACTGGCAAAAACTCCGCCCGAAAAGCCACTAATGCCCAGCATAAAACCCAGGTCATACCAAAGGCCAGCGTTGGGAAACGCGTAAATGCGCACACTCCTAACAAACAAACTCACAAAAAAGGTAACAGGTGCTATGAAGCCGTGCCATAACCCCAACCAAAACCCTGGTGTGGTGCTTTCACTGGGAGGCTGATTTGCCGTACAAGACACCATAAATACAATGAGCACAACCGGCCACCATCTCTGTTGATCACGCATGTTGTCACCACCTCTCTGCTTTACACGTGCACAGTATGGGCCTGACAATGCTGCCACCATGTTTACCACGATGGCTTAACACCATCTTGCTAAAGTTGATGATGCAACGTTAGATGGACATATTACTTAGCAAGGTGACCCAAAAAGCCCATCTAAATACTTTTTTCACCTAGCCACGCAGTCTAATGCTTCTATAATAAGGCCGCTCGAGCTATTTGGATGTATTTAAGTATGTAATCTATGCATAGATGAGTCAGTACTCTGCAAGTACTCGAGCACTCACAATATCTCTGAACCCTGAGATGGCCAACTATGTCTCTACAGCACGCAATGATATACGTGTCGTTGAGGCGGAACTGGTTACAGTAGGGTTAAATCCCCTCACAATCAACCACACCGCCAACACCATCTCTTGTACAAAAATAGGCAAGTTCATGATGTTGTGCAGGGTTAAAAATTCCGCAATCACAGCAAATATACTTAATCCACCTGCAATAATGTGCAAGCTAATCGCAATAAGCCCCCACCCAGACAACCAACGCGGGACTAGCTTGGTTTGAAATAGCAAGCTGTAAAAAATGAGTGCGCCCGTGCTAAACGCAAAGACAACAAGGTAGGTAGACATCTCTCTGACAGCTAGGACCAGCTCACCCGTGGCTTGTGCGTCAAAACCCGGACCTACCTCAGCAGACAGATGGCTGAGTCTAATTAACACCAGCCAACTGAGGACTGTCACCATGTAGGTAGTTGTCTCGAGCCCGCTACGAAACACAATATAGCCAAGCGCACCAGCTTCGTGTGTCTGTTTGAAGATGGGAAACATAGCTAGCGGAATAAACGCTAGGGCAACCCCCATCAGTAAAATAAACAAACTTCCGAGGACAAGCCGATTTGGGCTAGCAGCTATGGCCGTTACAAAATTGGGGACGCCGAGTACAGGGTGGGTAACAACCAAACTCAAAATCCCAGCAACAGTTCCGATGATGTACAAAACGCCTACAAGCGTCGCGATTTTTTTATAAGAATTGTTCATGACTAGGTCACATCCTGATTATATTTAGGTGAAGTGATCTACCACAAGGATCATCTTCTAATCCAACACAATCACAATTGGATAAGGTCAGCCTGAACGGAGTCTTAAATGCTGTCATTCCAACGGCGAGTTAATATTGTCCTAGCAAACCCAATCGCAACGCACGCCGTTCAGCACGCTTGTACAGCGCGATCCCCAACACAAAATAAACTAGCGCGTTAGCAATAAGTAAAGCCCACATCTCGAGGCTAAACTGACTCCACGAAGCCCCTTCGGTCATAACATCTTGAACCATGCTACTAGCTCGTATGACGGGTAGTAGCTCGAGCGTTTTGTATAACTTTTGCTAATGCCATCAACTTGGACAAGTGGCGTATGAACTCTAGTTTCTTTTGACACAACCGTAACTTACGTAAACACTATCAATATTTGGTTGAGACCCGACACACCACACATCTAATACAATCACAAAGAGCAAGGTCACAAACGGCGCTCAAAAAAATCTGCAATGATTTTTAAGCTGCGAATAGTACCTTGAATATCACCTGAGGAGCCGTGGCCTTCGTCTTCAAATTCGTGATATTCAAAGTCGTCACTGTCAGCAGTGCCCTGAGTTTTGCCTAGCTCGAGCAACTTATCTCTAAAAATGCGGCTTTGAGTTACCGGGCAACGCGGATCATTGGTACCGTGCATAATCAGCATTTTGGCTTGTAACTGATCAACAAACTCAATGGCACTGCGGTCACGCCAAAGTTCACGGTTTTCTTCGGGGTCGCCCATGTGCTTCTTAAGGCTATATTTAAAATTCTCCGTATCACCTTCATAGAGCATGTGTAAATCAGTAATGCCAACAATGGGCACAGCTAGCTTAAACAGGTCAGGTTTTTTTACACTAATCAAAAAGCTCATAAAGCCCCCAAACGACCCGCCCATCACGGCCACACGCTCAGCATCTACATAGGGTAGGTTTTTGAGGTACGCCGCCCCAGCCGCTACATCCTCTAAGTCTCCCCCACCCCAATCGTGGCGGTTGGCTTCGCGCCAAGTATTGCCGTAGCCCGTTGAACCACGAATATTTGGCGACAACACCACATAGCCGCAACTTGCTAAAAACTGCGCTTTCATATCAAAACCGCGAACAACTTGTGAGGTTGGTCCGCCGTGAACAATGATAATTGCTGGGCAAGGTGTGTCAGCAGTAACCTCAGAGGGTTTATGGATGAGCGCAGGTACCTTTTGACCGTCAAAACTTTCGTACCAAATGTGCTCATCTTCCACAAACCGCGCTGGATCGATGCCGCCATAGTCTGCCTCGAGCAAAACATCATAGGTATCTGTCTCAAGATCATAAAGCAGTAACTCCGAGCGCCGGTTAGATGCGTCATGCCGCACCAATAACTTGGTGTCATCCAACGCAAATTGGCTGCCACCAGCTATGCCGGGCGGTAAATTAAGCTCACGTACATCACCCGTCTCAACGTCGTAAAGGATCGGCATAAAGGTAGCATCCTGATCGCGAATACACGACAACCAACGCCCGTTTTTTGAAAACTCACCGGCAAATTCTTCACAATCCGTTTCCCCTAGCCAGCGCACCTCGTCCGTGTCTAAGTTGAAGATGCCCGCACGATTGCCATCTCCTTGGTCAGAGTCAACCGCAACCTGAACACCGTCCGGATGCCAGTCGATGATGGCATCGTCTGAGCCATCCTTACAGCTAAAGCACTTTTTGAGGTCGCTACCATCCACTTTCATGATGTAGCCGTCCATATTTTTGTAGTTGTCCGACTCGTTGCTGGAAAACGCTAACCAGGTGCCGTCTTTACTCCAAAACTCCGCGTAGCTAGGCGCGTCAAAATCGGTGAGTTGTTGCCAAGAACTATCCGCAAAAGTGTAGCGGTAAATGTTCATCTGACCATCTTTGTTGCTCATTACGGTCATAAAAGTGTTATCTGGATGAACCTCGCCAGCGTACTCTTGGTGCTTGGTATCGGTAAGTTGGGTTATGTTGCCTGTGGCAAGCTCGAGCTTGTACAAGTTGTTAAGCTCGTCGCCATCGTTATCTTTACCAAAAATAATGTGCTTATCGTCGCGTGTCCACACAAAACCTGCCCGCAAGCCCTTGGGCGCTTGCCCGTTCGTGATTTGCTGAATGTCCTGGCTCCGCAAATCCATCACATACAGTTCAAACCGTCCTGTTTTATCCCAGTAAAAGGCAACCTTATCACCTGCGTGAGACACAACGGTCATGGCAAATTTGGGTAAGCTAGCTAGGTTTTCAATCGGTAAGGGTGTCGCCATCGCTATCTCCTGTCTATCTACAGCAAGTTGTAGGTAGTTTGGTATTTGGTTGGAAGGATTGATGATTCTTGTTGACTGTAGCAACAAAATTGACCTAGCTATGTAGTAACCATAAATCAATAGTCACTTTAACTAGGTCAAATGTTTAGGCTAATTTTGAGCTGAGGCTCGAGCTTACTCCACCTGGGTCAACCAACTCTTAAACTTCGGCGCGTCAATCCCCAAGTCTTCAAACACACCCGGCGGTAAATTGAGGTCGCCAACGTACAAGTCGCCCACTGCCCCACCTGGTGTAATACCCTGATGTGGGTAGACAAGGCTCAGCGTGGCGGTTGCGTTGACAACGTCACCGGGGGTGTCGCCATCGTCTGGAATCATGCCAGTAGGCACGTCAACCGACACAACACAGCACTTGTCCATATTGTTGAGAATGGTAATGACATCCAGCGTGCGGCCGCGCGGCGGGCCTTCTAACTTGGTCCCTACAGCAGCATCTACCGCACCTGCAAATTTCATTTTAGGCAGACTTGTTTTAACGCGTACTTTAGGAAAATGATCTAAACTTTCAAGTTGTTCTTTAGGAATGCCTGAATAGTTACCTGATTCGTGGGTAGGAACAACCCAAATGCTGCGCCCTTTGCTAGCTAGTAAGCGCGCTGCAGCTAACCCCACGCCGCCGTTGTGGCCGCGTCCGGCTACAACTAGCAAAGGACCTTCAGGAACGACGGTCATGGTGAGTTCAGCGGTGTTGCGCGCGGCGTGTTCAACCAGCAAGCGCATATCCATACCGTATTTACCGGTTGCTTGCATGGTTACTTGAGAAAGTTGCGTTGCTGAAAGCTTGGGCAAGCTATCTAAAGGCACTTTGGGAATGTTCATGCACCAGCCTCCTTGCAGGTCAACCTCAACCTATGCAATCTTTTGTTGCGTGAAGTTGTCCTCGAGCAAGTTATGCTCAAGGACAATATTAACTTTTCTAACCATATTTGCTGAGCTTGCCTCGCCATATTAGCTTGTCACCGCACTGTCTATATCAACATTATCGAGATTAGCATTGCTGTAGACGTTTTGAATATCATCGAGGTCTTCAAGTGCGTCTACCATGCGCATGACTTTAGCTGCATCTTTGGCGCTCAGGTCGGTTTCGTTTTGCGGAATTTTGGTGAGCTGACTGACTTCAATGGTGAGACCCGCTGCTTCAAACCCTTCAACAATTTCATAAAGCTGGGTAGGATCGGTGTAGACCGTGATGGCGTCATCATCAACCTCAAAATCTTCGGCACCTAGTTCAATAGCAAGTTCTTGGGTTTGTTCGCTGGTATCTGCTAAGACAATAATGCCTTTGGTTTCAAACTGCCACGCAGTGCCGCCCGACATGTTGCCACCATGTTTGCTAAA
>CAZMCW010000022.1:19613-23247 GCA_964564405.1 uncultured bacterium
GCGGTTGCGGTTGTCGGTCAGGGCTTCGATCATGAGGGCTACACCAGCCGGGCCATAACCTTCATAAATCGCTTCGTCCATTTGACCGTCTTCGCTATTGCCCAAGGCTCGCTCAACAGCACGGTCAATGTTGTCTTGCGGCACGCTGTCACTTTTAGCAGCTGCCAAGGTATTTTTGAGCGCTAAATTAGCAGATGGGTCACCGCCGCCACCAGAACGCACCGCCGCTTGAATAGCTCTAAGGTGCTTACTAATGATTTTGCCACGCTGTTTGTCATTGGCGGCTTTTTTACGTTTAATCTGTGCCCATTTACTATGACCTGCCATGTACGACCTCATTCTTTAAAGGTTTTAATTAAGTCATACGGATTCCAATTAAACACTGCCTCAACGGCTTACGTGTTTATTCCGTTCCCAACGGAATCCGTACTTTTCCACGCGTTTCACGTGAGTTAATTCTTTTAAAAATTAACCGGAAACGGTATCAGCACACTACCCTACCCAATCGCCCTAACGGCGCTAGCCACGATAGTGATATTCAACTAGGTAATCAAGCTAATTCTAAAGTGCTAATACAGCTATTGTAACTCGAGGCTCGTTTAATTGTCGTAGGTGACAGACGCACGCAACCCAAATTGCGTGTAGTAGCGTTATTAAGACACATCATCAAGCACACAACGACTAGCGACCAACATAGCTAAACGGCACCAACTGGCCACGACCCGCACTAAAATCTAGTGCCACAGACAAGACAACTTGCTGCTGGCCGCTAACAGGTACACTTACGTCCAGCACAGGGTTAGGGTGGTTACTAGGTACACTTACCGTGACCGTGCGACCTTGCCAACGGGCGTCTTGGAGAGGTTGATTACCGCTAGCAGTGCTCGAGCCCAACCAAACCCTAGCCGTATCTGCCACAGCGCTGACTGCCTCCGCAAATTGCAAGGTAACATCGTAATAGGTTGTTTCAGACACTTGCCGTGTGACCGAGGCTAAGCTGGCGACATCGCGTGGTGGGGTTTGACCAGCTTGAAAATTACCTGTAGATAAATCGAGCCAGCCCTCATCTTGCAAAATAAACGCATCACTATTTGGCGCGCGCATGCCCACTTGCAGTTGCAAGCGGTCACTGCCATCTGCCGCGGTTGTAAACGCAAGGCGGTGTTGCCCCGCAGCAAGAGATTCTGGCGGAAAAGCGTTGCGGCCATACGCAAGTTGAACTTCTTGCGGGCTGGTGAGGTCTAAGACGACCTCAACTTCATAGCTACTGCGGGTACTTGAACGCACGTCGCCAGCGGTTAGCTCTAAAGGTTGATAAGCAAACACCTGCACCGCGTAAACCGTGCCTCCAGACGTCGCCGCACCAAAACCCACGTGTGTGTAATCTGTTCGCAACAAGTTTTCACGGTGGCGTGGGCTGTCTAGCCAGCCAGCCACCAAACTGTTCGCCAGTTCAGCATCCAGCCTATCTACCGGCGACAAGGTGGCGATGTTTTCACCCACAACTTGTGTAGCTGAACCAGCAGCTACTACCCGTTGGGGTAGCAATGCCGTTTGCGGATTGGGGGATTCATGGGAGATGTAACCCAATTCTGCCATTTCTGCGGCGTGATGGCGGGCGGCGAGCGCAAGGCTATCATCTGCCTCGAGCCTGCCAGCGCCGTTACTGCGGCGGGCGTTGTTAGTTGCCTCGAGCAGCGCACGTTCAAACGCAGGATCGCCGCCTAAAGGGCTATAGCGTAAGGGTCGCTGCGCGTGTACCGTACTTAGCAACAACATTAAACTAAGCATGAGCAAGATGGCGAAAGTATGACGCTCTCCCCTATTGTTTGTACAAATATGAGGGTTTATAAGTCGAAGGTTCACAGGCTTTAGTTTAGCACTCATAGTCAACCCACAAATCAAGCTGATGTAATGATTGTGAGTTAGGCGCTTACCTGGCAGCATCCTATTGATATGACAGTAGCAACCTCGGTAATCAGATATTCAATGGGTACTTTGTAATGGTGCAAATGAAAGCTGTAAGTTACCTGTGACCGGATGGGTGTACGGGGTCGCACTAACGTTAAACGTGGTTTGAAGTTGTTGCGGTGTAAGCACGTCATGGGTACTACCAGACGCAACCACGCGACCTTGCGAGAGCAGGTAAAGCCGTTGGCAATAGTTAGCTGCTAAATTGAGGTCGTGAAGGGTAATGAGTGTTGTGATGTTTAGCGATCTGATGAGCTCGAGCAACTCCAACTGGTAATGAATATCTAAGTGGTTGGTCGGCTCATCCAAAACGAGCAATTTAGGCTCCTGAGCTAACGCCCTAGCTACCAAAACACGTTGTTTTTCACCACCTGACAAGGTTGAAAAAAGACGTTCTGCAAACGCGCTCATCTTGACGCGTGCTAAGGCGTCACTGCAGATGCTTGCGTCGCTAACAGTATCACCCTCAAAAGGACGTTTGTGGGGCGTGCGCCCCATGCTTACCACCTCAGACACGGTAAATTCAAATTCACTAGGATGTTCCTGCACGACCACGCCCGTGCGTTGGGCCGAGCTTTTGGCGCTCAGTTTCCAGACATCATCTTCACCAAGCTGAACCAACCCAGCTGCGGGTTTGAGCAGCCTGTACACGCTGCGAAGTAAGGTGCTTTTGCCACTACCGTTGGGACCAATGAGCCCGACCATTTCACCAGAGTGAACGTTGAGGTTAATATCATGCACAGTGCGCTGAGTGTCGATGTCAACACAAAGTTGCGATAACTCGAGCTTCACCTGGCCCGCCTCCACATGAGCCACAAGAAAAAGGGGCCGCCTAAAATTGAGGTGATGACCCCCACAGGTAATTCCACCGGTGCAAAAGCTGTGCGCGCAACCACATCCACCCAAATGAGGAAGATGCTACCAACCAATACCGTCACAGGAAGCAGCAGACGGTGGTCCGACCCCAGCACCAACCGCACCGCGTGAGGAACCATGAGGCCAACAAAGCCAATAGCACCACTCACCGCAACCATAACCCCCGTCACCAGCGAGACCACCACAAAAAGTTGGCGGCGGAAACGGGTGACATCAATACCCAAACCCGTTGCACTTTCATCCCCGACAAGCAGCGCGTTGAGGTAGCGTGCTTGCGAGTTCAAATAGAGGGTGCCACCCAGCAGCACCAGACTAGGCAAGCCCAGTGCAGCCCAATTAGCCCTAGCTAAACTCCCCAAAGTCCAAGAAAGCACTTGTCCTGCTAAAAAGCGATTGTCAGAGGTTAGCGTGATAAAGCTCGTAACGCCCGAAAACACATAGGAAGCACCCACACCCGCCAAGATCATACGGTGTGGGTAGAGCTGACCACGCTGCTGGGCTAGCGCAAACACTACAGCAAAGGTCAGCATGGCACCTAAAAACGCAGCAAGCGACACCGCATAAATGCCCACAAAAGCAAACACGCCCAGACCAATGGCGGTAACTGCTCCTACAGATGCACCTGAAGAAATACCCAAGATATAAGGGTCAGCCAGGGGGTTACGGACAAGTGCTTGCATGCACGCACCAACCACAGCTAAACCCGCGCCTACAAAAACTGCTAATAAGACTCTGGGAAAACGAATGAGCCAGACGATATTTTCGTGTGCACGTGACCACTCGCCGG
>CAZMCW010000022.1:23282-24097 GCA_964564405.1 uncultured bacterium
TGGGTTGGAATACGTACGGGCCCAAGGCTTACCCCTAAGGTCACAGACACAAGCAAAATCCCAACAAGCAAGGTCAACCACAGCTCAAAACGTCGAATGATCCCACTAACCTTTCAGGATGCAGTGCGTTAAGGCGCTCACACGCGCCCCATGACCAGCACAGCTGTCTGTAAACAATAGTAATCAGGCTGATCTAGTAGGTAGTGAGGGCTATCAGGTGTTGTCAGTTCACGGAAGTAGTCGCGCTCAGCGTCGCTCATGCCAACCTCTGCGCCATGGCTTTGTACAGCTGGACCAAACGCTTCAGCAAAAACGTATGACGCTAAGTAGTCGCGCACCTCTGGCGGAAGCGGCTGTTGATAAAGTATTGGATGAACGGTCAGCGTGCAAGCGTGTAAACCAGCTTTCTGAAGCCACTGCAAGGCCCGTTCATAGGAACTAGGAATAGATGCCGCCGACGTCATCTGCGTGTCATTTTGCCAACGCAAGTTTTCAGCGCTGCCAGCTAACGCCTCGAGCCGCCGGTAGCCAGGTAGATAGAGCGCTCGGTAAAAGTTACCAAAAAAGATGCCAATGACACCCTCAGGCTTCACCACACGTGCTAATTCTTGTACCACCGCCACGGGGTCGGGAAAAAGATTGGACCACAACACATCTGCACACCACGCAGCATCAAACATGTTATCTGCAAACTCGAGCGGCTTACGCAGATCAGCTTGAACCAGTGTCAAAGGTGTTTGTACGCCATGTTGCTGTGCAAACTCTTGGGCTGCATCTAAATGCAGCTGTGAACCGTCCACGCCGGTAATCTGACC
>CAZMCW010000022.1:24107-24908 GCA_964564405.1 uncultured bacterium
GTGGCCCAATTGCCTTACTTAGCAGTGGAAAGAGCCCACCAGGCCCACAACCGACATCTAACACATGCATTCCATCAGCTAGGTTGAGCGTTGCGAGGGCAGAGCGATAAGCCGGGGTCATAAACGCGTTGTAACGCAGTTCAGAGGACGTGTAATCAACATTTAACGATTGATCAGACATAGGATAATTGACCTCGTTCTGTGTAACCTGTTGATGGGTTTCATGACTGCTTGCTCGCCACAATCATGTATCTGGTTGAGGCTGTGCCCTCTTTGGCTTGCGCGTAGGCATTTACGTTTGCCAAGCATTCATTACACGTAACGCGAAACCCAGATTTTTCAAGTAGATAAGCAATGGTTGCCCGTGTTTGTAGACACGACAAAGGCAGTTGATCAACCAACGTCTCATCACCCCAGCCCTCACGAAACCAGAGTCCATCAATCACGATGACCTGTCCATCTGCCTCGAGCCAGCTATGCCAGTTTTCAAAGACCTGCAAGGGATCATGGAAGTGACAAACCACTTGTCGGCTGACGATAAAATCGAAGCTTGCCGCATCAAACATGGTTGCTGTGTGGGTATCTCCCACAGTGTAGGTAATGCAGTTTGCCGTCGTAGTTGATTGTTTGGCTCGAGCTTGTGCCACCATCTCCACCGATGGCTCTAGCCCCACCACCGAGCACCCCCAATCAGCAAAAAGCTGAGCAAAGACCCCCGTACCCGAGCCAACATCCAAGACACGATGACCTAAGTACACGACAATTTTGCAATAGCGAGTTCTCCAGTCACAATGTTTATTG
>CAZMCW010000023.1:0-6873 GCA_964564405.1 uncultured bacterium
TAACTTTGCCTCTTCTCTTGATGTTGGTATAAACTAATTCTGCATGGGTACTTATATCGCTATATTACGCATCACTGGCATTAATGGATATTGCTATTACACTAAAAAATCCGCAAAGCTCACAGGCTGATGCGGACTAAATGATTATAGGTTGTGTACGATGTGCTTTTTGGTGAATTATACCAATTCCGATTAAACAATTCATAACCCTCTACGGGCTTTATGCCGTTCCCATCGGAACCTTCTACTGTTTTTACACCTTCCAGGTGGGTTAATTGCCTAAGGAATTAACCGGCAAGGGTATTGCTTCCCACACTTTAAATAAATTCTGTCACTTACCTTCGGCGGCTTGCAGACACTGGCACTTTAATGGGTGCATGTTTAGGCTTATGGTGTTCATTTAGCATTTGCACACCCAACGTTGATACGGTCACTGCGATTAAAGTTAACAGCCACACTATCATCATGCCAGCCTCCTAGGCGGTAAGTGCTATTAACTTTAGCCCTTTGTACACGCAAAGACTGTTAGCTGGCCTGCTTTAGTGATTCTTCATACAGTGAACTGTGTGTTTATACAGTTTTCATACTTAAGTTAGCAACTAGTTCCCCTCGAGAATTGCCGCCAACGCTTGAATAAACGCGCGGTTCATCTTGGGAAGACCTACGGTAACGCGCATGTGCTCAGGTAATCCAAAAGCGGGCCGTACAATAAAACCCTGTTCATAAAATTTGCTGGCTAGTAGGTTGCCCTCATAGATATTTCCGGCATCATCTTTGGGACATGCAAACAACACAAAATTAGTTTCACTTTCCCATACATGCAAGCCTAGGTCCGTAAGAGCACGCGCAAGTTTGGGCCTCTCTTGGCGGTTATTGGCTAAGGTTGCTTGAATATGCTCAGTATCGCTTAACGCAGCTTCTCCAGCAAGGAGCGCTAAACTGCCTACCTGAAAGGTAAGGGTGTGGGCGCGCAACGTGTTAGCAGCATCTTCATTGGCAAGGGCGTACCCCAAACGCAAACCAGCTAGCCCGTAAGCTTTGGAAAAACTGTGCACAATGATGGCGTTAGGGTGGGCGTTCAGCACATCATGTATGGGTGTGTGTTTAGCAGGGTCAACAAAGTGGTAATAGACTTCGTCATAGACAATGGTGAGGTCGTCAGGGAGAGCTTTTAAAAACGGTAGCAAGGTGTCTTTTGGAATAAGCGTCCCAGTTGGGTTGTTAGGGTTACAGAGGTAGAGGACTTTCGTGCTCGGTGTGAGGACTTCATGTATAGCGTCTGGCTCGAGCGCAAACGTATCTGCTGCTAAAGGCACACTAATGACCTCGGCACCTTGTTGGGCAGCTGTGCCGGCATACACTGGAAACGCTGGCGGGCAGATGATGCACGTACTACTAGCGTCTAAATGCACCCGCGCTACCAACGACAACACATCAGAACCGCTGTTGCCAAGGATAATTTGAGATGCTTTAAGCTCATGATGATCAGCTAAGCACTGACGCATGTGTTCGTCGTCACGTGGTGGGTATTGCCACAAGCCAGCTGCAGCTTGAGCAATGGCCGCTCGAGCTTTAGGAGACGTTCCTAGCGGGTTTTCATTGGAGCCAAGTCGGTACGGTTGAACAGCCAGTCCATTTTCGGCAGGTGCAGACATCGTCATCAGTTAGGTTATCTTTTCGGCTTGTGAACATGACCTCATCTGATACGGTATCCGACGAAGCATCTTCTGACAAAACATCTTCTGACAAAACATCTTCTGACAACACATCTTCTGACAAAACGTCCTTTGGCAACGCATCATCGCGAAAATAGTTAACACCATTGATGCAACACGCGCCCCAAACGGGCAATACCTTCACGGATGTTGGCGTCGCTAGCATTGGTAAAGTTAAGGCGCAACGTGTTGTCACCGCCACCGTTGGGAAAAAATGTACCGCCTGGCACAAAAGCAACATTGTGGGTAACAGCCTCTTCAAGAACTTTCAAGGCATCAACTTGAGTTGGCAAACGCACCCAAATAAACATGCCACCTTTGGGTATGTCCCAGCGAGCAGCCTCCGGAAAGTGGTGCTTCATTTCAGCGAGCATAAGGTCGCGGCAACTTTTGTAGGCAGCTTGCAAACGCGGCACATGTGTATCTAAAAAGTTGTTTTTGAGAAGTTCTAAGACTACCAGTTGGGCTGTAGTTGAGGTGTGCAAGTCGGTGCCCTGTTTGGCGAGTTGCAATTTTTGAATGACAGCTTGAGGTGCTGTGAGCCACGCTAACCTTAAACCTGGCGCTAACACTTTTGAAAATGAGCTGATGTAGATCACACTGTCATGTAGGCTGCGCAAACTTGCCGGGGGTGCTTCGTCATAAACAAGTTGTCCGTAAGGATCGTCTTCAATGATACATAAGCCGCGTTCTTCAGCAAGTGTCGCTAGGGCTTCACGGCGCGCTAGTGGCAAGGTTGCACCCGTAGGATTTTGAAAATTGGGTTGCAGATAAGCTAAGGCTGGACCGCCCTTAAGGTGATCGCTAACTGCTTCTGGCAAAACCCCATCATCGTCTGTAGGTAGGGTTGTGTAAGCAGCTTCAAAAATTGTCCACGCTTGCAAGGTGCCCAAGTAGGTGGGATTTTCAACCAGAATGTTTTTGCCGGGGTCAATAAGCACTTTGGCAAGCAGATCAAGAGCTTGTTGGGAACCACTGGTAATCATAATGTTATCTGGGTTAACGTCGCTACCTTGCGCGCGCATCCAGTCTGCAATCCACGTACGCAGTTCAGGTAACCCAGCCGTCATGCTGTACTGCAGCGCCCGTTTACCTGCTTCGGTAAGCACTTTGTGGGAAGCCTCAGCTAGGGCGTCTTTGGGAAACAACTCTGGATTAGGTAAACCGCCTGCAAACGAAATCACCTCGGGTTGTTCGGTCATACGCAAAATATCGCGAATAATTGAACTGCGTAGCGTGCGCGTACGTGCTGCAAAGTGCTGTGTCCACAGGTCGCTGGGACGGGTTTGAGGTGCTTGAACGGCCATGGCGTCTCCCTTGATGATGCTAGTTGCACTAAAATGACGTCAAATATACCTTACTCGAGCCTTCACCTACCACCTAATTGTCATAGATAAATCTGGTTAACATAAGAAAAAGGCATGTTGCTGCTAGTTGTTTACAGCCTTAAAATGCCTTCAATGACATCAACAAGTTAATATCTAATCTTAGGAACATTGTCTTGCTCGAGCTTAAGGTGACATGTCATATCATGTTTAGGGTGACCGTCCTGTGGTCATGCACACGTTCGGTAAAACGGTGTTACGGCTTAGGCCCGGCCCTGCAACTTGCCCACCAACCCCAAACCTGCAAACGCTAAGGTCTGACAGAGAATAATGGTGCTACCACTAGGAACATCTAACACATAAGATGCGCCAAGTCCTACCAGCGTACTCAGCACGCCGACTGCCAAGCTGATAAGGGTCATGCTGGCCAAAGATGGGGCGACGAGCTTGGCGGCAGCGGCAGGAATTACGATATACGCTGCAATCAAAATAACCCCCACAACCTTCACGCTCATGACAATCACCACGGCAGCGAGGCTAAACAAAAGGTACTCGAGCTGCCGCACGTTCACGCCATCTGCCCGCGCTAGGTCACTATCAAAGGTGGCATAGGCAAGCTTGCCCCATGTCCACCACAACGTGATGCCAATCCCAACGGTCATAATTAGCATAATGACGATGTCATCGCGCCCAACTGCCAAAATGGACCCAAACAGCAAGTGCCACGCGTCCACCGTGTAGCCTTCACGCAAACTTATAAACATGACGCCAAGGGCAACAGACAGTGCAAATAGCACGCCGATGGCTGTGTCTGAGCTAAGTTGCGTGTGGTTGCGAAGCCAAGCAATTCCCAGTGCCACGGCAAGGGTGTAGGGTAGCTCAATACCGAGCAAAATGCCGAGTGCAACACCCGCAAACGACGCGTGGGCGAGGCCGTCACCTAAAAAGGACAAGCCCCGTTGCACCACAAACACACCCAGAATACTGCTGAGGAGGGCAACGAGTAAGCCCGCCATTAGAGCGCGTTGCATAAAGGCGAATTGGAAAATATCGACTAGGTCAGCCAAGGCAACCCTCCTTAAATGTGCTACTTACAGAGACGTCACTTAGCTGTTGAACAGGCACGTACCACCACTGTTGTGTGCGCTCAGACTGTATTTTGAGCCTTAGTTTCTTGTACAGCTCGAGGGCACCCGTATTAGCCTCATCCACGCGCAGGTAGACAGTCTTGTAATGAGAGGCAACCAACCTGAGAACAGCACTGAGTAGTGCACTTGCATGACCTTGCCGTAGACAGTCTGAATGGGTTGCTAGGGTGATGATTTCACATTCACCTTTAGGCGCTACCTCGAGGTGTAGAGCAGCCACAGGAATATCATTCAGATGGCGTACGTATAGCTTGTCATCTTCGTACAAACCTTCTAACGCTGATTGTGAATACGGCTTAAGGCAGCTGAGAATATTGGCAATGTGTGCAAGTTGCGCTTGGGGCATCACCTTAGCTGTGTCACATTGAAATTCATCAGGGGATGAATTATTGAGATGTGGATTGCTGCTAGTGTCAGCATTCGTCAAGTTTTTAGACATGTACAACATCTGTTTGATCTTGCGTACGGGAAATGCTTCATTTAAAAGGTTGATGATATGCGTTTGGTCGCAGCTGACATCAATCCTAAGGTGTGCCTGTGGGTTTAACTGATAATGCTGACAAAAGTGCTCGAGCAAGCGCACGCTGACCTCAGCTTGATGTGCAGACGGCGCAGCGTACCACTCGAGCTTAAATACATCATTGCCAATGTCAAAATAGCGAATAAACCCTTGTGGTGTTCCCTCATTCGACAGATAAAACCACGAATCATGGGGTACTTTGTCAAAGTAATCCAGCTCATCCTGCAACTCAAAGCCATTCCCAAACGATGCTGCTAACAGTGATGCTAACTTGGGTAGAACCTGCTTAGTTATGGCATGGATAGTCATCACAATAGTCATCACAATGGTCAAAGCGTGAGAATGCCGTGGGCATGACCGCTGTGTCCATACGCTTCTTTCAGGCAGCTTTCACACAACACCGTTTCTGGCTCGCCAAACCCTAACAAACGGCGGTTAAGGACTGCTACTTGCGAAGCGTGGTGGCGTGCTACGGAAAGGTCGTGCGTGACCATTACCACGGTGGCAGAGGTCATCTGTTGGTAGTGCTCGAGCAACCTGTACAAGTCATACTCAGCCAAAAAATCGACCCCGGTGGCAGGTTCATCTAAAATTACTAGTTGCGGCTCGCGTACTAGCGCCCGCGCTAAAAACACCCGTTGTACTTCACCGCCAGAAAGCTCACTGAGGCGGCGCGTGAGCAGGTGCCCAGCACCAACATCTTCTAACGCTTTGGTTGCTGCGGCTTTGCGCGTTTTACTTACGTGCCATAGCCAGCGGCGGGCGTGTCCAGACGCCACCAGGTCGAGGACGGTTGCCGGAAAGTGGCGGTCAAAGGTTTTAAGTTGTGGTACGTAGCCAATCTGTGCTGGCACGTTGCCAGCAGCCTCACCCAGTACCTGCACGCTGCCAGTACTTACCTTGGTAAGTCCTAACAACACCCGCATGAGCGTTGACTTGCCTGCACCATTGGGCCCCACAACTGCCAAAAAAGCACCTCGAGCTACCTGCATACTTACGTGCTGCAAGACTTGAATTGCACCAAACTGCACGCTCACATCATGTAAGTCAAGTGTTATAGATTCACCTGTAACTTGGTGAGGCGACCCTGTTAATTCAGATCTCGTCAATTCAGAAGATGAAGACGTTGTTAAAGGTGCAGCCTCTCGCGTCGTTGTGGTAGCGGCCAGTTTAGGCATGGATGGGATCAACTTTCATTGATTAAATAGGGCAAGGAGATTAAATAGGGCAGGGACTAAATGGGGTGTGGGGTAAAGAGCATCAGACAAGATTCATAGGAATGAAATAAAAGTTGCTGATGGCTACAGAATAACGTGAGAATCGATTCTCAATAAACTGGTGCGCGACATCGTTTGCACATGAAGCTCGCGGGAGAATCATACATTGATACCCATGCAACAGGCCCAGCTAGACATGCTAAACCGCCTCGAGCAGGTATGATGAATTGTCCATGACAGAGCAAGATTTACCCGTCTTACCCACCCAACCTGGCTGTTATTTGTTTTACGCTGAAAAAACGGTTATTTATGTGGGCAAAGCTATTAATTTGCGTAGCCGCGTGCGTAGCTATTTTAGCAGTAGCGCTGAGAAAAAACCTAAGCTCATACGTAAAACAGCCGGCCGGCTCGAGTTCATTACCACCAAAAACGAAACCGAAGCCCTCATTTTAGAATCTAACTTAATTAAACGCTACAAACCTCACTTTAATGTTTTACTCAAAGATGATACCAACTATCCATTTTTAAAACTCACTAACGAAGCGT
The DNA here is from genome assembly GCA_964564405.1 of uncultured bacterium. Classification (GTDB taxonomy): domain Bacteria; phylum Deinococcota; class Deinococci; order Deinococcales; family Trueperaceae; genus JBCCBI01. Next base: position 6,472 of record CAZMCW010000023.1, read on the forward strand.
TTCCCATGCTTATCTTTACGCGCCGGGTGTTTCAAGACGGCGGCACCTACTTTGGACCCTACCCCAGTGCGGGCTCGGTGCGGCGTGTCCTCGACCTTATTGCCACTATTTTTCCCCTGCGCAAAAATAGCGGTTTGCCCATGAAAACACGCAAAAAGCCCTGCTTGCGCTATCACATGGGCCGTTGCTCGGCACCCTGCATCGGCGATATTTCCCAAGAAGACTACGCGCAGATTGTCGCTCAGGTGCGGGCCTTTTTAGAAGGTCGCGTGGAAGACACCATCACTATGTTAGAAACCGACATGAAAGCTGCCGCCCAGCGCATGGACTTTGAACTTGCCAAGACCTACCGTGACAGGCTGGCAGCGCTCAAACGCTTAACAGGTTACGACAGTGACGTTA
>CAZMCW010000023.1:6885-12280 GCA_964564405.1 uncultured bacterium
CTTTTTGGGAACCTCCCAAGCAGGTAACTACGCTATGACGCAACTGTTTCAAATGCGGCGTGGGCGCGTGGTGGGGCGCGACAAACGCTTTTTAACTAATGCCGAAGAAGCCACCAGCGGCGAAATTTTAGAGCGTTTTATGGGCAACTATTATGGGTTAGCGACCCACGTGCCGCCACTTATTTTGGTGCCGGAAAGTGACCTTGATTTGGGCTTTTGGCAACACGTGCTCAGCGAGCGGGCAGGGCGCAATGTGGAAGTGCGCACGCCCAAACGGGGTGACAAACTTGACTTGATGGGTCTAGCAGCACGCAATGCCAAAAATGGGCTAGATGCGGAACTAGCGTTGCTCGAGAAACGCGGGGAAGCACCTGGTGTCAGCGAGCTACAACGCCTAGCAGGACTCGAGAACGCCCCTTACCGCATTGAAGGGTTTGACATCAGTAACCTCATGGGAACCCATACAGTTGCCAGCATTGTGGTCTTTGAAGGTGGCCGTTCGCGCAAGTCCGAGTACCGCAAAATGCGTATTCGCGGCCTCACCAAGCCAGATGACTTTTTTTCCATGCACCAAGCCGTTTACCGCCGCTTTACAGGCTCACTGGCAGACAGTATGCCCATGCCTGACTTGCTTTTGATTGATGGTGGCAAAGGACAATTAAGTGCTGCCAGACGGGCACTCAAAGATGCCGATTTAGATTTACCCATGTTAGGCCTTGCCAAACGCTACGAAACAATTATTCGCGAAGGCGCAGGCGACATTGTGGTACCTGAAACCCACCCAGCTTTGCGCTTACTTATTAATGTACGCGATGAAGCCCACCGCACTGCTGTTGGGTTTAACCGCAAACAGCGTGGGGAAGCGATGACCAAAAGCATTTTGGATGATGTGCCCGGAATTGGTCCTAAACGACGCGACGCGTTGCTTGAGCACTTTTCCAGCATCGACGAACTTAAGCACGCTGACCTTGCTGTCCTCGCAGGTATTCCCGGCGTAGGTGAAAGTGCGGCTCGAGCTGTTATTGACTTTTTTAGAGAAACCAGTCACACTGCCGACACCTCGCCACTGCAGTCAACGTCATCAAAATAGGTTGTCAAGGTTGTCGAGACTGTCACCGCAGAGCATTTGAAATAGTGTTTCAAAGCAGATAGTGATCTTATAAAGTGCTATGACGGATGAATGATGTTGATGGTGTACTCAATAGCAATTCCAAGATCAGTTCCCCCACACTGAGTCGGCCTACCTCTACTCCCTTAGGGCGCACCCGCACCTGCCTGTGGCAGTTACTCGTGAAAACGCTATCAAGAAAAGGAAAACGGGGTTAAAAGGGAGATGTTCATCAGGCACAGCTTATGTTTACGTCAAAGCGGTTATCACAACGCCCTGTATCAAACATCATAGAGTTGCTAAAAGCGCTTAGAACAGAGTCTCGAACACAGCGACAACCTCAGGATCAAAGTGACTACCTGCCATAGTGCGAACTTCGGCCATTGCTTTAGCGTGTGACCACGCAACTTTGTAGGGGCGCACACTGGTGAGTGCGTCGTAAACATCAGCAACTGCAAAAATGCGGGCCAGGAGCGGGATGGCTTCACCTTTAAGACCATGCGGATAGCCTGTGCCGTCGTATTTTTCATGATGATATAACACGACGTCGTACGCAGCTTGCGGTAAAAACGTTAAGTTTTGGACGAACTCATAACCAATCATGGTGTGTGTGCGCATGAGTTGCCACTCCGTTTCGTCCAGTTTGCCAGCTTTACCCAAAACGGCTTCGGGAATAGCAATTTTACCAATGTCGTGTAAATAGGCTCCCCGCCGGATGGCGTCGCACGCGTCATCATCGAGCATGAATGCGTTGGCAATGCGCAAAGACAGTTCGGTAACGCGGTCAGTATGTCCTTGCGCGTCATCGTTGCGGTGCTCGAGCACCAACCCTAATGCGTGCAATGTGTCTTCATAGGTTTGTTTCACGTGTTCTTGGTCTATAAACCTAGCTGCCAACGCCGTCGGGGTCATGCTTATGGCCCGGAACAACGCGCGTTCCCACGTGCTCCACACGCGCGCGCGTTCATGGTGAATGACAAACACGCCCATCATGACGCGTTTGTGGGTATAAACTGGTACAGCCGCCAAACTACCAATGCCTAGGGGAACAAACGCGCGGGTGCTGTCATGAGTTGTGGTGTCGTCTACAACTAACACGGGCATACAACTTGCTAGGGCTGCCATGAACGCGTCTTGCTGAGTTAGTCCGTAATCAAACACCTCGCGTATAGCTGGTCCTTGTGGCAAGCGTCCGGCGATGTCCCATACACTAAAGGTTGTATTCATTTGAGTGTTTGTTTGATCATCGTTACCAACGTACATGTTATCTACGTGTTGCTGATCCACTTTTTGGTTCACTTTGAGGTAGAACGCACCTTGCGCGGTACTATGATCTACCAACGCTTCTAAAATAGGTTGAATGGCATCACTGACGGTATCAGCTTGTAAAACCTTGTCCATAAGCTGCACGAGCAAATGGGCATAGTGCTGTTTTTCGTCTCGTGAGCTTGTGCTCTTTAAAAACTCAGCAGGGTACTGCTGAGCACGCGGGCTACCCAATAAGTGACGTGTATCTGGTCTTATCATAAGAAGCGTGCCTTCCTAACAACGTGTTGGTGTAATGTTTGGCTGGCGTATTTGCATGACAGCTAGTGATGTTGTGGCTGTTGTGTTGAAAGAGTATTAGCTTAGAGCTACTCGAGAACGTGGTTAGCTCGAGTTAGACAACGCAGATCCGCAGCTACGTCCTACCGATATGAGTTGATTCTCTAGGAGACTAACCAGCAAGGTATTAAGCTCAGTTTGTAGTTGGAGCCTCGAGCCAGTTACCCGTTCTAGTCAATCTGTTACAGCACAATTCAGTATATATAAAAACAATATTCAGGCAGTACGCAACAGACAATATAATTATATTAGCAACGTATATTTTTAGGTGTTCTATAACATGTATGACTGTCGTACAACACGTTTCGTTAGTTAATGTACAGCAACGCACAATATGCCGTAAGTCAAACAGCTAATGCTAGAACAGCTACTCACATCACTCAAATAGCTTGTTGATCATGATGCAATGACGAGGTTTTTCCCACCAACCTCACCAAACTTGAAGAAGCTTAGCAGATGAACTCTTACAAAACTCTTACTCGAGCCTCATTAAACGTTTAGCAGCGTCAAAAATTTACCTCTCTCACGGGAAAAACAACAATCTCGCTTCGCCAACCCACCCTTCGTGTTTACCCTTTTCACAAGAAAAACCAACTAGCAAAAAAGCAATTTGAGTCACGTTTTTAAACATTAAATTAATTACGTTGAGCAAACCGTGTCTGTTTTGTTTAATAGAATGCGCCAGAGGACAGTTCACTCTGGCACATCACAATATTTTGGTTTGTTTTAGTTAATGCTAGTCAGCAAGTAAACCGTGCTGGCGCGCGCCTGCTTTCAAAAACGCAAGACCATCCTGGGCAATTTTTTCAGACGGTTCATTGGGCGGCCGCCACAAGCAGGTTGCAGCTGCTAGCGCTGGGTTAATGGCCGCAAAAGACTCGAGCACCAACGACCCTGAAAAGTTAATCTCACCCAATGCCCGCCAGGCGTCGTCCCAGTTGACGGTGCCACTGCCTACATAGCCCCGGTGGCTTTCACTCATGTGAATGTAGTCAAGTACATCGGCAGTTTCGATAATGGGTTTGTAAAAGCCTTCTTCTTCAATATTCATGTGGTAGGTGTCTGCATGAAGTTTGAGGTTGTCACTACCGACGGCTAAAACAGCTTCGCGCGTGTCAGCAAGTGAGTTGTACATGTAGGTTTCATAGCGATTACACGCTTCTAGGGCAAGGCGAATACCTTTGGACTGGGCGTAGTCATCCACCTGAATGAGCGCCCGAGTGACCTTATCTTTTTCGTCTTGGGTAGGCGGTTGACCTGTAAGTGTACCGAGCGAGTAGGCAATGCATCCGCCTAGGTAGGTGCTTCCCAAAGCCTCAACTTGGTCAAGGGCGCGTATCAAAAAATGAATGGCTTTGTCGGGTACGTGGGGCATGTGGGCATCTTTAGGTAAAACCAGTGAACAGGCCGCACTGATACCAACTTCCTCGAGCACAGCCCGGTGCGCTTCAGCATTGAATGTATCCGGATCAAGCAGGGGAATCTCAATAAAGTCAAACCCTAAGCGGGCCGCGTCTCGAATAGCTGCGTTACCTGCGTCTAATGTCCATTCGCCTATCCACACAAACGCATGTGCGCCAAATCGAACCATATTTGTACCTCCAGAAGGACGTTTATCAGAACCTGTCTAGCATACATGGTGAAGCAAGTTTTCCCAAGCGCTGCGCGCGCACACTATCTTGTGGTCTCAACCATATGTTTCCCAATACCTTGTACAATGGGCCATCTAGACATTTGAAAGGAGTCACCATGACCAACGTTGATAAGGTACGTGAGTATCTGTTGGAGCTTGATTTAAGCATTGATAAAGAAGACCACGACGACACACTTTTTGTAGTTAGTGACGAAGAAAATGGTATTAAAAGCTTGGTGATTGACTGTGCTGACCCGCTAGTGATCCTAGAGCAACTCATAATGAGTGGGTTAGATAATATTTCGGGAGCATTTTGTAAATCGCTCTTGCAGATAAACCGCACCCTAGTACATGGTGCGTTTGTACTCGATGAAACGGGTAGTAAGCTGCTTTTCCGCGATACTTTACGCTTAGCCACACTTGATTTGGATGAGCTTGAAGGCAGTATTAGCGCCTTGTCACTAGCACTTGCTGAAAATAGTAGCATGCTGCTCGAGCACGTCCCCGCAGCCTAACACCAAGCAGCTTAACGTTCAAACACAGATACCCCTAAGGAGGACATCATGGGTTTTTTCTCACGTCTTTTTAAAGTTGCGCAATCTGAAGCACATTCTGTCGTCGACAGGCTCGAAGACCCCATCAAAATGACTGAACAAGGCATTCGTGACTTACGCGAAACCTTACAAGAAGCACTTACTGGGCTAGCTCAAGTGAAAGCCGTCGCCAACCGCCTCAAGCACGATTTGGACGAGCAAAAAGCAATTGCTAGCGATTATGAACGCAAAGCTGTAGCGCTGTTGCAACGTTCCCAAAGTGGTGAGCTAGCGGTTGTCGATGCAGACCGGCTTGCTAGTGAAGCACTGAGCCGCAAAAACGAAGCCGTGCAGCGGGCTGCTAGCCTCGAGCAAGATTACAGCAAACAAAGTGAAGCCGCTGACACCTTGCAGCGCAAAGTAGAACAACTCCGGCGTGATATTAGCCGTTATCAAAACGAGCTCATCACCCTGAAAGCGCGCGCCAAGACAGCCACGTCCATGAAAAAGGTCAAC
>CAZMCW010000023.1:12290-13083 GCA_964564405.1 uncultured bacterium
GATGCCTCTGGCACCATCGCCATGCTAGAAAAGATGAAAGCCAAAGTGCTCGAGGAAGAATCTCTCGCGCAAGCTTACGGCGAAATTGGCGACATCGACACGTCTATTGATGACGAAATTGACAAAGCTCTAGACGCACCTAGCGATACGAGCGACGACCTTGCGGCACTCAAAGCTAAACTTGGCATGGGAGCTGGCAGTTAAACGATCACCTTAAGATGTTGTTTTAGGCTCGGTCTAAGATTCGGGCTTGATTTAAGTTTCAGGCAGGGTAAACGGGCGGGCGAGACCAGCTTCAGCGACCTCGAGGGCATCTTGAGGGGCATAGCTGAGCGCCCGCACACCTTTGTAGGCACGTTTAGCGGCATCGCGCTCGCCGCACAGGTCGGCTAGTTGCCCTAAGCGCGCAAGCAGATAACCTGGCAAAAAATAAGGCTCGCTAAAGTTTTCGCGGCTGGCAATCTCGAGGCAAGCTTTGGCTTCCTCGAGCTGCCCGTACGCAAAGCGCAAATTGCCTTCGTGAAAGCGCGCTTCCGGTGTGCCAATTTGTTGCAAGCGCAGGATGGCATTGCCGGGTTCGGGAACCTCACCGCGAAAGGCAAAATCTAAAAACGCGCGTGTCTCAGCATCCTCACTAGGTTGAGGTGGAGGTGGCGCAAGCAGGGTGACGTTACCCTCTAACTCCGCTTGCACAAACGGCAACACATCAGTATTTACCAGTGCCGTGACGCGTTCATGAGGCAAGTCTGCAATGCGCGTTGCCATCACCTTACTGCGCTGCCGCAACCAATCT
>CAZMCW010000023.1:13118-19567 GCA_964564405.1 uncultured bacterium
CCCCGGCCCATCACCTAGGACATTTTCCCGCGCCTCAGCATAAATTTGCACCTGCGGTAAAACCTCAGTCTGAATACGTGTGAGTGTTAAAGGTTCATCCAATAGCATTTGTAATGGACGTAAGTGCATCTCAACTTCTTGCAGTTGGGCTTTGGCTTGTGGGTATTCGCTCATGTAACGTTGGAAATCTGCATAAGCAGTTGGGTCAGGGCTGGGTTCACCCACACAATGAATAGTTAGTCCTGCTTTGCGCGCCCACGGTATAACCGCGAGCGGCAGCGCAACGTCGTCGGTGTCTTGCCAGCGAGGGTCGTCAAACGCATTGGCGGTGAGCGAGGCAAGTGCTAATGCGTCTGGGTTACTTGCTTGGGCTAAATCGCGAACAGTTATTGCGTTGTACTGCGGGTATTTGACGTGAAGCGGCCCCATGAGCGGAAGTAAGGTAACGTCCATGAAGTTATGATGACACGACTTGATCGCTCAGTAAGATGTCATCGCCACGCTTATTGATAACAGCTCTAAGTCAATCCCTCAATGCGCCCGAATCGTTTAAGCGTCAGCAACTTGTCAAGGGTAAGAACGCCCGACCATTCTTGTTTTGCTTGTGCCCAAGCGTCTGGATAGGTGTCATCCCACTGCCACAAAGGTTCCCAGCAGCCAGAAGCATGTTGCGTGCTGATGTCGTAATTTAGATTGTCTGCTACGGCGTCCTCGAGCCCAGCCATAAATACAGACGTTGGCACTGTAACCACTTGCACGGGGCGCAGTCCGTAGGTCTGCCATTGCTCTGGCGTGCGAGCTAGCTCACTTAGCTGTGCTTTCACCTTGGCAAAAATCTCCTGCTTGTAACGCTCAGCTAGGGTTTCTGTCCTAAACAACCGCAGTAAGCAGAGAATCTCGTGCATTTCTAGGTTGTCAGCGTCACGAAGGTTTGCAAAAACCTGTTCTGTCACTAGCGCAATCACGTCATCTGGCACAGTTTCTTGGTAGTCATAAAGATAGCCAAGAATTTCAGCCGTTGGATTAAGCGAAAAGGTTTCAAAACGTTCTTTGCGTTCTTGCTGATACCACCACGGTGCGCGCGGGCTTTGTTCAGCAATTTCGGGAATAATTCGCCAACTGGCTTGCTGTTGGTTGAATGTTGTTAGGAAAAAATCCAATCCGCTCGAGACCATCGGGGGCGTTTTGAGTACATTAAGGTCACGTAAGAGTTGAAACGCAACTGAGGTATACAACGCTGAACTTTCAGGGGTGCGTAAATCTGGCTCGAGCGCATGTCCAAAGCCACCATCTGAATTTTGAAATTTCCTTAACTCAGTTAAGACAAGCTCTGCAGAAGCACCCTGAAACGCATGTTGGAAACGGGCGTGCTCGAGGGGGCGTCCTTGTGTTACTAGAAACCTATGTGCGGCATCAAACTGCTCTTGGCTAAGCATCACAGTGTGGGTCATCTGTTACTTGATCTTAACCATCATACGTTTCTCGAGCAGCCAGAATATCTGGCATGTGCGTTTGAGACCACTTGCAGAGTGGGCGAAGGACCTCGTGTAAGCTCGAGCCTAACTTGGTCAAGACATACTCCACTTTAGGTGGCACAACTGGATACACCGTGCGTGATACCAAGCCGTTGCGCTCCAATTTACGTAGGGTCTGCGTAAGCATCTTTTGGCTGATGCCATCAATCATGCGCTCTAAATCGCTGTAGCGCCGAGTGGTGTCTCTGAGCGCGTAAATCACTAGTACCGTCCATTTGTCCGCAATCATGTCGAGCACATCATTGGAAGGGCAGCGGTGATTGAGCACATTGATAGGCGGTAAGTTGGCCAGTTTTTGTTCTAACTCAGGACTTGCCATAAAGTTAGCCTAACGCACCAAAGGGTATGTATCCAACCCATGAGTAGGTACTTTACAGCTTATCTGTTTCGACCTATCATTTTCCTAGTGATGAGCAGCGCTGCTCCTTAACTTAAATCAAGGAGTGTCATCATGAGTGGAAGTTTAAATATTCTGAATCCTAGCCAGCCTAAAAAGGTGCTAATGATTGCAGCTAATCCCGCAACGTCAGACGTGTCGGGTTGGCCTGTTGGGTTTTGGTGGGCAGAACTCACCCATCCTTACTGGGAATTTGTCGAAAAAGGCTATGAAGTAGACATTCGCAGCCCCGCAGGTGGCACGTTGCAAGCAGATGCGTGGAGTGACCCAGAAGACGCCAGCCAGTACAGTAGTGATGACCTCATCAGTTTAGGGTTTAAAACCTCACCTAAACACGCGGCTTTGCTACACAACACGCAAAGTATTGAGGATGTAAGCGCTACTGACTACGACGCCATCTTTTTAGTGGGCGGCCAATCCCCCATGTACACATTTTACAAAAATGACGCGCTACACGCCCTGGTAGCCAGTTTTTATGAGGCTGGTAAGGTCACGGTAATTGTTTGTCATGCCACCTGTGTGTTGCTCAAAGTCATGACGCAAGATGGCAACTTGTTGGTCAATGGTAAAACCTGGACAGGCTTTGCCAACAGCGAAGAGCAATTTGCCGATGAATTTGTAGGCAAGCGCATTCAACCTTTTTGGATTGAGGACGAAGCCGCCAAGCTCGAGAATACAAATTTTATAGTGGATAGCCGTTTCAAAGCCCACGCTGTTCGTGACGGCAACCTCATTACGGGGCAACAGCAATACTCCGGTGCGGCAGCAGCCAAACTTGTTATTGAGGCACTAGGGGTTTAGCCTGTGAACATTGCCATTATTGGCGCTGGCAACATTGGGAGCACATTAGGAACGCGTTGGCTCGAGCGCGATCACAACATCACGTTTGGCGTGCGGGACATAACCTCGAGCAACATCATTGACTTGCAACAGCGCCTCGGGCGAGCAGTATTTGTATCACCTTATGATGCACTAGCTGACGCAGAGGTTATTGTTTTGGCGGTTCCAGGCAAAGCAGTTGAACAGGTTGTTCGTGAGCTTGCTAGTGCGCTTGCACGCAAACTCATCATCGACACGACAAACAACCTAGCTGAGGATGTCACGCATCATGCTGAGGTTGTACAGCAACTTGTACCCACAGCTAAGCTTTTTCGGGCCTTTAACTCACTGGGCTGGGAGAATTTTGCGACCCTTGTAATAGCTGGTCACCAAATTGATCACTTTTATTGTGGTGATGACGAAAAACAGCAAGAAGTTCAACAGCTTATCAGTGACACAGGGCTTAACCCGATTTACTTGGGTGGGCTCGAGCACAGCCCCACACTAGATGCACTCACGCGCTTGTGGTTTACACTGGCGTTTCAAAAAGGCTACGGACGCCGTGTTGCACTCAAAATCATTGCTGAGGAAGCTAGTCCATAAATACTGTAAGCAGCAATTTGAGGCTGGCTACGAAGCATCGGTGTGTTGGGGTGATTGCCACGGAAAGTGCCCTTCAAGCTCCACATGCAACATAAAACTCAAAAACGTCCGAATAAGCACGATCATGAATAGTACAACCATGTTGTTGACCGTTGGCGTCACCGCTACGGTACGAATAATGTCTGCAATAATTAAAATCTCGAGCCCCAGCAAAATCACGTGTCCTACGCGTTGGCGGTAGTGCTCATAAGCGCGGTCGGTTGTCTGTTGAAATATGCGTTGAATAAAGCGAACGCTTGTACCCACCAACCCTATAACAAGTACCAACACGCCAAATAAGTCAACCCATTCACCAATGTGATTAATAAACACCAAAATGTCCATGCTAGCAGCTTAACCTAACACAGCAGCACGCTAGTAGACACGGATGGTAAGGCTCAATAGGCATTGAGGAAGTCATTCACAGCTTGCTCGAGGCTCACCTGCCCGCTAGCCGTCCACTTATCAAACTCCTGCAAAAACGGCCCTAGTTGATGGGTGGCAGTAGCAAATTCGCGCATAAGTAACCGCGCGGCTGGACCTGCATAGGCTAAATACCCTGTTGTCTCAAAACGCCTCAAAGTTGCCTCGACGTCGTAGGCAACAGCTCGGTGCTCAACCTGCCAACCTTGCCGTGTGTGACTAAGAATGACATATTGTGCTTTTAAGAGGCCGCCTAACGGCAAACCCGCTGAACCAACTGTCACCACGGTTGTATCCGTAAATCTGCGCTCCATTGGCAAGTGATTGTGCGCCCGAATAATTAATTTGGGTGACGTTGTGAGGTTGTTTGGGCCGCCATCCGCACTGCTCGTACAACCTGCAAACATCTGCTGGAGGTTAGCTTTGGGCGTAAATAAACTAATATTGTCGTTGTCTTTACGACAAGATGAATGTACAAATACAACGTCTTGTGCGTCGGCTAACGTGTAGGTCATGGGAAGCTCGAGCAACTTTGCTCTGACCTTATCACCTAGCTGACGCACGGACCATGCAACAGGTTTAAAGCGTTCTTCTAGAAACTCAGGGAAAGCTGGGTCGCCGTACTGGGCGACATAGCGCTCATGATTTCCCCGTACCACAGGGCAGTTGAGAGCTTGAACACGCTCGAGGCAGCGCTTGGAATCGGGACCAGTGTTGACAACATCACCAAGCACCACGCAACCATCAACCTCGGCGCGGGCAATATCTGCTAACACTGCTTCGAGGGCTGCATAGTTCCCGTGAACGTCACCAAACGCGGCTAGTCGCACGTTATAAACTTCACGTTATAAACTTCACGTTATAAACTTAGTGATGAGCTAACAGATGCTTATTCGCTAACTTCATCCAAAAAAGCTTGTAAGCGTTCAACATCTACCGCAATAGGCGCGCGGCGGCGGCGGACAGCACCGTACTCGAGCAACCGTGCCAAGCAGTGACTTACTGTTTCTCGGGTAGCCCCAATCATCTTGGCAAGGTCTTGCTGGGTGAGGTTTAAGTCAATGACGGTACCCCGGTCGCCGGGTGCGCCAAAGTCATTCGCAAGCCGTAAAAGCAAGTTAGCCAAACGCCCGGGTGCATCAAACGCACCAACTTCAGCAAACCAAGACTGTGCTTGCCACAACCGCGTGGACATCACCTTGATGAACTTCATAGCAATTTTTGGCTGCTGGCTGAGCAAGTTTTGGAAGATGTCTTCTGGCAGCACAATCAGCGTGGTGTCCATGACCGCCTCAGCTTGATTAGGGCGGCGCTCGCTGGGGAGCAGCAGCAGTTCGCCGAAGATGTCGTATTGACCTAACAGCGCTAGGATCATCTCTTTACCGTTTGGGAAGTACATGGAGATTTTCACCATACCGTCACGGATGAAATAAAGCGCGTCCGCTGGGTCTTCCATGTGATAGATGATGTCGCCGGGTGCAAAACGCTTATACGGCGTAATACGCGCGAGTTCCTCGAGCTCATCCGGAGAGAGGTCGTCAAAGAGCTGGGTGTTTTTTAAGTGCCAGACTAAACTAGGATATTCCTGTTGCATTCTTGACAGTTTAACGCATAATCTATGAGTAAATGCAAAAAGACGCAAAAAACTTGTCCTAGAGTACATTCCAAAAGTCTCGAGCAGCGCCACCTAAGTCTGCATAGCATCCAAAAGCCTGTAAAAAAGCATAGACTGCTGCATAGATTCGCAGTTGACAGAATCAAGCTTGTATAGCATTTTGCTGGATACTATAGGTTTAATCCATTACAGCAAAGATTTGTACAGCGATAGGGTTCGCTTTGCCGTCTCCTGCCAACTAAATAACTCAGCGCGTTCGTACCCCAACTCAACAAGCTGCTTGGCTTTGGCATCATCGGTTAAAAGTTGCTGCATGGCGTCGGCGATGGCATCTACACTGAGTGGGTCAACTAAAATCCCCGCATCACCGACGATTTCGGGGAGGGAACTCGCGGTGGAGGCAATCACGGGTGTGCCGTGAACCATGGCCTCTAAAGCGGGTAATCCAAAACCTTCATAAAGAGATGGAAACGCGAGCATCTGCGCGCCGTAATAAAGTGCGTGTAAGCTGGGTTCATCCACATAACCCGGAAAAATCACGCTGTCTAAGTTTTTGGCTTTGGCGAAGGTCTCATCTGCTCGCCAGTTTTTCGCACCTACAATAACTAAACGCACGTCGTGCTGGGCGCGTACCTTGTCAAAAGCATCAATGACTCGAGCCAAGTTTTTGCGCGGCGCTAAGTTGCCCACATATAAAATATACGGCTGAGTGATGTTGAGCTTAGCGAGTGCGCTGGTAACCTCGGCTTCACTAAGTGGCATAGCGGCATCCACGCCGTTGGGCGTGACCGTGATTTTGTCTGCCGGTAACTTGGCGTATTTGACGAGGTCGTCAGCAGCAGCTTGGCTCACAGTGATGATGCCATCTGCCGTTTTGCCTGAAGCGGGAATAAGCGTTTGGAAGATGAGCCGGGTAGCGAGGGGTTGCACTTCGGGCGTGACTAGCGAGATGGCATCGTGAATGGTCACAACGCGCTTGTAACGGCGCGGGAAGCCTGGTGGCGGTAATAAAAACGGC
>CAZMCW010000023.1:19610-24574 GCA_964564405.1 uncultured bacterium
ACCAATTGCCTAAACTGGCCGCGAGTGGCACCAAGCGTAAGTTTTGCATGGGATAGCTGGCAAATTCTTGATACCACGGGTGCGGTGAGTCTGGGTAGGGGTTCAACAGGGTGATGTCGAGGTTGGGCTCGAGCTTCATCAGTTCCCGCGTGAGGTTCACAGCATAGCGGGCAATTCCCGTAAAGTGCTCGTTCATGCCGTAAGTAAATAGTCCTATTTTCATGATGATGTTCCTTGACGTGCATGTTGGATGACCTCGAGCGTCTCTTGAGCTGTTCGCTGCCACGTAAATGTTTTGGCTCGAGCAATGCCCTTCTCACGTAGATCGCGGCGCAAGCTTTCATCACCTGCGAGTTGGCGCATGGCGTTGGCAATATCATCTGGGTTTTGCGGGTCGACGAGCAACCCAGCATCCCCAGCAACTTCGGGTAAAGACGAACGGTTCGAGGTGATCACGGGTACGCCACAGGCCATGGCTTCAAGTACAGGCAAGCCAAACCCTTCTTCCAAAGATGGAAAGACAAACCCCAATGCGTGGCTGTAGAGGCTGGTCATGGCCTCATCTGGTACGTAGCCGAGGTGGCGAATACGGCCTGTGAGATTGTGGGTGGTAGCTTGTTGCTCGAGCCAGTCCAAATCAGTCTGATGCCACGGTCCCGCAAAATAGAGGTGTACGTCAGGATAATCAGCGGCCATACGCGCAAATCCCTCAATGATGCCGGCTTGATTTTTATTGTCGTTACGCCCACCAATGTTCACAAAGTAAGGTGGGTGGTTCGCGTAGTCGCCACCTTCAACCGGATAGTAGCGCGTCTGATCTAGCCCATGATAAACAACGTGCAAACGTTCAGACGGCAAGTTAAGTAAGCGGGCGGCGTCTTGCTTAACGCTTTCACTAATGGTGATGATGTGCTTGGCGGCGCGTAATTTGCGGTAGTAAGCCTGCCAGCGCAAGTCGCTGAGTTTTTCACTAAGACTCCTGCCACTAGGACGGTTAGCCTCGAGCTGAAGTTTGAGTTCGGTTAAATCGTGCAACACCGCCACCGTACTCCCAAATGGATTGACGATGAGTCCATTAAAATCTGGTACAAACAATACATCTGGACGGGTACGCAGCAAAGCATAACGCAAAGTAATTTCGTTGTAGAGCCAGTACACCTGAGCAGGGCGGTGAGGGCGGGGTAAAAGTAGGGTGCGTTCTGGTGGAATATTGACGGACTCGAGCACTGGCAGTAATTCCTTTTGAGGTTGCCAAGTGAGTAAATACTGGGGTGGTTTGGGCGTACCTGCAAGTGAGTCCTGGGTAAATTCAGCCTCGAGCGCGCGAATAAGCGCCCGCAAGTAGGCTCCTACACCGCGCAGACGGTGTTCAGATTGGAGTGGCGTAGCATCAATAAGCATTGCTATCTAGCTTAACAAGCTAAGCGTGCTGTGGTTGTGCCATCTTCAGAACGTTAGAGCTAGCAAAAAACAAGAGCCGCAACCTAAGTTACGACTCTCTAAGTATAGCGTTAGCTGTAAGTAAGGAGCTAGCTCCCTACTTACCCGAGCTAGGCGAGTACCAATAGACCCACTCCATTTACAGGTCAATATTTACACATATCGCCATAAAGATGACATCGGCTAATTATTAGCGGAAATTACCAAAGTCTAGCGAATCTGCATTGTCAAACCCCGTTACAACATATTCTTGGGACAACTCCGCAGGGATGTTGCTCAAAATCCAACCGCTTGCTTCAGACACGCGGGCGTAGCCACCGGGTGAATTGGGTTGCGCGCAACCAACCCCAAAACTAGTCACGCCAGCTTGGAGCCAACCACCTTGGTACGGCACGAGTAGCGGGCCACCACTGTCACCCCCACAGGAGTCAATACCGCCTTCGGCAAAACCAGCACAAAGTGCGCCGTCGTTAATGACATAACTCGGTGCCAGGTCGTCAGCACAATCAGCATTGCTCACAATAGGGACTTGGGCTTGTTGCAAGATTGCTGAGGTCTGACCGTTCACAAAATCATCCGTGAGTAAGCCCCAGCCTAACACAGTAGCTAGTGTGCCAACGCTAGCGTTGTCTAGCAAGTCTGCCGTAACCAAAGGAACACGCGGGCGCAGTTGATCTTGAGGAAGTTCTAACAGGGCAATGTCAAACGCTTGATCGGGTGAATCACCACCTGCATAACTTGGGTGAGTCAACACCTGCACAGGCGTAAGCCGCAAGCCGCCTTCGTCTATATTAGTACTGCCAATCACCACCTCAATTTCGGATGGCGAGATGATACCCTCAGGCGTCTCGAGGCAGTGAATCGCGGTAAGTACCCAACGACTGGCAATGAGCGTGCCACCGCATTGCTCTTCGCCTGGCAAAACACCAACCATAAATGGATAGTCTTCTATGTTGGCGTCTTGGCCGCCAATAATTTGCACGCTTATATCATTGTCAGGAAAAGTATTGGTCCAGCCTACAGGCAGTTGTTGGCTAACGTTATAGGTACCTACAGGTAAATCATCAAAACGGTAAGTGCCGTTTGCATCTGTTCTTACGAAGGTTTCGCCATTATCTAAGCGACTGTTTCCATTGTCGTCTAAAAACACCACAAAATTTTCAAGGTTGTCTTCACCAGCATCCCGCGCACCGTTTGCATTTTGATCGTACCAAACTTGGCCTTCAATCGTACCTAGAGGGTCGGGATCAGGGTCAGGGTCAGGATCGGGATCGGGATCAGGATCGGGGTCAGGGTCAGGAAAACTAGTATCCCCAAACACAACGCGCTCATTTGGGGTGAGCACTAGTAAATCAACGCCCCCTTGACCGTCTACAGCGTCAATAGCAACGAGTGTAGCGTTTTCACCGGCAAGTGCACCTAGCTCGAGCGTCCCCGAGTCATACGCAACCGTCGTTGTTCCTGCAGCCGTAATGCGAATGCGCGTATTCACAGCGGCAATAGCGTCAAACTGGGTATCTGCATCAGCTAGCTCGAGCCCGGCAGCATAAGGCGTACTCAACGCCGCCGCAGGTGCTGTCACATAGACATCCACCTCGCCAGCAGCTGGTGAGCCGTGGACAAGGCGCACGTTGAGTTGCCCCATGGGCGGCGCGTCAAGGTCGTCGCGCAAAAGCAGACCTTCAACACCTGCGCTACCCGCAAGTAGCAACAAACTGTACTGTCCGCCATCTTCTAAGGTCAAGCTGTTGTCAAATACGGTTTGAGTATTAGACGATAAGCGCACACTTACGTCTACTAGCCCGGCTTCAGTGGTGCGGTAGGTTGAAGCAGCACTGTAGGTGAGGTTGGTAATAAGTTCACCGTCAATGTCGCCGCGTACCGCCCCAGCACTGGGCACAACGTGTACCAAGCGCAAACGTGCCATGCCAGGATTAGGATCGGGGTCAGGGTTAGGATCGGGACCAGGGTCGATGGGGTCTGTACCGCCACCACAAGCGCTTACAAGCAGTAAGAACAGGGTGAGAAGGAACCCTCTGGAAAGCTGACGTGTCATGTTGACCTCCTTTAGATGAGGAACTATCACAAAGTTGTTGCCTGTGCTATGTCGCTATTGCATATGTCGCTGCATGTAGTGTCACCGCATGTAGTGTCACCGCATGTAATGTCACCACTCACAACATCTTTGCTCGTAATGCCAACTTGCTCATAACACCAACGTTGATGAGCTTTGCTGGCAACGCGAGAACACACTTGTCATGCTCAGCTACACGACAAACAGCACACTACGGGATAGTACGTTGCGAATAGCATACGCAGATAGCAGGCCGCAGGTGATGCCAAACGGACAACCATCTAGTTACCCTAAAGCACCTATGTGCTCTAAAACAGCTGCTTACTATAAGCACGCGCAGTGACAAGTATATGCAGTATAAAGGCTCCCACGACTACAAACGTGGCAACTCGCGTGCTTTTGGCTTCATCGACCCAACACACTTGCGCGTTGCACATGAACTGCGTTGACGTCTATGTTGATGTCTAAGACACTATGCATCAACTGCACGCAAGCACAATGTAATCCTCGGGCTAACTGCTAGACTAATGCGTGGCAAATAAGATGGCACGAGAACGCGAACTTAAATTTTCTTTACTAGAAAGTACCTTTCCGCTCGTTGAAGACCTTAAAGCGGTATTTAAAGCGCGCGGGTACATGCTCGAGCCGCCCGACAGCCGCCACATTCATGACGTCTACTTCGACACGCCCAAAGCTGCGTTGCGCAACGCCAACATGGCCTTGCGGCAACGGACAGTGAACGGTCAGCAACTTGCTACCCTCAAACAGCTACAGCGCAACGATACTGATACACCGCTACAAACAAGTAATGAACTCGAGCTGCCCCTTGAAGACGACGGTTGGCCCTACGACATTCGCCGGGCAGTTGCCGAGGTGGCCTCGCTACTTACCTTGCGTATGTTGGTAGACATCAATATGCACCGGGTAAGCTATGTGGTGAGCCGCTTGGGGCGAGCACTAGCAGTTGTTAGTTTTGATGATGTTAGCGTGATGCAACGCAAAACCGACGTGACAGCTCATTTTGCTGAGGTTGAAATTGAAGCCCTTGGTAAAACCAGTTTAGATAAGCTCACCGAATTTGCCGAAATCGTGATGCAAACAGCTGATATTACGCCCTGTTTTGTAGACAAGTTACAGCGCAGTTTGGCCTTACTTGACCTTGCCGAGACGCTCGAGCAAGGCTTTTAGGTGTGATTGAGATTGCTGCTGTCTTTTGTGATTTAGACGGCGTGATTCGTCACTGGGACAACAGTCAACTTTATGACCTTGAACGCGCTTATGACCTCGGTCAAGGGTTTACTTTTCAACATGCGTTCCAACCAGAGCTACTCTCACCTGCAATTACAGGCGCAATCTCTGATGAAAAATGGCGTGAGCGTGTCTATCATAAGCTTGCTAATACTAACCCGAAGGAATGATGTCATAATAACGAGGTGTTAAAGTACCAAGA
>CAZMCW010000024.1:0-15339 GCA_964564405.1 uncultured bacterium
CGGGCATACCCCAACGGCGCATTTCAGTGTCACCTACAGCAACCGGGCTGTCCCAACCGCCCCACTGGTAGCTGGTGGGTGCAAAAACGGCTTCAAAGGTATCTGGTGCGTCAACGTTGATGATGTATGCGTCCATCATTTTGCTCTCGAGGTCAATCTCGAGCCCTAGTTCAGCAAAGGTTTCGTTGGCAAGTGCTAACCC
Source organism: uncultured bacterium (assembly GCA_964564405.1). Classification (GTDB taxonomy): domain Bacteria; phylum Deinococcota; class Deinococci; order Deinococcales; family Trueperaceae; genus JBCCBI01. Next base: position 203 of record CAZMCW010000024.1, read on the forward strand.
GTAAATACGACCAAACAGGAGGCCGTTACGCGCTAAAAACTGGTCGCGCTCAGGCGCGTCTGCACTAATGGCGCTACCGTCAACGTCAAGCCCTTTGCGGCCAACATAGAGTTTAAGTGGTGCTGGCTCGAGCTCGTGGTTGTAACCCGCCAGCACAATCACCACGTAGTCTTCGTGACCAGAGTTAATAGGCAAGAGTTTTTCATAACCCGTTTGACCAAGGGCTGGCACAGTGTAAGCAGTTTCGTTGGCAATATCAATCACAAATGAGGCTAAGCCCATGGTGTCGTTGGTGTCTACAAAGGACAAGGTTGTCTCGCCGTTACTCACGTCGAACATACGTTGGATGTTCCACTCTTCACCCATCAACCACGCGTCATCAGCAAAGCCAATGCCGTCCCCGTATTTGTTGGCAGGTTCGTAGAACGCACCACAGAAAGATTGAAAGAAAAAGTCGCCTTCGGTCAGTTGAAAGTCGGGGGCAAAGTTAACGAGCGTACCGTCAGGTAGGGTTTGGTTACCCCACAAACCGCCATCCGCTTTAGGCACAACTTCATCCCCAAACACGTTATAGACAGTACTAAACAGATGCTGTGATCCTTTAACAATGGTGCTTGCTGCATCAGCATTACTTAAAAAGTCAGCTAGACCCGAACGGTCGTAGTCAATGGCGTGAATGTGTGAGCCGGTAAACGCCACCCCACTGTCCATGACCCAACCGTAGGTTTCGTTGCTCATCGTCGCATAAGACTCTGACTGATAAACAACGCGCACGGTCTCTTCATCAGCCAACCAAGCAGCGTGGCCGTCCGGATAACCTGTTAACACAAGACCTGTTTCCGCGTCCACTTCGCCGACAGTAGCTAGTGCTTTTAAGTTGCCAATGAAGGGAAAGTCAGTATCACCACTAGCACCATCAATACTAAACTCAGCTGGATCGTCAGCAGTACTCGCTTCAGCAATGACAGCAGTCACCTCACCAATTGTCTTCACTTCCTGAGCGGAGGCACTCAACGCGACCAACGCAAGTAGCACCGCAACCAACGACCTACGTACAACAAACACAAACTTCACAGTTTAATCCTTTCTTTGGTGTGTTCACGTGGGCGTATTTACACGCCAGACACCCCATAAACACCAACCAACTGTAGCTGTGAGCTACATTGCAATGTACGTTAGGTTTGTCAGAGGAGTGTCATCTCAGTAACATTTGATAACACTTTTGGTAGTACCGGCTACGATTTAGTTGGCTCGAGACATCTTCTTCAAAATTCAAAGTAAGGTTATCCCCCTCGAGTGGGCTTTGCGCATTCCCAGCAAAACCGCTATCATCAATGTGCTTTAGTTCACGCTTTTGGAAGGAATCCCTATGCCTCAACGTATCAACATCAAACATCTCAGCTTGTGCCTCATCAGCACCTTGCTATTCACCACGATGCTATTCACCACGATGCTATCAAACTCGGCCTTTGCTCAAGAGACAGACGTTAGCCTCGAGACGCTTCTCTCTGGCGGCACTACCAACGCGGTGACAGTCTTAAGTGACTACATTACCGACAATCCAAGAGATGATGAAGCTCGCTTTAGCCTTGGCGTGGCGCATTTTTTGGGCGCAATTGAGTACCTGGCCCAGTCTTGGTATCGCTACGGCCTCAGTGTAGATAGCCTGGGCATAGCAGCAGGAATGCCCTTTTTGCGCCTTCCCATTCCCGAAAACCCCGACCCAGAAACGTTTAGTAACGATGAGTTTGTACAAGTGCTCGAGGGCATGATTGCCCGCCTCGAGGCTGCTGATGCCGCGCTTATGAACATCGACAGCGACGTAAAACTCGTCATTCAATTTGACCAGTTGCGCTTAGATTTAGATGGTGACGGTAACGCTGAAGACGCTGAGCGCTTATGGTCGATTTACGCTCGCCTTAACCAACTAGCAATGGGCATAGGCGACGAACCGCCGGCGCTCGAGATTGCTTTTGATCAAGGTGACGTGCACTGGTTACGCGGTTACAGCAATTTACTCGCAGCCATGCTCGAGACCTGGCTAGCTGTCGATAACCAAGCTATGTTTGACAACGGCGCACATCTGTTTTTCCCAGACGCAACCAGCCCGCACGACATCCTGCAAAACGAGGCTATCCTCAACGACGATTTTATTCCGATCAACACCACCACGATTGATGCTGTTGCGCTTATTTACTTAAGTTTGAGTTTGGATATTGATGAACCCGAGCGGCTCGAGAAGGCCTTAACCCACCTCGAAGAAACCATCGCCCAAAGCCGCTTGTCGTGGGCTGCTATTTTAGCCGAGACCGACAACGACCGCGAGTGGGTGCCCAATTCCAAGCAAGACAGTGTTGTACCCACTAACCTCACACCCGAGATGATTGATGGGTGGCTTATGTTCTTAGACGAAGCTGAAGGCATCTTACAAGGTAATATTTTGCTGCCCCACTGGCGCGTGAGCGACCCGAATGTAGGCATCAACTTGCGCCGAGCCTTTTTAGAATCACGTAACTTTGACGTCATCTTGTGGATTCAAGGTAGCGCCGCTACGCCCTTTTTAGAAGAGGGTACCGTCACCCAACCCGAAACATGGGACCGGTTAAATGATCTTTTTAACGGCAACTTTGTGGGCTTCGCGGTGTGGATTAACTAGCTTGCGGCGTAGCATAGGTGCGTGACAGTTGCACCTAATAATTTAAATAGTTGCTTGAGGCACAGCTTTAGGTGGCTGTGTCTCATTGTTTTGATGCGTGTGTTGATGCGAGTGTTGATGCGAGTGTTGATGCGAGTGTTAATACCAGTGCTGTTGCGAACCTGGACATTTATGTGGACATTTATTACGCGTGCTCGAGGTGAGCTGTGAAACGTGTAGCTCGAGTCTCTCTCACAAGCACTCTCGAAGGGCTTGCAAGTATCATCAGCAAGCAGCCGAAACTCACCCTAGCTGTTTTGGCAATCGTTACTGTAGCTTTAGGGTTTGGCATTCCCCGCATCACCTTAACGACAGATATTCTCGACTGGCTCCCGGCCACAGACACCCGCGTGCAAGCGCTTAACCGGATTATTCGCGAGGTTGATGGCGTCACCAACCAAGAACTGGTGTGGTTAGAACTTAACCCCGTTAAAGCTGAGGCAATAGGCGTCACCCGAATTACTGATGAACTTGCTATTCGCGCCCAAGACGAGCTAGCGAGTTTTGTGCAAACCCGCGTCCCTGAGGTGCGCTTTACGTTTGGTCTCCCCCACTGGCTCAAAGTTGCCAACGCCACCCTTAATCCAGAGCAAAAAGTGGCGAGCTTACCGGAAAATAGCGCCCAATTTCGCTTACTTTGGAACGGCATCTGGCAAGCCCAACGCGAGTTACTTAGTGCCACCATTGGCGCAGATGAACAAGGTACGTTACTAGGCTTTGTCATTGAAGGCGACCCTGTGTCTGCAGACTCGAGGCGCATTGGCACAGACATTCAAGCAGCCGTTCAAGCTTATTTAGCCGATAACAGCAAACAATACGACTTATTCCAAGAAGACAACCTCTTCCCTGTTGGTTTAGCCTCTGGACTTGCAGGACTCGACGCATCCCTAGCAAGAGACTTGCGCTGGCTCGTACCCGTTGGCATCATCATCGTGGCAGCACTGTTGTGGCTTGCGTTTGGTCACTGGCAAACTGTCATCATCGCCCTAAGTTGTCTGCTAACTGCCGGCATTTGGTTGTTTGGGCTTATGGGTTATTTGGGGTTGCCGCTCAACGTGGTGAATGCTGCCCTCTTGCCGTTACTTCTGGGAAGCGGCATCGACTACGCGATTCATTTGCTGAATGCTTTGCAAGCTTCTCGACAACGTCACATCTCACTTGACAAGGCTCTCCAAACAGCCAACGCCCAAGCAGGCGGCGGCATGGTGTTGGTGACACTGACAAGCCTCTTAGGGCTAGCCTCGCTTCTACTGGCAGGTGTTCCAGGGATTAGTCAACTTGGTGTTTTAGCAAGCGTGAGTTTACTGTGTTTACTTATTGTGGTGATAACCCTACCTACAGCACTGTACAGCTTACAAAAAGATATTTCCAAGGCACAATTTAAGCCTTCACGTTGGCTTAAAAAGGTACTGACGACGCTCGAGCACCGCCCCTTCCTCACACTAAGCATCCTTATTTTGGGAACAGCATTAGCCCTATTGGCACGCCAAGACCCGCAGGTTCAACTGGATGTCATTCAGGGTAACTTTCCTGCCAGAGCCCCAACCCGCAGGGCGCTCGAGCAAATGCGCGCTGGCGTCGCCGGGGCGCTGCCAGAATTTATTGTGCTCGAGGGCGACCTCACCAGTCCAGAGGTGCTTGCCTACACGCAAGCTGTTGCAGATGAACTAAGTCAAACACTAGATGCCCGCCTCATCACACCCAGCTTAATGCTAGGTAGTTACAGCAGCTTACAAACTGGCCTCACGGGTGCACTTGGACAGTTTTTTGGAACGTCGTTAGATGATGCCGTTCCAGACAGTCAAGTTGACCTCGCCAGCACTTACAAAACGATGCACAATGATCCTCTTTGGGCACCGCTCATCAAACTCGTTAGCAACCCCACTGCCAACCTTGGCGTGATGATTGTAATGCCAACTAGCAGCGGCGATTTAGCTGCCACTCGCGAAACCTTAACGACTATGCAACAAGCCGTCGACATATCAATGCGCCCAGCAAACTTAGAGGTTCATGTCATCGGCTACCGCAGCATCAGCGTGTTATTTATTGAGACTAGTTTGCGCTGGTTACAGCGTTTGTTTGTCGCCTCACTCATCGCCACCTGTCTGGTAACCTTGTTAGCGTTTCGGCGCTGGCAGATTGTCCTTGCAACAGCCGCCATTGTCAGCATTACTGGCTTAGTGTGGTTTGTCTTACTGCCACTGGTAGGTGTATATATTTCCATCTTTTTGCTGTTTCCACTTATATTTTTAGTCAGTTTAGGTTCAGACTACGCCCTGCACCTTTTTTGGCACGCACATCGAGCTGAGCAGATGCTGTCAAGTTCGAGTATCAACATCAACAAAGATAGTACACAACGTGATGTTTACGGTGAAACAGGCAAAGCAGTATTCTTTTCAGCAATGACGGACGCTGCGGTGTTTGGGGTATTTAGTTTGGCGTATCTCTCGAGCGTCACCCAAGTCATGCTAGCAAGCACGCTAGCTGTCATCATCACCTTCATCACGACTTTACTGGTTATACCTTTAGTACCAACCAAATCTCAGAATGTTTCACTGCCTAATAGCTAAATAGCCAAATAGCTAAATAGCTAAATAGCCAAGGAAGGAAGTTACATGCGCAATCATGTTGTTCAGGGTAGAAACAAGGTTATCATCATCATTGTTATACTTTTAGGCGTCACATTAGCAGGTGTCTTTTTGAGACCTTTTAACGAAGGACCTAGATTTTTAGCGAGCATTCGGTTTTTAGGAAGTGCTATTTTGGCATTAGCCCTCTACCGAGGTTTTCAATGGGCGCGCTGGACTCTCGTTATCTCAATTTGTTTAGTAGGTATCCTTAGTCTTGTTGGCGGTCTTGGGTCAATTAATTTCAATGACATCTTAGGGGTAACCTCAACCGTTGTAGGCGTTGCTTATCTTGTTATTGCGGGTATTCTTATTTTTTCAAAAGATGTGCGAACTTTTCTTGACTACCGTAGACAAGACCTTTTTCACGAAGATACTTAAGGTAAATTTATATGCATCAATTTCTTTAAGGATGACCCAAAAACGACATCAAAAATGGTCTTCTGGCAATTCTAGTAATCCCAAAAGCTGCGCCGCCACACTAATCGCAATAGCTTGTGGACTTTTTCCCGGCACGTTAGGCAGGCCAATTGGCGTTGTTACGCGAGCTATATCATCTTCACTTAAACCAGATTCCTGCAAACGCTGCTGAAAATGCTGCCACTTCGTTTGGCTACCAATGAGCCCAATGTAAGGAAGATCTGGACGTTGCAGGGCACGTTCCAAAATAGCTAAGTCTTCAGCGTGATCGTGGGTTAACACAAGTAAATGTGCGCCTTCAGGAACATCATCCAAAGCAGTTTCGGGAATGGGCGCGTGGATGGTTTGTAGGTTTGTAGGGATAGATGTAGCTTCAGCTGGGGTGAGTTGTGCTTGCCTCGAGTCCACCAGTTTCACATCCATAGGAAGCGTCCCCAATACCTGCACCAACGCCCACCCAACGTGTCCAGCGCCAAAAATCACCACGCACGGTCGGCGCGGGTCGTGGGGCTCGAGCAATACCTGCACCTCCCCACCACAACACTGAATCCCGTACTCGCCACCTTTGGGGTTGAGGCGAACGGTCATGAGTTCGGGGTCTTGCTGCTGACTAGCAAGTAGGTCTCGAGCGCGGTTGATGGCAGTTTGCTCGAGGTTGCCACCACCCACACTGCCTAAGGTCTGCGCTTCTGTCACCAGCATTTTGCTACCCGCCCGACGCGGTGCGTGGCCGCGTACGCTGATGAGGGTAATGGTGACAAAGGGGGTTTGGCTAGTGGCTAAGTGGGTGGTGTGCTCGAGCCATTTCATCTGCTGATTATCCTATCGCTGTTGCTAGGCTAGCTGTTATCACTTAAACTTACCTTATGTCCCGTGAAGCTGTGCTCGAGCAGATCCACACTCACTTACAACTTGCCGATGATGACACTCTCGATAATATTCTTTATATGCTTAAACACGACTATCCTATGGATGACTTTGACAAAAAACTTATGGCAGATTGGCAAGCGGGCAAGTTTGATAAGCTCATTGCCAACATAGATGATGCTCACGACAAAGGTGAAACAAGGTTGCTCAGTGACGGTCTCAAGCAACGTTCTTAAGACCAAACATACAGCATTCATCGTTCAAATTAAATGTCAAAGCATTACACGAAGGCCACATTTTGGAAGCTTTACGATAAGTTGCCTTACGACATTCAACGTATCGCGGATAAGCAATATCAACGTTTAGAAGTTGACCCTCAGCATCCATCGTTACAACTCAAGCCCATTGGCCCTTTTTGGTCAGCTCGAGTCACCAAAAACTATCGTGCACTTGCCAGAAAAAGGGGCAATGACTTTGTGTGGTTTTGGATTGGGCATCATGATGATTACGAGCGTATCATCAGCTAGCAGTTGGATACATCTATTAAGGGCACGTAACCACTAGTCACCCACAACAAGCTCATCATTTGAAACCGTACGACTTAGCTTTTCAATCGTCATCAACGTAGCTTCCGGCGTCGCAGGTGAGGCAAGCGGCACATGTTTGGGTGGGCTTGATGCAAATGCAGCCACCGCCGCACGAATGGCTTCCCGCACAGACATAGCTAACATGAACGGCGGTTCGCCTACAGCCTTACTGCCGTAAATCACACCGTCCTGCGGGGCGCGCTCGAGCAACTTCACATGAAACGTCTCTGGCACTTCACCAATGGTCGGAATTTTGTAGGTACTCGGTGCGTGGGTGAGTAACTTGCCGTCATCGTTCCAAACCAGTTCTTCCATGGTCAGCCAGCCCATCCCCTGCACAAAGCCACCTTCAATTTGCCCGCGGTCAATGTGTGCGTTCAAAGACGTACCCACGTCGTGCACAATGTCCACTTGGCGTAACTTAAAACAGCCTGTGAACCCGTCCACCTCAACCTCACTCACGGCAGCGCCGTAGGCGTAGTAGTGAAACGGTTTGCCTTTGCCTTTGAGCTTGTTGAAATAGACGTTGGGTGTGCGGTAGTAGCCTGTGGCAGAGAGGGAGACTTGCTCGAGGTAAGCACGCTTCACCACATCATCAAAACTAGCGTGGGTATCAGGGTTATCTTTGACGATGAACATATCGTCCACGCAGTCGATGCTTTCAGCAGGTACACCCAACATGTTGGCAGTGACCGCCAGCAAACGTTCTTTGATGGTTTCACATGCTTGCAACACCGCTTGCCCGTTGAGGTCAGAGCCGCTACTCGCTGCTGTTGCGGAGGTGTTGGGGACTTTGTCGGTGCTAGTGGGCATAACCCGAAAGCGGTTAGCACTTACACCCAGCGCGCGCCTCGCCACCTCGAGCATCTTAGTATGTAAGCCCTGCCCCATCTCCGTCCCACCATGATTGACCTGAATGCTGCCGTCTGTATAGATGAGCACCAACGCACCCGCTTGATTGAGCGGTGTATTCGTAAAGGAAATCCCAAACTTAACTGGAGTGATGGCTAGACCCCGTTTACTATGAGGATGACCTGCATTAAACGCCTCAATCTCGCGTAAACGGGCGTCGTAACTGGCATTCTCTTTCAGCTCTTGCCAAACTCTCGGCAAACGGGTTTCAGTGATGGTCTGCCCATAGTGGGTGAGGTCGCCATCACTGTAGAAATTACGTGCGCGCACGTCGTCAGCAGGTTTGCCTAGGTGCTGCGCTACCCGGCTGATGATATCTTCAATGACAATCATCCCCTGCGGGCCACCAAAACCACGGAAAGCCGTGTTGGAGGCTTTGTTCGTATTGCACACACGCCCTTCCACGTGCATGTTGGGGATGGTATAAGCGTTGTCGCTATGAAACATAGCGCGTTGCAACACGGGCAAGGACAAGTCGCTACTCCAACCACCATCCGAGTAAAGCTTGAGGTCAAGCGCGTGTACTTTACCCGTGCTGTCGAAGCCAACTTGATAGCGCCCTAAAAAGCCATGCCGTTTGCCCGTCATGTGCATGTCCCAGTGGCGTTTGAGGCGCACGCGCACGGGTCGTTTTGTTTTGAGGGAAGCAAGTGCAGCTACCGCTGCTGCTGGATTAGCTTGGGTTTCTTTCCCGCCAAAACCGCCACCCATGCGCAAACACGTGACCACCACGCGGCTAAACGGGATGCCGAGGACATCTGCCACCACGGTTTGGGTTTCAGTGGGGTGTTGGGTGGAACTGTAAACTTGATAGTATCCCTCGGTGTTGGGAATAACCCAAGCAGCTTGCGTTTCCAGATAAAAGTGATCTTGCCCGTTCATGCGCACGTCGCCAGTGAGGACAGTGTCGCTCGAGGCAAGCGCCGCAGCTACATCACCCTGAGACATCACCATAGGGTCACCGTGGAAAGCACCTTTAGTGATGGCATCGTCCATGGTTAGTCGAGCAGGTAATGGCTCGTAGTCAACTTTGACTAACTTGGCAGCCTCAGTTGCAGCAGTTTCTGTTTCTGCAATCACCCAGACGACAGGCTGACCGACAAAGCACACCTCATCAACAGGTAATAGCACCTCGTCCCGCGCGTGTGGGTTGGTGTCGTTGATGCCGGGAACATCACTTGCTTGCAAAATTGTAATAACACCAGGATGCTCGAGGGCATCAGCCAACTTAATACCAAGCATACGCGCGTGAGCATGAGGTGACATCACCGGTGCAGCACTGAGCATACCCGTAGGCAAGCGCTGGTCGTCGGTGTAGACAGCTTGACCACTTACATGAGCAGCAGCGCTTTCGTGTTTGCGGGTGTTGACAGATGGTACTTTTACGTGTTCACGTGCCTCTTGTTGTGCCGTGTCTTGCGTTGATGGATACATAGCGTCACGGCGGGTTACATCGGTGGAGGTCATGTCAGGTTGAACATCTTTGGCAGCCATTAGATAAGTCCCTCCTCGAGCCGCTTTGTATGCTGCATCTCGACAAAAAACTTCTCAAACAAATTAGCTATCAACATACGCCGATACTCAGCTGAGCCACGTACATCATTAAGCGGTGTGAACGCTTGCTTGAGATGTGCTTTAGCTTGTTGGATGGTTTGTAGGCTCCAAGGTTTGCCAACAAGCCAATCTTCAACCGCCGTGGCTCTGGCTGGCGTAGCAGCTACGCCGCCGTAGGCAAGGCGCGCGTGAACAATTTTGTTGGCATCGTCTAGGTCAATGCAAAACGCAGCAGCTACGATGCTAATATCGTCTGTACCGCGTTTACCCACCTTGTACGACTGACTTAAACGAGTGCTCGAGCCACTCGTCATCTTGCGTGGCACATGTATTTGCGTGATGATATCGCCATGTTCCAACGCAGTTTGACGGTAGCCCTTGAAAAACTCTGCAAGCGGTATCTTACGTGTGCTGTCTTTGTTGGCGATGGTGATTGTTGCATCATAAGCCAGTAGTACTGGCGGTAAATCACCAATTGGTGATGCTGTGGCAATGTTGCCGCCGATAGTCGCGCGGTTGCGAATTTGCCTCGAGGCAAACCAGCTAATCATCTCCGACAAAGCTGGAAAGGTAGGCAGGTGCTCGAGCTCGCTTAACGTTGCCCCCGCGCCAATTGTGACGGCATCTTCGGTGACCTCGAGCTGTTTAAGTTCACTCACGTGCTCGAGCAAAATGAGTGTCTCGGCAATGAGTCGCCCGTCGTTCATGTCTACGCCTAAATCGGTTGCACCAGCCAGCAAGATGGCCTCTGGTTGAGCTTCCAGTGTTTCAAAAACCTCAGCTAACGTTGTTGGGTAGACAAAGCCTGTGTCGGTTGGTGAAAATTGTAATTGTGAGGTAGGTGAGGTTGGGGGTTGCTCGAGCTTCGCGACAAAAGGATCATCTGCTGCTGGTGCGTCTAGGTCAGCAAGTGCTTTACGAATGGGCAAATAGCCCGTGCAACGGCACAAGTTGCCTTCTACATCGCGGTCACTGGCGTCACCCCCACCATTTCGGTAGTAAGCTGCAAACATGCTCATAATGAATCCCGGTGTGCAGTAACCGCATTGGGAGCCACCTGTCTCTACCATCATTTGCTGAACTGGGTGGAAGCTGTCAAGGTCGTGAACATCGGCATTTGGAGCAACGCCTTCTACGGTAATCATATCTTGACCAGCGAGTGTACCAAGGGGCATAAGGCAACTGTTCACAGTTTGATATTCAGCTTTGCCGACCTCGTTCTGAGCCATTAGCGCAACCGTACATGCGCCGCAGTCGCCTTCAGCACAACCTTCTTTAGTACCCACCCAACCGTTTGCTCGCAAATATTGCAACACAGTTGTATCAGGTGATTCCAACAATACTTGTTTACGCTGACCATTAAGTGTGAATGTGATTTTATTCATAATTGCCACAATACTCCGAAAGTTTATTTATAGTATTGTAGCGGTTCTGGCCAGCTTTGTCACATGAGTTGTGGTGATGGGCTCGAGGTCAATAGAAGAAATGCCATTTACATGTACTTCAAAAATCTACCTACGGATACAAAGTTTTGTAGGCATATATGAACATTTTTCATTTGACAGATAAGAGAGATATTACACATAAATTTCAATGGGCGCTTTGCGACAAAATGAGATACAGCACTTAACGCAAAAACACCTCTGTCACCAGCCAAATACCAACGACAAACAAAATGATAAAAATCAATAGGTATGGCAATGTCGCCCGATACGTTGCTAAAATAAGCGCAAGCACATCACGCTTGTCTAGCTTGGGTTTATCCGTGATGTGCTCGTTAGATTGTGATACATCAATAACTTCTTGACTATCTGTAGTTTGATCTGGCATCAGATTATTGTTTTAGATTACGCATAATGAAGCTACTAACGACATCAACCTGATGTAGTGTTAACTTGGTGTAGTGCTAGCTTGGTGTCTTAGATGTTAGGGACGACGAATGCAGGCTTTGAAGTGTTCGGGGCTGACTGCCTCGAGCACCGGTTCTACTTTGGCACACTCATCAATGGCAATTGGGCAACGCGTTCTAAACACACACCCAGAAGGTGGATTGATTGGGCTAGGAATATCGCCTTGCAAAATAACCCGCTCACGCTTTAAGGTTGGATCGGGAATAGGAATTGCCGACAAAAGCGCTTGTGTGTAAGGGTGTACAGGATTAGCATAAAGTTCTTTCGCAGGCGCTATTTCCATCACTTTACCCAAATACATCACAATCACGCGGTCAGAAATATATTCAACGACACCTAAATCGTGGGCAATAAAAAGTAGCGTGAGGCCAAGTTCTTCTTTAAGGTCTTGCAACAGGTTAACGACCTGCGCTTGAATCGACACATCCAGTGCTGAAACTGGCTCATCTGCCACGATGAACTTAGGGTCAACTGCAAGTGCCCTGGCAATCCCAATACGCTGCCGTTGCCCCCCTGAAAACTCGTGCGGATAGCGGCGCATGTGTGAGCTAGACATGCCGACGCGCTCTAACAAATCTGCTACCCGCTCTTCTTTGGCTTTGCCCCTAGCCAATTTGTGAATCACAAGCGCCTCACCAATAATATCCCCAACGGTCATGCGCGGGTTCAAGCTAGCAAAGGGGTCTTGGAAAATAATCTGCATTTCTTTGCGGTATTCACGCATTTGCTGTTTGTTGAGCTTGGTAACGTCTACCCCATTAAACTTAACCTCACCTGAGGTTGGTTCAATAAGCCGCAAAATAGACCGTCCAGCCGTCGTTTTGCCCGAGCCAGACTCACCCACTAAACCAACAACTTCACCCTGGCGAACTGTAAAAGAAATATCTTGTACAGCTTTAACGTTGGCAACAACTCTCGAGAAGATACCTCCACGAATGGGAAAGTATTTGCGCAAGTCGTTAACTTCAAGTAAAAAGTCGCCGCCCGTTCGTCTAGCTTCATGTTCATGTTGAGGTGTTGCTACGGTCATGCCACCACCGGTCCTTGTTTTCTCTCTTCTTGAACCTCACTCCAGCGAATGCAACGCACCATATGACCGCCACCAGTGTCTTCTAACGGTGGAATGCCTTGTTTGCAGACGTTGGTAGCATGCGCGCAACGTGGGTGGAACGAACAGCCTCCAGGTAAGTGAAGTGGATTAGGAACATTGCCCGGAATAGCATTAAGGCGTTCTTGATGTTCAGCAGCTTGATCAACACGCGGAATAGAGTGAAGTAAGCCCATAGTGTAAGGCATTTTGGGGCTACCATAAATGTCATTGACATGTGCTTCTTCAACAGCGCGCCCAGCATACATCACCACCACGCGGTCCGCAATTTCAGCTACCACACCTAAATCGTGCGTAATAAAAAGAATTGCCATGCCGATTTCACGTTGCAATTTGCGCATCAGATCTAAAATTTGTGCTTGAATGGTCACGTCTAACGCTGTGGTAGGTTCGTCTGCAATGAGCAGTTTAGGACCGCACGAAAGTGCCATGGCAATCATGACCCGTTGGCGCATGCCACCAGACATTTGGTGAGGGTAGTTTTTCACACGCTTACTTGGCTCAGGAATCCCTACTAAATCAAGCATTTCAGCTGCTAATGACATAGCTTGACGTTTGGTTTTACCCTGATGTAAGACAATGGCTTCAGCAATTTGATCGCCCACGGTATAGACCGGGTTCAAACTGGTCATGGGTTCTTGGAAAATCATGGAGATGTCATTGCCCCGAATTTTGCGCATCTGCTTTTCGGTCTTTTTAACAATGTCTTCACCCTCAAATAAAATCTGCCCACCAGCAATACGCCCCGGCGGCGAGGGAATAAGCCGCATGGTCGACAAGCTGGTAACAGACTTACCTGAGCCAGACTCACCCACAACGGCGAGGGTTTCGCCGCGATCAATGTGGAAACTTACGCCGTCTACCGCTTTGACCACGCCTTCATCTGTTTTGAAGTAGGTCTTGAGGTCAACGACATTCAGCAGAGCATCTTCATTGGCCATATAAACTTACACTCCTTGTCATGACTATGCATGTACTTAGTTATAAAACATCACACCCCTAGCATAACTGCCAAGAATGTTTTCGCGCGATTGTAGCCCGCTTATATTAGCGATTACGTGCATTTTGATGTAACTTACCACATCACACATGTACACCACGCCCGCCGATGACGGTATTCCTATCACTTTACCTTATTTTGTCTCTTGTGTATATGCTTGCCGTGAGATTTATAAAGTACACGCCACTCAGCAAGCGTTAAGTATAAATACTCGGAAGCATTAATATACAACTATGTCGTCCGCCTGTCACTATCAACTGGTAGAACTGTCGTTGCTTTATGTCGTCAGATTATTGTGTCGTCAGATTATTGTGTCGTCAGATTGATATTAAAACATCACACAATAATGTGCACCATTTGATCAACACTGTTGTCTGGCTTTGCGACAACAACTTAAAACAATCAGCTCGAGAACAAAATATATAAATTACGATGCTGCAATAGATATTTAACGTACCGCAAATCTACTCGCGTTTACGTGGATCAAACGCATCTCGCAAGCCATCACCCACAAGGTTCCAGCACAATACAGCCAAGAAAATAGGAATGCCCGGGATAAGCAACCACGGTACAAACTGAATAGTGATACCCCTCGAGGTCGCATCTCGCAACAACAACCCCCAACTGGCGGTATCTACCTCACTTGGACCCAAGCCAATAAACGACAAACCCGTTTCCGCCAAAATAAAGCCTGGAATCGCGAGCGTTAAACTCACAATTACAAAACTGGCTGTAGCAGGCAATAGATGCTTGGCAATAATGCGGCTGTTCGACGCACCTAACGCTTTAGCTGCTTGGGCGTAGTCAAACTCGCGCACGCTTAACAAGATGCTCCGGATGGTTCGGGCAAGTCCGCCCCAGCCGATAAACCCAAGTACAAAGACAATCATCATAAAAGTTTGCGCCGAGGTCATCTCCAAACCAAACGCACGCGCGAGTGGGTTTCTGGGATCGCGCAAAAGCGACGAGAGTACAATGAGTAGGTAAAGACCTGGAATAGCGTCTAGCACTTCAACAAAGCGCATAATAAGCTCATCTACCCAGCCCCCATAAAAACCAGCAATGCCGCCAAAGGTAAGTCCCAAAAACAGTGACACCCACACCGCCAAAATGCCAATGGTGAGGCTGACTTGGCCGCCGTAGAGAACCCTCGAGAACACATCTTTACCAAGGTTGTTGGTACCCCACAAAAAGATGCGTGCGGGTTCATCTACCCCAAACAAACGCAAGTCACTTTCCCAAATCCCCAATAATTTGTAAGGTTCGTCAGGACGACGCACAAACAATTTAATTGGAAAGCGTTCACTGGTATCTTCTACGTACACACGTTGGCGTGTAACTGGGTCGCGTCCGGCATCGGTGGCATAGACAAAAGGACGGCTTGGGAAACCTGTGTCTGGATTGATCCAATGAACTCGAGTAGGCGGCTGAAATTGGGTAACTGGCAAACGCCGCGT
>CAZMCW010000024.1:15349-20188 GCA_964564405.1 uncultured bacterium
ATACCATAAGGTGCTAAAAATCCTGCAAACCCAGCCATAAGGTACATGAGGATAAGCACCACACCACCGGCTACGGCTGACTTGCGGCGCTTAAACTGCTGCCAAGCAATGCCCGCTTGACTTTGCGCGCTAGCGCGTATGGGCGTTTGTTGATCTTTGGGGCTGTTAGGAAGGGCAGTTTTGCTCGAGAGGGCCATCAACTGTACCGTATCCTTGGGTCAGCGACTGCCAAAAGTAAATCAGATACAAGGTTGCCGATCATAAGCAGCAAAGTTGAAATCACCAAAAACCCAAGTACCACATAGATGTCTTGGCGGCTAATAGACGCTAGCAAAACAGGCGTAATACCTGGCCAGGCCATCACAATTTCAACTAGTCCCACTCCGCCAATGAGCGCAGGCAAAAGCCCACCAATACCAGCAATAAACGGAATGAGGGCAGGCCGTAGGGCATGTTTGTAGGTTACGCTGCGCTCACCCAAGCCTTTAGCTCTAGCCGTACGAATAAAGTCACTGCTTAAAAATTCAATCATCTGCGCGCGCAACACGCGGGTGAACCCGGCCATACCTGCTGTAGCTGTTACAAACGCAGGAATAATAGCGTGCCGTAAAATATCAAGGACTTGTCCTAGCGGAGACAAATCTGAGAACTCGTTACTGGTCATTTTGGCAACGGGCAATAGTAACTCGTTGTAGCCAAACACATCGCGGGTGAACCCACGTAGGTTAAACAAAAATAAAATAATGAGTAATGCGAAAAAAAAGTTAGGAATTGCTAGCCCAAAATAACTCACCACGCCTACTGCTTGATCACCTAACGAATACTGGCGCGTCGCTGCGTATACTCCCAGAGGAATCGCAAATACCCACAACAAAATAATAGACAAAACAACCAAAATCATGGAGTTTTGTACCGGTCTTCGCACTAAGTTGACAACTGGTTGATTGCTGTCAAACGACAAGCCTAGATCACCGCGTACAAGGCTACCCATCCAACGGGTATATTGTACAAACCACGGTTGGTCAAGGCCGTACTGACGCTCGAGCCGCTCGATAGTTTCGGGGCGCACATCTGGACTCATACGCATGGTGTTCAAAAAGTCACCAGGTACAAGCTGGCTAATTACAAATGCCAGCAACGTTGCCCCCAAAAAGGTAGGTAGCAAATTTAAAAGCCGGCGGACAATATAGGTGAGCACGATCCCTCCGTAGATTTTAAGTTTGGGGTTAGCTGTTTTTTAGGCGTTGTGCAAGCTATTTCAAGCACTGGATATTTAGCACAGTAATTATCGAGCAGTAGATGTTCAGGGTGATAGCTGTTAGAGTAACAACTGAATGGTGGCCTCGAGGTTTTGTCATATAGTCAGTTTTAGCTAGCGCGACAAAGCTTGTTGTTATAGGAATTATCTATTCGAAGGTAAATACACCTCAGTGAGACATCTTTTATAATTTAGCGATGCTTGCAAACGCACTCACCCCTAATTTAAGATGCTAACCGTATAAGTCCTATGTTAGTTTGATACTTACAACCCTAGCTAATACCAATACCCAAGCCAGCTAACATCTAAAAAAACGTGGCCAGCCACTCCTGACCGACCACGTTGGCACCTAGCGCTTGAAAGTTAAGACCGTAAGCCTCGAGCCATTGATGGAATTGATAAGTTCATCGGGATAGTTGCCACCAACCTCATCTAACCAGCTAAAGTGCACTAGCGGACTCACTGTGTAAACCATCGGCTGTAGGGATGCAAACGTATCTTGTAATTCGTAAGAAATTTCTTGCGCGCGGTCATTGTCCAAGGTGCTACGGCCCTCAAAAAAGAGCGCTTGAATTTGCTCTTCTTCAGGTGTCATGCACTCATTTGAACGGTTGTACATGTGCAAGTTACCTGTGCAGGTATAGCTGTTGGTTCCAAACGGCCAGTCGCGGCTACCCCCACTTAAGCTGATCAAAATTGATTCCCACGGACGGTCATCGCCTTCTGAAAGCAGTTGGTCAACCAACAAGTTAAAGTCGAGCGTGGTGGGTTCAACGTTAACGCCAAATTCGCGCATGGTGTCAGCAATAATTTGAATGGTCTGTTCGCGGTTGGCGTTGCCTGCGTTGGTTGCTAGCGTAAAGCCAAGTTCGTTGCCGTCAGCATCTACCAAAAACCCGTCGTCATTGGTTTCGGCAAAGCCCATTTCGGCTAAGAGCGCTAGCGCAGCTTCAGGGTCAAATTCGTACTTGGTAACGTCTGGGTTGTACCAAAAATCTAAAACTTGATAGACATTTGAGTACGCTGGTGCGGCTGCGCCACCGTTTACCAGTTCCACAATGGCTTCCCGGTCGGTAAGGTGACTCATAGCTTTGCGGAAGCGCGCGTCGCGGAAAACAGATTCTTTAAACGGATCGCTAGCTAGGTTCCAGTTGAACGTGTAAAACGAACTACTGCGAGACGGGCTGACGTTCTCGAGAATGGTCGCATCAATGTCGCCGTTGAGTTCAGCCACGTTGATTGCGCCTACTTCATCTAAATTTGCAGGGCTATAAATATCAATTTCACCCGCTAAATACAAATTAAGCTGCGCGGCTTGGTCAGCGATAACCTCTCTGCGCTCACTTATATAAGGTAATGGGTTGCCCGATTCGTCTACGTTCCACGCACCAAAGTGAGGGTTGCGGGTAAAGATCAAACGCTCGTCTGGTACGTACTCAGACAAAATCCAAGGTGCTGAAAAAATAAGCTCACTAGGGTCAGTTTCGGTTCCTAAGATAGCTTCGACAGCATCTGCACCACCTTCAGCGTAGACATCTGCAAAAATTTTACTTGGCGTGGGAATAAACGTGCCTACAATTGTAAACGCAATGCGGTCAGCGGTGGGAAACGTAAACCGTAAACTGCGTTCGTCAGTTGCTTCAACGATGATCTGTTCGTCGTCAATAAACCAACCGTCGTAATGAGGTCCGTCTAGTTCAGGATCGGTTTCAATTTGATAGGTCAGTAGATAGTCATCTAGGGTGATTGGTGTGCCATCACTCCACATGAGGCCGTCGCGCAAGGTGACATCAATGACAGTGCCGTCTTCAGAGACTTCGAAGCTCGAGGCAGCATAGGGAACCCAGTCGTCAGTTATAGGATCAATTGTCAGTAGACCTGCACCCAAAGTTTCTTCAATACCTACGACCGTGTTTGAACTTGCCGATTCCGTCGAGATGAACCGGTTAAACGTGCGCGGACCACCTAAAGACGCAACCCGCAAAGTCATCTCAGCAGGCTCACCATCTGCCAGCATAGCTTGAACTTCAGCTGCATCCGCACTCCACGCGTCACGCCATACAAAGGGCTGCGCGTACGCTGCTGACAGAACTGCAAATAATACCCCTAGAACTAGTTGTTTCATCAACCTACCTCCTCTTTCGCGTAAACCTTAACGTCTGAATTAGCTTATGACCTAATTCAGTTTATGACAGTGTCTAGCATCAACACACCGTGCCGTACCAAAATAAAGTTGCAAGACCGTGCAGTTACAAGATAGTGCAGTTACAAGACGGTGCAGTTACAAGATAGTGCAATAACGATACAGTGAATGCTGATGCCACTAAAAGTTATAGATATACATTTAGCTGGATTACTATCACAGTCATCATTTAGCTTTGTCACGTACAGCTTTGTCACGTACAGCTTTGTTACTTGGCTAGCTATGCTCTTTTAGAATAGGCTGTCATAGACGTGTTTGACGTTGCCATCTTTACCTATGCCTTCACAATCACATCATGATTACGATTTTAATGGTTGGGACAAACCGCTTTTTGCGATGCAGTGCAGATATAGCGTCGTCGGTGTTTGAACCCTATTTAGTACCTATTAGCAGGTCTAGGATTAGTTTCCCCGCACTAAATAGGTTGATTTCCACTTCCCTACTCCCTTACTTCCCTAAGTCGCATGCATACTGCCTGCGGCGATTATTCGTGGAAACGCTACATGTTGTGCTCATATGAGCATTTGTCGAGCTTGTAAAACAGCGTCCAAGAAGTAGACATGATGTCACGCGAAGAAAAAACTTTCAATTTCCCGCAGAAAAAACTTTCACAACTTTTGCAAGTTTTTAGTGTTGACGGTCTCTTTTATGAGAATCGGGGTGATTGCCTTTGAATGATTACAAACCACTTCTTATACATAACTTATGCATGCCCCCAACTGAGGGCATGCACCTGTCTTTGCCTAGTTCCGCGTCGCCAACCCAAACCCATTCGCTGAGATAGTTGCTTGCTGCTGAGGTAGATGACCATAGTAGTCACGCTTAAACCAACCAACCGAGGGCTGACCTAAGAACTTGTCATGACCAGAGGTAAAGAACCTAACACCTGTGGGGCTACCGGGAATAGCAAAGGTATCAAACATACCTTCATAGCCTGGACGTTGGTAAAGGGTGACAGTAGCGCGTGGATCATCTTGTTCAAGAAACTCGGTACCAGCTGGGGTAATTACTTGTCCAGCATCGCTAAGTTCCCAATCGTTCGTAAAGATGTAACCAGCGTGCGCTCTGTGCCACGCTTCCGCTTCCTCAACAGAGCTTGTGAAGCCTCTATAAACCATACGGCGGTAAAGATCAATGGCAGACACCCCAAACATGTGCTGGGGTACCAGCCAACGTTTTGCCCAGCGGTTAGGCATCCAACCGTTTTGCCCACCATGTTTAATGAGTCGAGCTTCCGTCTCCGACTTAACCCAGTAACCAGGGTCATTGTGCTGGAAGCTAATCGTCCCCGTTAACCCCATCGCCGCCCAGCCAAGATCAGGGCGCAATGTCCAGTAGCCGTTACTACCTTCGGTGGTGGCTTTAATTTCGCCGCTGC
>CAZMCW010000024.1:20198-23956 GCA_964564405.1 uncultured bacterium
TGTGATAACGCTTGAGGTCACGACCGTTGGGATCATCGTTGAGGTCGGTCATGGTTGGATAAGGGAATTGTCTTACACCACCACGCATCCCGTGGTAGCGGCGCATGTGCTCGTTTCTGACGCCGTCGTGCTTTTCACCTAGCGCTAGGACAACGGGCGAGCCCACACCATCAGTCCCCTCGAACGTCCCGTAGTCACCGCCACCCCAATAGTGACCAACCAACTCACCTAATTGCTCGTCGTAAAGCTTCATTTCAAAGTGACGCCAGCGAACCCGCATAATGTCGTACTCAGCGAGGTCATCAACGTCTAAACCACCTGCTAGGTAGGTTGTGATGAATGCGTTTAAGACGCCTCCACCCAACTTGTGCCACCTAAAGTGGAAGTCTTTGAACGCAGCGTGGCGGTGGAATAATCGCTCACCATCTACCAAGTCATATAAAGGTAAGTGAGGCAGTGGGAACAGGTCACGGTGAGAGCCGTGCTCGTGCTCAAAAGAAAGTCCAGACCACTCATCCATGACCATGTGTTGCCCAAAGCGTTTGCGCCCCTGAGCATCTTCACCTATTAAGATGTCGTGGCGCATTTTCGGTGGCACGGTGTTGTCGGTGATGATGTAGTTGCTAGCAAGTTCAGGTAACTGCCAAGCTGAGCCATCTGCATGCCTAAACGCGACATCATATAAGGGTACTCGGCCGTAAGCTCGCTCGGGCGCACCCAAGACAATATCACCTGCAGGGAACCGCTTCGCCCAGTGCCCGTTAGGAAGTTGGTACCAGCTGTCATTTTTGTTAATCCACGAGGGTTGCCCCTCGCCCACTACTGCAAGTTCAACTGGATGGTTGACCACAATGGTCATGTAGCCGTGCTCTGGGTTAGTTTGATCTGCCCAGTCACGCGGGGTGCCGTTATCGGCTAGCACATCATCCGTGACAATGTAAGTCCAGCCCTCGTAACCAGGGCGAGTGCTTTGGTGCTCGATAGCGCGAAACACTTCGTTACTTTTGACGGGGTAGGGTTTGCGGCTATCACTAATTGCGTCGTACAGGGCATTGACTTGCGTCACCCAACAGTCTGCAAACAGCATTTTGGGTTGCTGTTCCCATGCGTCACGCGTAACACCAGACGTACTTGGTGCGGTTGGTTCTGGGTCAGGTGTACCTGGCTCGATAGGTGGTTCATCAACAACAGGCGCACCTACACGAGGTTCTTCAAGGTTGAGGCTCACCAGCTCTTGACGGCTACCCAAGCGGGTGTGCTCCACGGTGATGTCATAGTCACCCAAAGGCAAATCAAAAAAGCGATCGCCACGTTCTGGATCAACGACGAGGCTGCCGTTTTGAGCAATGAGAATACGAGCATCATCAGGCTCGACATTTATATATAGTCTAGCCATGCCGTTGATGGGGGCTTGTCCTGGATCAGGGCTGGGGGCTGGTGTTGGCGTGGGTTCTGGGTCAGGCGTCACTGGCGTCTGTGGCGCACCAATTGCCGCCAAGTCGAGTGTAGTTGCGTACTCTTGACCGTCATCTTTGAGGGTGAGTGTGAGTTGTTTGGTGTTCATTCGTCTTCCTTTCCTAGCCCTTGGGGCCTTTCAACTAATTTCGTAATTGAGAACATCTTCAACGGTTGTAAGCGCACGCAGCGCCTCTTTGTGGGCACGCTGGGCGGCAAATGCATTCGCAACAAACGCAAACATCGCCCCACCTACCTCAGTGACTTTTTGCCTAGAGACGGTGACATCTATATAGTCACCATCCTCTTTGCGGACAGTGAGGGGCGTCCAGTCTGCAGTTGCGGGTGCGCCACTTGAAATTTGGGCAAAGGCAATGAGGAACATGCCTTGAAGGTTGCGGATGTCTACATCAGAGGCCATCACGTAACACTGGCCGTGAGGCGGGAAACTATAGGGCAAACCCACATCTATAAAGGTGGTTTGATACCAGGTATCAACATCACGCTCACGCTGCTCAAGAGCATCATTTAAGAGTCCTTGACGTGTTGTGACACGCCCACCAGCAAACATCAAAAACTGAAAGTTATCGCGCCAATTGGGCAGGATGGCAGTAATATCAGCTTCCGCAAGCTGAACAACTTGCTCGTCGCCATCATGTAGCACACAAAACGGCCTGGAGATGGGTCGCCATTGCTGCTGCGCAACCCCTCACCCCAACCCACACACATGTTGCTGTCAAAAATAAGTGTGACCATCAGTACAACCGAATATTTCTAAGGCTAAATTCACCGCCATTATCGTTGTAAAACCACAACTTTTGAGTACCTGTGCGACTGGTCACATCAAAGGAGCGACGTGTCCAGTCGTGTGTAGCAGTGGTGGTGAAAATGGTCGCTGTTGATGAGCCAATTGCAATTCGAGCGCTACCCGAGCCGTCGTAGTCCATTTTCGTTTCCAGGCTCAACACGTTAAGCAAAGTGAAGTCGATATCGTAAGAAAGCCAAGCATCTTCACTCGACCCCGACTTGATATAGATATCAGCCTCTTCTGTGAAAAACTTAATGTCGTCCTGGGTACTATTTTGACGGAATCGTATATAGCGATCTGCTTTAGGCGTTGCACCAAACAACCTAAACGGATCACGTGGCTGCGTTTTGAAGGTAGGGTAGGCGCTAGGCTTTAAGATACTCACGTAGATAGTTCCAGTACAGACACCGTCATCTCAGCAAGATTGATGGCGTCGGCAAACGCTTGCAGTTTGTCGCCTGCTTCTAATACCAACTTGCCGACTACCACAGGCGAAAACGCCAGCTTTGCTTCCAGCAAGTAATCCGCAGCAAGCTTCGTAACCTTGTCGCTGTTGCTGTCGTCTGTCCACTGCACCGTCACTTCAGCGTCAGTTGTAGCGTGAACGTTAGTTACTTGCATCCCCATCACAATGGCAGTTGTGGCCGCCGGGCAGGTGTACACGTCCGCAGCAGTAGCTGTTAAATTGAGTTCGGCATTCTTAAACGTCGCCATATCAACCTCCTAGTGCCAAGGCGTAAATGAGCGCTTGGTCTTGTAACTCTGCTTGGGCTGCTTGAATATCGGTAAGAATTTGCTCCGCTTCAGACACAATCGCCGCCACGTCTACGTTGATAGCGTCGGCGGCTGGATTGTCTGTCACGACGCCAGCTGAGAAGTTCAACTTTTGGCGTGGAATCAAGCGTCTTTGGAACACAAACGCATCCACATAGTGATCTTCGTTGCTGGCTGCTGCACCTTGAACGTCGTAGAGCAGGCGTGCTTTGGTGCTGGGCACATCCCCAGGTGAGGTTTTGGGGGCAGTAGCTTCAACGGTTGCGGTCACAAAGCCGGTGTTGTCGTTATCAACCGTGGCGCTCCAAAAGGTATCCACAACCGCATCAGCAGCAGTTAGGAATTCGATTCCCACGCGGCATGACCGACCTGCTGAAAATGCTCGGAACTGTGCTTGGGCACGGTAAACGCCGTCAAGTTCAACCGCCACGGTGTTGGTAAGCTCACCAACCATGCCACCCGCTGCAGACGAACGTAGCCTAAGCGAGTGAGTCCCAGTAGCAGCTTGGGCGTTATCGCGTGCGAGGGTGCAATTTGTGCGAGCTGTAAACTCGGCAATATCTCCAACTTCAGCCTGATCCGTACTCAATAGTTGCGGTTGATAGTCGCTGCCATTTTCAGTAACGGTGATGCCGTTTTCAGGTAAGGCGGTTGCTTCCCACGTACTCTCTGTACTGTTCCAGCGCAGGATGAAGCCGTTGTTGAGATTGGTGGTGTCAAC
>CAZMCW010000025.1:0-2614 GCA_964564405.1 uncultured bacterium
ATATCTCATGCCTTACTTTGAAACAGGTATCTCTACTTTTGCAAGAGGTCTACTATTGATTCTAAGGAGGTTCATTGTGGCAACCAAACTTACTGACAGCGCGCTCGAGCAAGCCCTTATTAATAGCGCATGGACGTTACAAAACGGCAAATTACAGCGCAAGTTCGAATTTAAAACCTTTACGGAGGCTTTTGGGTTTTTAACCCAAGTTGCTATCCAAGCCGAAAAAATGGACCACCATCCAGAGATCTACAACGTTTACAACAAGGTTACTATTGACTTAATTACCCACTATATCGATGCAATCAGTGAGCTTGACCTTAAATTAGCTGGTATTATTGATGAATTAGTAGACTAATTGTTCACGGGGTTTCTAACTCTAAAGTTGTGCTTTACTTCACCTCTGTGGTCTAGCGTAACGCTCACGACATGCAAGCTTTGCTATGCTAATGTGTGATTTTGGTACGAACGTCCCTTCACAAGTTTGCTCAAGTATGCAGTGCTGCTAACGACAGTATTTTTAACAATAGTCTTGTTAGCAACATACTACTTAAGCTTCATGATGTACTCGTTCAGCGAGGAGGGCACAATGCCTGAATGCGTTGGTGTTCGCTTTGACAACGGCCCTAAAATTCATTATGTAGAAGCGCCCGCAGATATTCCTGCACTCAACACGCCTTGTGTTGTCACAACTCGGCGCGGTTTAGAAATGGCAACGTTGCGCACAGCTCACAAAATGGTAGACAAACCTGTTGGTCACTGGGTGCGTACGGCGTTTAGTGAAGACGTTGAAACACGTCAGCAGCTAGATGACAAAGCTAGAGACATCAAATGGCTTATTCGTGCTAGGGCCCGCGAAACCCTTAAAGGCGTCAAAGTGGTGCGCTTGGAATTTACGCTGGACGAAAGCGTGTTGATCGTTAATTACAGTGCAGATGACCAAGTCTCACTGCGACCGCTACTGCGCGAAATCAGTAAACACACCACAGCCCGCATTGAATTTGTGCAAGTTGGCCCGCGCGACCAAGCCCGTATGATCGGCGCACTTGGTGCATGCGGAAACGGCACCTGCAGTTCTAATTGGTTGCAAAGTTATGGCAGTGCCACCATTCGCATGGCACGGGATCAACAGTTACCCCTCAACCCCCAAAAAATTAGCGGTCCTTGTGGTCGGCTTATGTGCTGCTTACAATTTGAGCACGACATGTATAAAGACTTACTGGCAGGTATGCCCAAAAAAGGCAAACGCGCTTGTCACGAAAGTACGGGGCAGTGCGGGCGCATCAGCAAATTGCACCCGCTCAAACAAACTGTGAATATACATTTGGAAGAGGGCGGTAGCGAAGAGTTTCCAGTCAGTGAAATTATCTTGAGTAAGCCTTCACAGCACAATTGATGTAATATTACTCTTGGAACATTTCCAATAACCGACGGCGCAGCTAGCACCTATGATGATGCTTACTGCGCCGTCGGTTTGTCTTTAAGACGTGATCATGCCATCCATCAGTTTCCCCATAATACGTATCTTCGCCCACTTCGGCAGTGGGTGAAGCGAATAAACGAGCAGTTTGCTTAGCGCACCTGGTAATACGGTAGCCCTTCTTCCTAAAGCGTTTAGAGTAAACTCAGCTACATCAGCCGCATCTAGCGTCATATCCATTTTCATGCCTGCCCTGCTTGCAAAACCGCTTCGGGTTGGGCCCGGTGCAGATACAAGTAGGTCTACACCTAAGGGTGCTAGCTCGAGGTGTAACGCCTCGCCCAATGTCTGCACATACGCTTTTGTAGCTGCGTAATGGGCGACGTTAGGCGTTCCTTGAAACCCAAGGATAGAACTTATCAAAATAATGCCGCCGCGCCCAAGTGCCTTGAACCTTTGCCCAAAATGCCAGCTAAGCATCGTTAGGGCGCGGCAGTTCACATCAAGCATGTTGAGCTCTTCCTCAAGTGGCGCTTCCAAAAATTTACCCGAGGTACCAAATCCTGCCGCTGCTACGAGTAACCCCACGTTTAAGTCAGCGGTACCCGCTTGGACTTTCTCAACACCCTCTTTTTGCCCGAGGTCAGCAGCGATAACCTTCGTTTCAGTTTGATACTTTTGATGAAGCTGACGCGCTACGTCTTGTAAAGCGGCTTCACGCCGAGCGACCAGCACGATGTTAAGCCCCACGGCAGCCAATTTGAGCGCTATCTCTTGCCCAATGCCCGAGGACGCACCTGTCACTACTGCCCAAGACCCGTAAGCCTCGAACTTCTTCCTGGACACTTTCATGGTCTCACCGTGCCGCGTGTGAGAAACCCTATGATCGCGCTATTGACTTCTGCGGACTTCTCTTGCTGGACAAAGTGTCCTGCGTCCAGCATGACGTTTTCAGGTTCCTGCTCAGTCCATTTGCTGTTATGTGCATGCCCTGAGGCGAGGAGAAAGCGATCATTTTTGCCGTATATAACGAGCGTTGGCGCGCGCACTTTGGGCATCGTTTCATCTACAATGTAGGGCTCACGCGGATAATTCACCTGATAAAACGACGCCACGGCACGGTGGTCAGTGCGGGCGTCTGCTGCGGTGTAAAGCAGCCAGCGGGCTGGGTCACGCAACACGCCAAGAGATCCA
>CAZMCW010000025.1:2632-3966 GCA_964564405.1 uncultured bacterium
CGTACTCACTGGCCTTGTGCTGGGTGGGGTTTGTAGCGAGTTCTTTGGCAAAGGCATTTGGGTGTGGGACACTCAAAATTGTGAGTTTGTCTGTCATCTCAGGATGGTAGGTTGCGAAAAGCCAAGCGACAAGCGCGCCGGAATCGTGTCCAACGATATGCGCCTGCTCGTACCCCTCTTGGCGGATGACGGTTACGACATCTTCAACGATGTGTTGACTTGCGTAACCTTCTTTTTTGTTTGGGCTACTTGACTTATTAAACCCACGCTGGTCAATCGCCACAACCCGGAAGCCAGCAGCGACAAGAGGTTCAATCTGCTCCCTCCACGAATACCAAAACTCGGGGATGCCGTGAATAAGAACGACGAGCGGACCCTTTCCTAAACTGACATAGTGCGTTTTCACGCCGTCATTTTCAGCGAAGTGGTGCTCAACACGTCCTGACAAGCCGTTGAGCATCTGAAATGTACCGCCTGCGACGGCAACCGAACCTAAAGTGACCCCTAACAGGGTAGCTCCTAAGACCATTTTGTGCCTCCTAAATGGCTCGAGTTGAGCCTCATTTGAAAAATAATGATGATGGCTTACACAAGAAATAAGCTAGCAGCATTGCCAAGCACACTTGTCTGAGATAGTGATTAAGCGTTTACTATCCTCAAAAAGGCTTGCGTGCAGGCCTCCACGGTTTGCGAAATGAGCACCGCCCGCTTGTCACCAAGCCCCGCCGGAAGCGCGACGTGTTTAAGCAGTTCGACCGTGCCGTGCAGCGTTGTCCAGATGTGAAAGGCGAGCAACTCTGGTTCAGGCGCGCCAGCTTCAGTGGCATGGTCAACAAGAATGCCAAACGAGGTTTCGCCAGCTTGCCAAGCCTTCTGGTGTGAAGCCATAGGCGTGCTAGGCGCGAACATCAGTTCGTAGCGGGCAGGATAGTCAAGGGCGTGCTCGAGGTAAGCCGCACAGCCAAAACGCACGCGCTGCTCGAGGTCGTTACCCCGCACAATGGCCTCATGTAGGGCAGCGTTTAAGCGTGTCAAACAGAGACTGGCGGCCTCACCTCGTAAGTCCTCAAGGTTATCGAAGTGGCGGTAAAGCGCGTGGTGTGAAACGCCAATACGTTGCGCGATGGTACGCAGTGAAAGCTTGTCGGCCTCGCCCGTATCGAGCATCTCGAGCACTGCATCAAGGGCTGCCTGACGAACATCACCATGATGGTAAGACCTTTTGGTCATTGGAATCTCCTCGGTTGAGTAACAGTAAATATGACGACAAGAGGATACACCAGCGGTGGTGTTGGCCTGTGGCTACCAGGTCATACAGTAAATCACGCGCTTGC
>CAZMCW010000025.1:3976-23920 GCA_964564405.1 uncultured bacterium
CCATAGCATCGTTCAGGTGCTGCGGGCTGGGCATATTGGTCAGCGGTAAAGGTACCTCGCCAACCACAGGACGCCGTAATTGATGACGCTCATCGAAGCGCTCGAGCGCACCCCTTAGACGAGCCAAGACGCTACGCTGGCGCACGAGGAGCTTCCCAAAAAACCACAGGGTACGGTAGGTTGGATACCAGTTATCAAAGTTTGGACCGCACTGTAAGAGTGTTTTTGGACCAAGCTCGTCCATGGCTACCAAGATGTTGTAAGTAACTTGCGTTGAGCCTGTTATAAGGAAGTTGGGCCGCCCTGTTCGAGTAATTGCCTGCAAGTCCATAAGCCAAATCGGTGCATTTGCCAACTTGCCACGCATCCACATGTGGGTGAGCAAATAACCACTGATGCTCGTCAGGAAGGCAAGCCCCGCAGACTGTGTGATCGTAAGAATGGCACCATTAGGGGACAAGCAGGGCTCGGGTTCTAGCTTTTGTTGCAGCAGTGTACCTGTACAGTTGACGATCCAACTGCCCGCGGCAATCTCTTGCTGCTCACCACTACGGAAGGTCATGCTGAGCTTGCCGCCCTCAGTTTCAACAACATCTTGAAAGTAGCCGTTTCTGACCTGTACCTGCTCGTCAATGACACGCTTTTCCTCCGGTGATAATAGCCCAAAGATACAGCCATTGGTCTCAATACCTTCAAACGCCAACCCATGACGCTCAACGAAATATTCGTAAACGTCTTTCTCGTTCTCACCGTCATAATGTAGTGCTACATCGGCCATCGTCCCTAGTAAGGATGTACCACCTGTGTAGCGCTTTGCGCCTGTTGGAAAGGTTGCCTCGCGGTTGAAGAAAGAGGTACCTGAGCCAGCGATTAAATGAATATCGCGCCCAGGGTAGCGTTTAGCAGCATGATAGGCGGCGTCTACGCCAGTTTTGCCGCCACCGATAATATAGATAGGGTTCTGATCAGCAGCCATCGCTTCACCCATGTAGTCCCAAGATTCAGGCGTTGTTGAATGCACTTGGTCACTCGATACAGCTAATGGTTTATGCGGCCATGCATTGAACCCAAGCGCTTTGACAAAGCGCTTAGTGGACACCGTAATCTGTTGTCCCTGAGCGTCTGTTACATGGATACAAGCCACCGGCGCACCCTGTTCGTCGCTAGCTTCCTCGTGATACTCATAAGCACTTTCAAACATGGTGTGCAGCTCACAACGCTGCTTTATAACGTCGAGACAGTGACGGAAGTGCTCGAGCACCTCAAAGCGGTTAGCCAGGTGTGAAGGGGCCTTACCCAGCTTCCACTCAATATCGCCAGCTGTAAAAAATTGATACGGCTGATGAAGACGCACGTGATTATAGGTTGTGTTCCACATGCCGCCGACCTGTTCGCGCTTGTCAATGAGCAATACGCGTGCATCTTTGGGTAGATACTCGGTAGCCACATAGAGGGCGTTGAGACCGCCGATACCTGCGCCAACCACGACGAGATCCCAAGGTTGTTCTTGCTGGTGTATGTTGGTATTCATATCATCTCCTAGTAACGCATGCATTAGCGTCTTCATCTAAGTAAGCACTCAATGTACCCACTGTCAACATTAGAGGAGATAACCGATGTTGACAGTGGGTACATCTACAATTGGCTGTATAGCAGCACATATTTCTTTCAGACGTTGATATGTTTTAGTACTGGTCTGCTGTGTTGTTGGCTAGCTCGAGCATCAGTCAATCACCGACCATGTTGGAAATTGGCTAGCTACAATTTCATTCTACGAGATGTCCTGGACAATCCCTCCACAGCTCTAGATGCAGATCATCACACGAAGCAAGTAGAAACGTCCGACTGCAACCTCTTGCAAAGTCCTACGAGGTTGCAGTTGGACGTAGTGTAAAGCCGTTTATCAATAAATCAGGCCGCTAGTCCAAATTGACCAATGGCGGCGTAGTGTGTGTACTATTTGCAGTGCTTTGTTGAGGTTCTGAGGACGAGGCTCGAGGCTGTAAAAACGGCACCCCTAACTGCTGCCCAATGGCACTTGCACCGGCCATCCCTACACTGAGTTCTTTAAGTACATTGGCAATACCTGTACTACTCTGCCCGTTACTATCTTGCCCACCACCAATTAAGGTGATGTCGCCAAAGTGCACTTGTTTGAGGGCCTCAGTTTGAATTTTCATAAGCTCAGGCAGTTGTTGTACATACAAAAGTTGCACGGCAGCGTTGGCGTCGCCGCCGGCTGCAGCTACAACTTCAGCTAGACCTTTAGCTTGACCTTCTAGAATGGCTTGTAAGCGTTCAGCTTCACCTTGACCCATACGCTTTTCAGTTTCAGCTTGGGCGTCCGCTTCTAAAATAGCTTTTTGTTTGGCGATGGCACTTGGCACAATTTGCTCAGCGCGCAGTTTAGCCTCTTCGGTTTTGGCGCGTTCAATCTCGGCAGCTTGCTCTGCCCGGAAAGCTTCAGTGCGCGCTTCTGCTGCGCGGCTACGCTCTGCCACGGTGGCAATTTTACGGGCTTCGGCTTCGGCTACTTTCAGTTGTGCTTCAGATTCTGCAATGCGCGCCCTGGCCGTATTTTCACCCAGTTGCGCTTGGGCTTCAGCGTCAGCTACTGCAATACGCTGGTCTTGCATGGCGAGTGCGCTGCCTGACTCACCTTGTTTCATGGCTTCAGCGGCATCGACTTTAGCTTGGTTAACCGCTTGGGCGCTGGCTTTTTGCCCAAGGGCTTCAATATAGCCGCCGTCATCGCTAATATCGCTAATGTTCACGTTAATAACCCCGAGCCCAACTTTGCGTAACTCGGTTTCGATGTTGTCCATCACCGACTTTTCAAAGCGCTCGCGGTCCGCGTTGATCTCTTCAATGTCCATCGTGGCAATGGTAGCGCGCAGCTGTCCAAAAATAATGTCTTTGGCAAGGTCTTCAATCTCTTGGCGCTGTTGCCCTAAAAGTCGCTCAGCAGCGTTGAGCATACTCTGTTCATCGGTGCTGATGGCGACAGTAAAGCGGCTGGGCACATCGACGCGAATGTTCTGCTTGGACAGGGCGTTTTTAAGGTTGATGTCGATGGTGAGCGGAATGAGGTCAAGATAGGCATAACTTTGAATAATGGGCCACACAAACGCGCCGCCACCGTGCACCACCTTGG
Organism: uncultured bacterium; assembly: GCA_964564405.1. Lineage (GTDB taxonomy): Bacteria > Deinococcota > Deinococci > Deinococcales > Trueperaceae > JBCCBI01. Next base: position 7,131 of record CAZMCW010000025.1, read on the forward strand.
CACTTTTGCCGCCGCCCACCTGCCCGTACACAACCAAAATCTGGTTCGATGGACAGCGCCGATAGCGGCTAATCCAATAGCTGATGACAATGAAGACAAATACTACAGCAATAATGGTAATGATTCCCACGTTTTCTCCTCCTAGATTGACACGTCCAAGTAGGTCTCTCAACATATCGAGCATGACGCATAGCCTTTCTGGTTAAGTTTTGGTGAGTTGCTAGATGCCGTTTTGTCTTTAGGTTAGGTGATGGTGATGAGAGTAATCCTAAGCCACAAAGCTTTTTAAAAATCTAGCTGATGAATCAAGCTGATGCCTTCAACACCAATTAAATAACGCTTCGTCAAAACCTCAACCTACCCCATTGTCTAAAACTGTAGTCAACACTGCATTTAGTGTAGAGAATTTTGAGGCTGATTGTGGTAGTGAAGGGTTAACTCAATATGTCTCGAGCCTACGAACGCAGCATACGAATACCAAGCTTGTCCTCTTTAGATACCAGCAGCACATCTACTTCTACATCATAGACTTGGACAATATCACCGCGTTTTAAGAGTAGCCCGTCGTCAGTTAGTGCCAAGCGCTCAACCTCGCGCCCGGCAATATTCACCAGCACTTTGCCAGAACTCTGTTTGTGTGGATCTATTTGAATGCTTACGCGGGCATCTTGCCCAATAGCATCCATTAAGTTGAGGTTGCCACTGGACTCTAGCCGCTTGAGGTGGCGCATCAAAAACCCATTGAGCGCTGCAAAACTCGCACCAGCAGCCACTCCTGGTAGTAGCGCAAACACGCCTAACTGACCGTAAAATACAAGGCTTGTCCACGAAAAGCCCAAACTAAACGCGGCCACGTTGCGAATCGACAAATACTGCAAAATATCGCCCAAAAGCTCTGAGTCACTGGGGTCAGCATCCTCAAATCCGTCTAGCCCACCAATGTCGAGTACAGAAAACAGCATTGCCACAAAAAATCCTGATGAGAGTAGCGCCAGCAGCCACAAAAATTGTTGTAAGCTCGTTAAGTTTTGCCACCAGTTCATAACCGTTGTTCCTTTACGTCATAGGGTTAGGTTAGTCTAGCTCTCTGAATCAAGCTGAGCAACGCCTTTTACTGTCGATCACGATGGCTACAGGATAGCAAATCAACCTCAAAAAAAGACCCCCCTAATATCAGGGAGGTCTTGAAGCTGAGGTGCGTTACTTAGCAGAGAAGGCTTGGCATTGGTTATTCGCGTACAGTTACGTTACTGCCACCAATTTCACCCGCAGGGAAACTTACATCGATGGGGTTACCGTTAGCTTCGGCACTAGCATCAATCAAGACAGCTTGGTAAACCGTGTCTGGATCAGGACCATCGCCACCGTTATTGTTGTCACCAGGACCACTACCGTCGCCACCACAGGCCACCATCAGCACAATCATGAGGGCAGCGAGGCTAGTACGGCGGAAACGTCCGAACCACAACAGGGCAAGGGGGAGTAAGCCAGCAAGTGCTACCAGTGGCAAGCTGTTATCACCTAGGGTACTTAAGAAGTCATAGGCGATGATCACGTTGGTGGCCTGTGTACTGGAAAGAGCCAGTGGTGATGGCAAGTTGAATACCAAGTTACCGGAAGCCGCATCAAAACGCGTGGTGCTACCTAAGAGGGCATCACTTAAGTCCACTTGACCGTTGTTGTTGCTATCAATATAGAGCTTGGCGGATGCAAAGCCGGCAAAGTCTTGGGTACTTGTGACCTTGGTGCGAGTTCCGTCTAAGCTGGCAAACACACTCGCTTCAACTTGGGTCACGCGGGCAGGCACATCTTCTTGCAAGCTAAATAGCGCTTGTAAAACTGCCACGTTGTTGTCACCAGGCTGCGCCACAATAGTCACGGGCGGTTGGTTGGTACCAGGGCGCACGGTGACTTCAGCGTCATCGCCACCGTTGTTACCACCGTCGTTGACAATGCCGCGCACGGTGAATGTGTAAGGGTTTTCGTCGGGGTCGTTGGTGTTGAAACTTACCTGGGCAGTAGGCGTACCCACAGTATCACCGTCTAGCTGAATGGTGAGGACACCACTTTGTCCAGCGGCTAAGGTGCCACTTGGCGTGCTGACGATGGTAAACGCATCACCTGTGACGCTAAACCCACTGATGTTCAGCGGTGCACTGCCAACATTAAAGATAGCTAGGTCTTTTTGAATCGCGGTACCCACCTGCGTTGTACCAAGGCTTACTGCTGTTGCACTGCCATCTGGCACAATTACAGCACCATCGCGGACTTCGACCTCTGGACCCGCACTTATGGTTGTTGAAATGGCAAAGTTGAAGGGGTTTTCGTCGTCGTCATTGGTGTTAAACGACACAATATTTCTGAACGTACCTGCAGCAGAGGTATCTACAGTAAGGGTAAAGCTGGTGGAGGCACTAGGCGCTAAGTTGGTTTGTCCAAACGTGGACTGTACGCTAAAGACCGTGCCCGACAGTGAGCTTGCGAGTGACGCACTGTTTAAGGTGAGGGCGGCATCTCCGGTGTTGCGTACCGTGAAGGTGGCCGTGCGGGTTTGTCCTACACCTACACCCCCAAGGTCGATGCTCGAGGCATCCACTACACCTAAACCGTCCGCGACGTTTTCACCACTGGGTCCAAGCACTTCAATTTCTGGCGCTGGTACAAACACACTAGCCGTAAGGGTGAAGTTGTAAGGGTTTTCGTCGCCATCGTTGTTGGCAAAGCTGATGCTACCGCTGTAGTCACCTACAGGGCGGTTGACTGCATCAAAGCGGAGCGCAAACGTGGTTGTCGCGGTAGGTTCTAAGGTTGTGCTACCAAACGGGGTGGTAAGTGAGAAGCCTGGGCCGGTAATTTCAAGTGGCTCGAGGTTCAGTGTGGCTGTCCCCGCGTTGCGTACAGTTAAGTTCACCGTGACGGCCTCACCGGTTGCTACCGGTGGGAACTCTAAGCTGCCACCATCACTCACCAGCGCACCTGAACGCAGGACCTCAATTTCAGGTTGTGGTACGTCCACATCTGCAGTTAGCGAGATATTGAAGGGGTTTTCATCGTCGTCGTTGTTACCTAGCGTAATGTCACCAGAAGCGTCACCCGCTGTGTCACCTGCGTTAAAGCGAATGGTGAACGTGGTTGTAGCGTCTGGATCTAAGCTGGTATCCCCAAGCCCAGAGCTAACCTCAAAGCCTGTGCCGCTCACGTCAAGGTTATCTAGCGTGAGTTCAGCATCACCATCGTTACGTACGGTGAACGTTTCGGTGACAGATTCACCCGTAGTTACAGTGCCTAGATCAACACTTGCGCCATCACTAATGACACTGCCATCGCGCAGTACAGCAATTTCAGGTTGTGGCACGAACACGGTGCCATCTAGGTCAAAGACGTAGGGGTTTTCGTTGTCGTCATTATTTTCAATGGATACACTACCCGTTACGTCACCTTCATCATCACCTTCAAAGCGCACGCTGAACGTGGTGTTGTCGCCAGCCGCTAAGCTGGTTGTACCCAGATCGCCAGAGAGGGTAAAGCTATCACCAGATACCGTCACGCTACCCAAGGTGAGCGCGGCTGTACCAGTGTTGGTAACGGTGAACGTTTCGGTGGCATCTTCCCCAACAGGCAGGTCGTCAAACGTGAAACCGCTACCGCTCGAGATAGCACCAGAGCTGCTCGAGACACTAATTTCAGGTGCAGGTTCGGCTGTAACTCGCCCTTCCAAAGTAACGCTAAACGGACTCGCTGAGCTGTCGTTAGTAACAAACTGAAGTGCACCACTAAAGTCACCCACGGTATCTGCTGTTAAAGCAACTGTGAAGGTGGCTTGTTGATTTGGTGCCAAATCAAAACTAAACGGATCAGGTGAAAGTAACTCAAAGCCAGCTGGTAGAGCGCTCAAGTTATCAATTTGGAGGTTGGCACCACCGTTGTTGCGAATGGTGAAAATCTTATTGATGGCGTTATCTTGGGTGGTGCTGCCAAAGTCGACCGTAGAACCGTTAGCAACAGTTAAGAGCCCATCTAAGACAACAAGTTGCGCGTCATCCACCACACCTTCAACCCGGAAGCTGAACGGATTTTCGTCTTCGTCGTTGGTATCGAAGCTAACCTCACCAGCAAAGTTGCCCAAGCCTGTAGCCGTTAAATTGATGGTGAAGGTTGCACTACCATTTGCATCTACAGTTGTCGGGAAGTCACCATCTAGCGCAAAGCCGTCAGGTAAATCTAGCCCGCCGAGCGCAAGTGGCACGCCGCCCAAGTTGTTGATAGTAAACGTTTGAGGTACCACGTTGTTAAGTGTAGTTCCACCAAAGTCCACGGGGACGCTACTACCATCTTGTAAAACGCGGGTATCTGCGCGAACTTCAATTTCTGGTGCGGACACTTCACCACTAAGGTCAATGCCAAACGGATTTTCGTCGGCATCGTTGTTAGCAAACGACAAAGTAGCATTAAAGTTACCTGCGGCACTACCAGCTAACGTAATTTCAAAGCTAGTTGATTGCCCAGCTGCCAAGGTTGTTTCCGCAAAGTCGTCGGTAACGCTAAAGGCTGTACCTGCTAGCGAACTGGTTAGTGACGCACGGTCAAGCGTAAGGTCTGCTGTACCGCCGTTACTGACAGTAAACGTAGCAGAAGGCGATTCACCAATGGCGTTACTACCAAAGTCATAGCTGCCGCCGCTTTCGATGGTACCTTGCGGACCAGCCACTTGAATTTCGGGTTGCGGTGTATCGGTAACTGTGCCAGTTAGGGCAATGTCATAGGTGCTTTCGTCTTCGTCGTTGGTATCAAAACTGAGCGTACCAGTAAAAACGCCAACCGCCGCAGCATCTAGCTGAATGGTAGCTGTTTCGCTACTGCCACCTGCCACACTTGTTGGGAAAGTTCCAACTAAGCTGTAGCCATCTGGCAAGTTGAGGTTACTGAGTAGCAAACTTACGCCTGTACCGTTTGAAATAGTGATGGTTTTAGTAAGAGGTGTACCGATGACGGTACTTCCAAAGTCGATGGTAGCCGTACCATCTACCAAGGGTTGCCCGTCGATGGTGACATCAATTTCGGTAGCCTCAATGGACCCTTGAATCGGGAACACATAAGGGCTATCGGCAAAGTCGCTGCTAGCAATTTCTACTAGACCGCCGCTAGTTCCACCCACGCCTGCGTCAAAGCGGATGGTGAAGGTTTCGCTGGTATTGCCTGCGAGTGTATTTGGGAAGCCACTTACCAAACTAAAGTTGGCAGGCAAGTTGATGCTAAAGATGTTGAGCATGCTATCACCCGTATTACGCAGCGTGAACTCGCGCTCTACCGGCACATTAAGTGAAGTTAGCGGGAAGATAATGGGGTTGCTAGTACCGTTTGGAATGGTTGGACTAGTTGCTGAGGTACCGTTCAGCACGCGTAAGTCTGCACCAGCGGGGCCGTCATTATCGACAATAGTGAGCGTTGCTACGTTAGGTACTGTTGCCACACCTGTTGGAGTTGAGGTGATGTCTGCGGTGGTAAACGTAAGCACAATGCGCTCGTTAACCTCAACAGTTGTATCACCAATGATGCTAATGGGTAAAACTGCTGTTGCGTCACCTGCAGCAAAGTCCACTGTACATGGGAAGACTGTTGTGAGCGGCGACCCGGGTGTAAGTGGTGGCGCAGTTGTACAGGTAACGTTGTTGGGCAAAAGGGCATTTTGTACGAAGAAGTCCACCCGCTGTTCGGCTGTGCTCGAGCTTGCTGTAGGTGGCGTAGTTGGGGGCGAATAGTCAACAACAACTTGCGCTGCACCCGTTGTATCCGTACGGGTTAGCGTAACAACGTTTGTCTCAATGTTGTTGGCATTGGTTTCAGTCACACTGTAGGTTGCCGAGGTAAAGCTAAAGTTGGGTAACCCGTCGTCGTTAGTAAGTGTCAATGTGGCGGTAGCTTGCGTGCCAATCATACTACCTGTAGGCACATTGGTGATTGTAAGTTCGATAGTTTCGTCGTCTTCACTCGTCGTATCGCCAAGGATTTCTAACGGTACAATCGCAGTTGCCTCACCTACAGCAAAGTCTACATCTACCGGGCCAGCCGTATAGTCTGTACCAAAGTTGGCCGAAGGCGGGGTAGCACCATCTGCTAAAGCAACGGTAACTGTAGCAGCCGTGTTAGTTGCGCCACTACGTTCGATAATAACTACCGTAGCATCTGCTGTTACATTACCTTCGGGTTGGCTAAAGGTTGCAGCACTAAACTCGTACTCAGCATCGTTATCTGAAATGGTAATGATAGCGCTGTCTGGGGTGCCGGTGTTAAACGCCGCGTCGATTTCAACTTCGATGGTTTCATCTGGTTCGGGATTAAGATCATCAATGATGCTTAGATCGATAGCAACTGTGTCTGGGCCAGCCGCAGTAAAGCTTGCACCTAGCGTCCCTGCATAGTCTGCATTTGGAGCTACATCTGTAGCTGTACCACCCGTAACATTTACATTTACAGTTTCAGTAATTGGCGGACCTTCACGTTCAATCGTAACAGTGGTTATGGCACCACCATCTTCTGTAACCGTAAACGCCGAACTTGTAAAGGTATAGCGCTGATCGTCGTTTTCAATAACTAGCTCAGTACTATTTTGCACGCCTGCTTGACCACCGTTGCTAAATAGCGCCAAAGCAATATTGATAGTCTCGTCGCCTTCAAATTCCGTGTCGCCAAGTAACTCAATTGGAACAAGTTGCACAGTATCGCCAGCAGCAAAGGGCACGACAATAGGTCCAACTGTAAAGTCATTGCCAACGCCACCAATTGCAGTACCGTTGGTGAGGTTAACGGTTACGTCTTCAGCAGTATCGATAGCTCCTGTACGGGTAATTTGGACAACGTTAACAGTATTGTCAATGTCACCTTCAAGTGCCGTGTAACTTGCTTCGGAAAACTCGTAGGTAGCGATGTCGTCATTCACAAGGGTCAGTACAGTGTTGGTTGGCGTGCCAATAATACCTGTACCACTGGTAGCGTTAATTTGTAAGTTAATGGTTTCGTCTGGTTCGGTAACGCTATCACCAAACACTTGAATAGGCACGGTAGCAATGGTATCGCCTGCGTTAAAGGTAGCTGTCAAAGCACCAGCTGCAAAATCAGTACCTGCTACTGCTGTGCCTCCAGCGGCAACAATGACATCCACAGTTTCAAAAACGCTAATGTCCCCATCGCGCTCGATAGTTACGGTGTTGTCAAAATTAATCAGATCGCCTTCATCAGTACTAAACGCTGTATCAGTAAAGCTGTACTGACGTTCATCATTGAGGATTGTGAAAACTGCTGTATCAGGAATACCAAGCGCACCGTTGACGCTCGTGCCAACTAGGCTAAATTCAATGGTTTCGTCTGACTCTAAAAAGGCATCCCCACGAACTCTAACGCGAAATTCTTTGAAGTCATCGGCAGCGTCAAAGTTGAGTGTAACAACTGTACCGGCCACAGTTACATCCGCATCACCATTATTATCTAAAACGTAATCGTTAGGCGCGCCACCTATAGTTGCATTACCACCAGTCACTTGTAGCGTTACAGTTTCGTTGCTTGTTGCGCCTGTACGCTCTACTCTTATAAGAACATTGGCAAGACCACCGTTACCTTCAATGGCACTGTAGGTTGGGCTACTAAAACGATAGGTTGGCGCGTCGTCATCCTCGATAACCAAGCTAGCTGTATTGTTTGAAAGGTCGATAAAGTCAGCCGCCCCGTCAACTTCTACAATTTCTAACTGAATGTTTTCATCACCTTCAACTGCAATATCACCTGTAATACCTATATTAAGTGTTGCAGTCGCGGAATTGCTAGCGAATGCCGTGAAAAAAGACGGCCCACCAACAAAATCAGCACCACCTGCACTACCACCTACAACATCTACACGAACGTTTTGAACAATACTCAAGTCGCCTTCACGTTCCAGTGTTACAGCAGTAGTTACTGACCCAGCATCACCTTCTTCAACACTATAGTTAGCATCACTAAAGCCAATAAGTTGGTCATCATTCTCTATAGTCAGTGTTGCGGTCGGCTGAGCACCAAGAACGCCCGTAAATTCAAAGCCAACGATAGATAGCGAAACCGTTTCGTCTAGCTCGAGATCAAAGTCGCTATCAATAGTAATATTGCGCGTTTCTGTTCCTGCATTAAACGTAATGTCTAAAATACCACCACCTGTGTAGTCGTCACCAGCTGTTGCTGAGTCACCACCGTCACCAATTTGAACAAATACACGTTCGTCGCCACCGTCTACACCTGTACGACTAATAGTGAACTCGAGATTTGGATCAGTAGTATCACCTTCTGCAACTGAAAAATTTGCTGAGGTAAAACTGTAGGTTGCTACTTCATCGTCTGTGATAGTGAGCTGTGCGTTACCTGCTGCATCAATGCCGTCAGGTGTAAGCGTTAGCGAGTTGATATTTACAATATCAATAGTGACAACTTTTGTTCGCTCAATATCGTTATCGCCGGTAATTGTAAAAGGTACATCGTAAATACCATCACCATTGGTGACTATTTCTGACTCATTTAGAGAAGCATTGCCAGTAATATTACCTGTGATTTCAGGAAATGGCGATACACGAACACGCACTTCTTCGTCGTCATTGTTACTACTACCTGCAAGTTCAATTTGTACATTGAACGTTTGATTACCGTCAGTCTCTGTAATACTGTAGGGTGCACCAACAAACGTATATGTTCCATCCGCCAGCGCCACAGATACTCCAGACGCCAGCAGCCCCAACACACAACTAAGTAGCAGTCGAGTTATAACTCCCCTCGCCGCTACCATTGCGTGACTCCTTGTTGTTGTCTTATCTTCACGTTGATCCCTCCTGGTGGGTGTTTTGTAAACGCCACATTGCTAATTGGGAAAGCGTTAACCGGGAAAGGTGACTAAGCACCCGGATGCATCCGAGTACCTAGCCACATTAAACTTAAAACCTAAAACTTAGATCTTATAGAACCTAAACGCCTTACTGTACTGTAACCGTAAATGTCTGCTGTGCGGTGAGATCGCCAGCATCTCTGGCTTCCACTGTAATGTTTGCTGTTTGCCCGGTACTTGCACCAGGTGCCACATTGATGGTGAGCACGTCCGAAGCAGGTACGTTGCTGCCAATGTTGTTGGTGACAACCGTCGTGTTGGTATTACCAATTACACGGAAAGATAGATCGCCAATATCAGTAAAGTACAACCTCAGGTTGATGGTCGTTGTGCCGCCAGCAGGCGCGCTGCGATCACCAATGTTGTCCCTAATGGTGGGCGGCTGGTTGAGGATAGTTACGACAAATTCTTGCTCAACAAACAGCCCATTTGTGTCCGTTGCCCTAAGGGTTATGGTCGTCGTGCCGCCTTCGTCAATATCAGCACCGGGGTTCAAGTTGAGGTTGACGCCACCGACGCTTGTTGCAACGATATTACTGTTGGTGTTGCCAATAACTGTGTAGGTAAGTGCGCCGCCATCTTCCGCGTCGCTGAAAAACTCGGTGAGGTTAATTCTAAACGGCAAGTCTTCTTGATTGCGAATGAGGTCATTAAGCGTTCGCAAAATAACCGGATTGCCGTTCACGGTGACAAAGAAACTCGTGCTAACTGACTGACCTTGGCTATCGGTTGCGGTGACGGTAAGTTCAGCAATACCACCTTGGAGGAACTCGAGGTTCAAGAATGTGCCATTAATATCTGTGCTGACAATACTCAAGTTGGTGTTGTTAGTCACACTAAAGGTGAGCGGTCTGTTCATGCCATCGTCTTCAACGTCTGAGAAAAAGTCATCTAGGTTGATGGACTCTTCGTCACGTTCGTTACCCGTGATGTTTGGAATAACCATATCTAGCGTGGGAATGTTGTCAACTACAGTCACGCTAAAGCTGATGTTGGCCGTTAGACCATTACTGTCAACAGCTTGTAAGGTCACTTGACTAACACCTGGCGTGAGGAAGTCAAGGCGTAGTTGACTGTTAGCTTCCGCGCCGTTCTCGAGGGTCACTGCAACCACGTTACTAAACGAGTTTTGAGTGATCACGTAGGTAAGCGTGGGGTCATCTGGATCATCAAAGCGTGTTGACAACTCACGAGTTAAATCAGGATCGTTAACGTTAGCCACAATGTTTGTAATGGTACTAATCACTGTTGGCGTGGCATTAACGCGCACATTAAACGTGACGGTTGCCGTTTCACCACCAGGCTCTAGAGCTTGTACCGTGATAGTTGAGGTCCCACCAATACCAAAGTCCAACGTCAGGTTGCTACCAGATACACTTGCGTTGACCACATTCGTATTAGTATTTTGGGTAACTGAATAGGTCAGTGGGTCAGTATTCGTAAAGATCGTGTCTAGATCAATGACCCGGTTGGGTGCGCCTTCATTAACTACAATATCTGGTATCGTGCCAGCCGTCGGCGGCGTGTTGACCATCACTTGGAAGGTGATAGAACCTGTCGCGCCGCCGTCGTCAGTAGCGGTAACTGTAACTACGGCGTTACCATCTGCGACAAAGTCGAGGGTGAGTTCATCGGTTAAGTTACTAGCGGTGACGTTCACGATGCCGGACGGAGTCACCGAGCTTACGGCAAAGTTGAGCGTGGCATCTTCCTGGTCGGGATCGCTAAAGGAAGTTAGTAAGTTGATGGTTCGATTAGGATCGTCTGCACGGGCCATTACGTCAGGAATAGTGCCAGCAGGAACCGTGTTGGCAGTAACGTTGATGGTGAACGTTTGCGCAGCCGATAAATCAACGCCACCGTTGGCTGTACCGCCACTATCACGCACGCGCACACTGAGGGTAGCTGTACCTGGGTTACTACCCGGTGTAAAGCGCAGGGTGCCGGTTTCGTCAATGGTTGGGGGCACCGCAAACAGTCCTGACGGAATGTTGGTGACAATTGTATCGATGCGAGTTTGGCTGGATTCATTGGCAGGACCAGGGTCAAAGTTTTGCAAGAAGCCCGGAATGACCTGCTCGGGATAGCCAGTAAAAGCTGCAATACTGGTAGCTACAGGTAAGTCGAAGTCTGGGGCGTCATTAACCGGATTCACGTTCACTTGGAAGCTGCTTTGAGCAGTTGCCCCACGGCTATCTTCCACAATTACTGTGATGACCACAGGACCGCCAAATTGGTCAGCTGCTGGCGTGATGTTGATCGTGCGTGACGCACCAGTAATAGGGCTAGGTCCAAGTACAATGCCCGATGGCGGAATAATCGCCGTGTTGGATGAGTTCGCAGTTACGGTGAGGCCAGCTAGACCTCCTGTTACTCTGCCATCTTCCGGATCGCCAACATTAAAGTTGATGACACCAGTGTTGCTGTCTTCGTTGATCGTTTGGTTAGGAATTGGTGTGATGGTGGGTGGTGTGTTATCACTGACCGTAACCGTAAATTGTTGGGTTGCCGAGGTATCGCTACCGCCGTTACCCACGCCACCCGAGTCACGCAAGCTTACATTAATGGTCGCGACACCGTCGTTACCACTAGGTGTGTAGGTAAGCGTACCGTTGGAACCAACCGCAGGTGGGGTGGTAAACAGTGCGCCACCGGACGCAACGACAACGTCAAACCCGGCGACGGTTTGGGTTGTTTCATTGGGACCAAGGTCAATGTTGAACGCCCAGTTGGGAACAGTTTGTTGTGTATTGGTACCTGAAATAAGGCTTTGATTACCTGCGTTGAGGAAGGTGGGCGGGTCGTTAACGGGATTGACCGTCACATCAAACGTTTCTTCAACAAGCAAGCCGCCGGCATCTTGAACCGACACGGTCACGGTCACAGGTGTACCTGTGGTGAACTGGTTGGCAGCTGGGTCAACTATGAGAGTGCGGTTAGCACCTGCGCCACCCAAGGTGAGTGCGTTGTTGGGAATCACCGTGGTGTCAGACGAAAACGCGTTTACAACAAGTTGATCAGGTGGTGTTTGAATATCTCCGATGGTGAACTCGAGCGCGTTTGTCTGCTGATCTTCGTTGATCGTCTGATCGTCAATAGCGCTAATGGTAGGTGTGGTATTAGCTGTAGAATCGGTTACCAAAACAGGTACGGTAGCATTGCCAGCAGCACCTGCGTTGAAATTTACGTTGTAAGTACCTAATGGGGTGTTGCTATCTGCTTCAAACGCTTGCCCAAAGGTACCGGTTGGCGCGCCAAATATAGTAGGGTCGCCAGCTTCGTAGTTAGGGGTGACGGTAGGCAAAGGGTCAGGACCTAAGTTGCCTATCAAGACAACGCCACTACCGGGGTTGCCATCTACATTGACGCTCGTTGGACAGACCTGAATCGTCGTTGCGGTGTTGCCCAAAAACTTGTTGAGCGCCGCAATTACGTCACTAAAACCAATATCGCCATCGCAGTTAATATCGCTGTGATAAATCTGGTAGTCGCTGACGCTGTTAACATCGGTATTTTCGAGGTAGATATTTAAAATTGCCACAACGTCGGCAAATTCAAATATCTGATCGTTGTCAAAGTCGCCTAGAGGGCTGTTGGCAAAAGCCGCCTCGAGCCGAAAATCGTTAGGAACAGCAACCTGCGTTGCGACAAAGTCTTCAGCTCGAGGGCTTACCCCACGCAACTTGGGCATGTCGTCTAATACTTGCAAACTCCCGTTAAACCCAGTTGTCACCAGCGTAGGCGCGCTTACCTGTTCATCTGCGGAGGTAAATACCAAGGTGAGCTCGGTGGTATTGGGCTCGAGCGACACCTTCGCTACGCGCACCAAGCCCGCTTGCGACCCGGTTGCATAGTACGTGCGGTTATCATCCGCGCTTAAGCCTACAAAGGTGAGTTCGTTGTCGTTATAGCTCACGTCAAAGGTGGTGGCTAGGCTGTCACTATCTGCTGAAATAACAAAGCCTTGAATCACCTCTTGCGTGGGTGCAGGTGGACCACCTTGTCGGCATGCCGCTAACGCTAGCGCCAACGCCAAGACGGCAATTAAACGTCCATACTGTTTCATACACCTACCTCTCGTTTCTGTTGATGCTTGTCAATGCTGCCTAGTTGCACAGTTACACTCCTCAAATGCCGCAAAGTCACACGTACGTAGATGGCACTTAACGCGCGAGCTACGCTACCTAAACAGATGGGTTGCAAATAATAAAAACGCATGGGAAAAAGATAAAAGTCCTAATACAAACCTGTTTACAGGTTCTTGCTAAAGTGCGCGTTGTCATAAGTTGATCCTTGTTAGCGTGATTAACGAGTGGGCTCGAGGCTAAAGAATGGCATTCACGTAACAGCTAGTGGGAGGCTATTAAACCTCCCACAACGTTTGTGTTGCCTAAGGAATATCAAGGGTAAACGACCCTTGAATCACCACGTCAGCCGCGCCAACATCAGCTGAGTTAGCTCCCAATTGACCGCCACTTGCTGTAAATACTGAAGCACCAAGTTGCGTGCGCTCAAAGACAATTTGCGCGACTTCACCATTTTCTTGAGGCTCTACCAAATTGCCTGCCAAGGTGATGATGGCCACGGTTTGCTGGTTAGCACCCACCCCGGCTGTGCCGCCTGCAGCAATACCGGTCACTTGCACGCTGTTGAGTTGGAAGTTGGGGTTGGCAATATCAAAGGTGAGGCCAACAAAGCCAAACGTAGCAGTATTGCCAGTGAGGCTTACTGTCACCGTACAGGTGTCGCCAACGTTACTGGCATTTATACAATCACTGCTGAGGTCTAGACCTTGATTACCACCTGCGGTGTTCACTGTAACTGTTACAGTTGCCGCATTTGAGGTTGCACTGTCATCATCGTTAACAGTGTAGGTAAAGGTATCTGTACCTGTAAAACCCGCTGTTGGCGTGTAGGTAATGGCCCCTGTTGTTGCATTAATGTTGGTTGTGCCGTTACTTGGTTGCGTCACAACCGCCACACTGCCTGGGGTCAAGGTGCCATCACTATCGGTATCGTTAGCTAGCACATCGACAGTTACAGCTTGGTCTTGATCGGTTGTTGCGGTGTCATCGGTAGCAACTGGGGCTGTGTTGCCACCGCCACCCGAGGTAATGGTGAGTTGTACGCTAGCATCGGTTGAACCGCTGCTGTTTTGGGCTGTAAAAGAAGCTGCAACACTACCTGCTGTGTCGTAGGTAAAGGTCACACTGCCTGGCCCAGAACCACAGTTAGTAACCGTGTAAGGTGCGCTTGTACCAGACAAGCCAGCGCCGGGCGTGCCTGAGCCATCTGGATCAAAGGTACAGGTCACAGGGTCAGCACTCGTTACGTTGTAGTTAAAGGTTACGGGTGTACCTACGGGCACATTGTTACCGCTGGCAGTAAAGCTGTTGATCGTCGGTTCGCCGCTACCTGTTAAATCAGTCACGGTGACGGTAACGGTGCCAGTAGCACTGTTCCCCGCCGTGTCTTCCACGGTGTAGGTGAACGTGTCTGTACCTGTAAACCCGGTAGCTGGCGTGTAGGTAACCGTGCTACCTGATAGTGCCACCGTGCCTTGACCACCACTACCATCTACGGCAGTTACAGTTAAGGTATCACCTGTGTCAGGATCGCTATCGTTGGCAAGAAGTGCGCCCACTGCAATGTTGAGCGGTGTGTTTTCAAGAGTAGCCGCTGTGTCGCTAGTTGCTACAGGTATACCTGTGTTGGCAACGACATTCACCGTAACCGTGGCGCTGTCTGTTGATCCAAAGGTGTCGCGAATGGTGTAGTCAAACGTTACCTGTCCGGTGAACGTTCCAGGGGCCGTGTACTCCACGCGGTTACTGCGGTTACTGACGCTACCTGTGCTAGGTTGCGTGACACTCGCGACGGTTAACGCTTGACTTTCGGGGTCGCTGTCGTTCACCAACACATTAATTGAGGTTGCAATACCAGCAATAGCTGTAGCTGTGTCATCGTTGGCAGTGGGTGCGGTATTGCTAAATGGTGGGAGGACGGTCACCAAAAACGTATCTGTGGCAGTAAGTGCGCCTGAGTCAGTGGCAACAACTGTGATCGTAGCACTACCCACAGCACCAAAGCCAACCGTTAAACGGGTACCGTTAAGGCTCACGTTAGAAACAGCACCGTTGCTGCTGCTTGCTTCATAAGATAAGCCGCTGCCGCCGTCTTCAGCATCGTTAAAAAAGCTAGCCAAGTTAAACGTGCGTGAAGGTTCGTTTTGCTCAGCGATAATGTTAGGCAAGCCTCGAGTCACGGGCCCGGTATTATCGCCACCACCATTGTTGTTACCATCTGTCACAGTAACCGTAAAACTCACTTGGCTAACAACATTACCTTGCGGGTCGCGGACAGTTACGGTAATAACCGCCGTACCAGGACCGACAAAGTCTATGGTCAACACGCCGTCATCATCGATAGAAACAGTTGCAACGTCTGTATTGCTGCTGCTTGCTTCATAACTGAGGTTGTCACCGAGGCCGTCAAAAATATCGTCTAGGTCGATAGTGGTACTACCACCTTGTTCACCGTTGACGGTAGGAATAGTAATACCTACAACTCTGACTTGAAACCCTTGACTCACTGTGGCACCTGCGTTGTCGGTAGCGGTAACGCGGATGTTGGTTGTGCCTGTATTGGCAAAGGTAACCGTCAAGGTGTTACCGGAAACGTTTGCAGAGGCAACACTTACCGTTGTGCTAATGATGCTGAAATTTAAAGTGTTAAATCCATCTGGATCGGCAAAAAAGTCTCTTAGGTCGTAGCTGATAGGCGCAGCACCTAAGCCAACACGAATGTCTGGGAGGTCGCCTGCTACTGTTGGTGGACTGTTCTCTGGTCCGCCATTGCCAGTATCACTGTAGGTAGCATTTACTCGCACAGCTTCTTCGATGGTGTTACCTGCGTCATCTGTCACCCGGAGGGTAAGAATGGCGGTGACAGTTGCGTTAATGTCAATAGCATCCCGCAAAGCTCGTACAGCTAGCACGCCACTGGTCACGCTAGTTGCCACTACATTGGGGTTGCTGTTGGTAATGACCTCAAAATTGAGGCGGCCGTTTTCAAAGTCCTCACCTTCATCTACATTGATGACCGGGATACCAGAAGCAACTACTCGAGGCACTGCGTTGTACCTTACAAGCACGCCAGCGACTTCATCAGCAATAACGCTCACGCTATCTGGAATGGCGTTGGCTGTAAAGTTGTAACCACTTGCTGAAACGTTACTTGCGTTGATGGCGTAACTGCCTTCGTCCGCAGGAAAGGCATCGTTGGCAGTGACTGTGCGGCTGAAATTGTTGCCCGTCACGACAATGGCTGCGCTTGCACCTGTTGGCAAACCCACCACGCTGATGCCGATGCTACCTTGACCTTGACCAATGGGGTCATCACCACCACAAGCGCTAATTAACAGCACAAGTAGGCCAATCAGCAAAACGCGCCATGAACGCATTTTCCCTATTGGTGGCGTACTTGCGCTAGCGCGCATGGTGGAGACTTGGGTTGACTTTGTTACCATAACGCTTCTCCCAGATCGTTGAATTGATTTAAGAAATTATTTTTGTATAAATTACTTTGAGGACATAACATCGGGCAAGGATGCTCCTTTCCAGCTAACTTGTTACCACTAACTTGCTACCACTAACTTGCTACCACTAACTTGTTGCAATGTGCCTTCATGTGACTGACTTGCTCAGTTAGAACGTTACTCACCTTGGTTGACTCAATGTTGTATCGACAGGGCTTGTATCGATAGGGCTTGTATCGACAGGGCTTTTTACATTGGCAGGTGCTTTAGACACTAGACACCAAGTGAAACACTTAGCATCAATTCACACATAGCCAAACGTTTCACCATTGCTAAGCGTAGTAAAGATATTGA
>CAZMCW010000026.1:0-23879 GCA_964564405.1 uncultured bacterium
TTTGACCTCCTCGGCGCTGCTTGTATATCGCATTTATAGTATGGAGATACTTAGACATTAAAGTGTAATAAATGAGCCGGACGACGATAGGTTGTCTGGCTCATCTTTTTGAGATCATGCACTTTTGTGTTGGTATGCAGGGGGTGCTGGTGATGTGGACTGCAAGTGACGTGCTTGCTCGAGATAAAACGCGTCAAGCTGGTCGTGACCATGACGTTCAGCAACCATTGGCATAGATAATGCGCTCAAGAAAAACTCGAGCGGCCCGTAGACTTTCGTGGGCGTCACCAGCCTCAGTAGAGGAATAGCTGCCCTAACCAACCACAAAGGTACCGCTGTGATAACAGCAGGTTTCCCCAACGTTTCAAACGCTAACTCAGCAACCTCGCGCTGACTGTAAACAACCGGGCCCCCCACGTTGCGTTCGTGATGATAGTTGGTTTGTGTCAAGCTTGTTTCCAAATCATCCACACAGACTTTAGCAAGGTCGCGCCCAGAAATTGGGTTGGCGCGTATGTCACCTTTGCCAAAGACAAACACTCTGCCGCGCTGGGCCATCTCCAAAAACTCACGCATATCTGAGAAGAAGCCAGACGGGCGGATGACATAAGTATCCAACTTAGACGCACGCAGCGCATCAACAAAAGCTTCTTTGGCACGAATAATGGCTAGCTTGGGCATCTTGTGCGCGTTTAAGACAGACACATACAAAAATCGGGTGACGCCAGCTTGCTCTGCTTCCCGCAAGACATTTAAGTTGCCTTGATAGTCAACGTCTTGGTAGCTCAGCCCGTCCCGTTGGCGAGTGATGCCTAGGCTCGAGCAAATCCAGTCAATACCGCTAGCAACACCCACTAAACTTTCAGATTGTGTGACCTGACCAATCACCACATCATCTACCAAGTCTGTAAATGTCTTCGCTTGAGCTGTACTTCTAACCAACACCCGCACCCAATAGTCGCGCTGTTTAAGTTCGTTAACAAGATGCCGTCCTAAATAGCCGCTTGCACCTACCACAAGAACACGTGTCATGGTGAACCTTCCTTTCACCTGTAAGCCTAAGTTGTAAGGGGGTGAGTTGCCTTCACCCTGTTGGGGTCATAAGCTGTTTCATTAACGCCTGCCGAAAGCGTATTGGCACACTACTAAACGAGTTGGCAAGTCAGTATAGTGCCCTCATGATTTGGATGCGTTCAAAAAAGTATCACCTGAAGTTGGTGGCTGTCATAGGTTTGTTGGGTTTACTTAGCAGTTGTATTCCTTCGGTTTACGACCAGCCCTATCCTGTTGAAGAGGTCACCTTACCTGAAGACGAAGCTGCCCACCGTGCGCCCATTGAGTGGTGGTACTACACCGGGCATTTAGAAGCTGAGGACGGCAATATGTACGGGTTTGAACTGACCTTTTTTAAAGCCTACACGCCACCTACTATCAAACTGTTTGGGGTTTTGCCTGTTTACTGGCTGGTAGATAAAGGGCATGTTGCCCACGTAGCTGTGACCGATGTTGCTAACGAGCGTTTTGCTATGGCCGAACGTACTGACTTTTGGGGCTATGACGCAGACGCTGACTATAAGACGTTTGAAGTCTTTGTAGGTGACTGGCGTGCTGAGCGCGATGGTGACAGCCACGTTATTCGTGCCAACCAAGGTGATTACAGTTTTGATCTGCGGCTTACGCCTACCAAACCGGTGGCCCTTCACGGCAACCCGCCGGGCATTCAGTCGATGGGTCCGGGCGGCATTAGCTACTATTTGTCGTACACCCGTATGGACGTTGAGGGCAGCCTTGGCATCAACTGTGACTTTTTAGGCTGTGACACGCTTACGGTTACTGGCCAAGCTTGGCATGACCACCAATGGGGCGATTTTGATCTCTCGAGCTATGCTGGCTGGGATTGGTTTAGCTTGCAGTTTGAAGACAACAGCGAACTGATGCTTTACCTTATCCGCCAGCCAAGTGGCGAGTATATTGCGTCTGAAGGTAGCTACGTTGAACCAGATGGCACCGTCCACTTACTCAAAGAAGATCAATTTGAGATTGAACCTACGGGTTATACCTGGGAAAGTGAAGCTACCGGAGGTATTTACCCGCTCGAGTGGGACATTAGCGTACCCCGCTGGAACATCGACATTCGCGTAAGTCCTGTCCTAGACGATCAAGAGATGGACACCAGAGCCTCAACTGGCATTGTCTATTGGGAAGGTGCCATGAACATAGACGGTTCTCATGACGGCCTGGGCTATATGGAACTCACTAATTACAATCTGTACCCGTTTGGTCAGACTGACGAAAACACACCTCTAGTTCCCTTGCTGGGTCCGCTGGGTGGATGATGCTGACGTAAGACGTGAAGATGATGTCAACACACTTAGTATCAACGCTTTGTAATGGTAGAGATTATTGAACTGTGGTACTCTGCAAAATAATGCTATGACGCTTAGAAAGGCTGCTGACGGATGCCCAAGGAAGCTTTTTTAAAAGCCTACCTGAAAAGGTTAACCTTAGGTATCATTCAGTACGTCTATCAATTACGTCTATCAATGTGGCCAACGTCTTACACAGTGATTGTTGGGTGATTACAAGCCTCATGAAGAACTTTTTAGACAGCTTCTAGGGCTGACGTTGATAAGTTACACGCATCTCGCCAGCGGGACCTCGGACAATAGTGGTTAGGGTATCACCTTGAACGTCAATCTGAATGAGCTGGGAAAGCATGGCTATTGTCTCGGCAAGTTCAGCGTCAGTAAAAGGGCGTTCGGCAAAGTTATTAGCGTTGTCTGGACAACTGGATATAGTAGTCGTGCCGGTCTCGAGCATTAACTTCAAGATATTACCTAGCAAATTATAGTTACCTACATGGCAAATAAGCTGATGACAGCCGTCTGGCATAGTGTAGTGTATCCGCGTTTCATAGTGACCATTGGGTTGAATGGTTTGGTACGTTTGCATCTGCATACCCTCGTAGCTGGTTTCATGGAGCCACGTGCCATGTAGTGTGTCCATTAGCATTCCTTTTCGATACACATAGCATTTCCACAAGTAACTGCCACAGGCAGTTGCGCGTGCAACCCAGGGCAGTAGAAATTGACCCACTTAGTGGGGGAACTGATCCTGGAACTGCCAACATATTAACTTGGTTGGAGTATAAGTATACCTTAAATAAAAAGGCATGTCTACCTGTAAATGTGCATATATAAGTGTTACATGGCTTACACGACAGCCCATACTGTAACTTTTGTGAGATTTCTTACGCCACAAAGCGGCTATAATTAGAGCGCCATGAAATTTAACGACCTGCTCGCTAAAATTGTTGCTGACGGTAGTTCAGATATTCACCTTCACGCTGGAATGCCGCCCATGGCGCGCAAAAGTGGGCGTATGGTGCCCGTTGCAGACATGAAATTGTCGCCTAAAATTACGGCAGCGCTGCTTGATATTATGTGTAACGAAGAACAAAAACACATATTTTCAGAGAAGCGCCAAGTTGATTTAGCCTATGCTGTTGAAGGGGTTGGTCGGTTTCGAGTTAATCTGTTTCGGCAACGCGGCAGTGTGAGCGCGGTGTTGCGGGTTATCAACAGCGATGAATCCCAATTGCAAGTTGTTAACTTGCCGGACAGTACCATTAACCACTTTCGGGATCAAGAAAAGGGCATTTTGCTAGTAACAGGTCCAACAGGTTCGGGCAAATCTACCACCATGAGCCGCATTATTGACGAATTAAATCAAGTTCACGAAAAGATGATTATCACTGTTGAAGACCCTATAGAGTATTTACACAAACCTAAAAAGTCAGTGATTGTGCAACGTGAAATTGGTCCAGATGCAATTACTTTTAAAGATGCGCTTATTGCTGCAATGCGCCAAGACCCAGATGTCATTCTTATTGGTGAAATTCGTGACCAAGCAACAGCTTCAGCGGCTATTGAAGCTGCCCAAACAGGTCACTTAGTGTTTGCCACACTGCACACCCAAGATACCGTGCGCACGGTCAACCGGGTTATGGATTTATTTCCACCTGAAGAGCGTGACACTGCCCGCGTACTTTTTGCTGAATCTTGTGTGGGCATTTTGTCACAGATGTTGCTACCGCGCAAAGGTGGTGGACGTGTGGCGGCTATGGAAGTGCTCAAGGTGAACTTGCGGGTGCGTGACCTCATTAAAGATGAAAACCGCACGCCGGAAATTTACGAAGTGCTCGAGGATTCCAAAGCAGACGGTATGCAATCTTTTGATGATCATTTATCTGAATTGTACGAAGCTGACCTCATTGACTACGACACAGGTATGTTGGCTGCAACCAGTGCTCAAAAATTTAAGATGGCTGCTACCCAAATTCACGAAAAGCGCAAAATCGCTGCTGGCGACTAGTATGTCAAATAAGACTTAAGCTTATATGGTCTCTAGCAGTGATGCTCTTTTGCATAAATTAAGAGATCTTGAGAGATTGCTGCATTAACCTGAAACAAGGTGTAGTAAGCATGAGCTAATGCGTCTTTTGCATCAAGACTATATGGAGTTTGGGCGTTCAGGAAAAAGCTACACAAAAGATGACGTTATAGCGCGATTGACACTTGAAGATCATTCTGTAAAATCAACATTTGCAATCTGGAGTCAAGACTTCGTGTTAGCTACGTTATCATGCAATGTAGCGTTACTCACTTACAAATCTGCTTCTGTTGAAGGAAATCCACGGTTATCTAACTACACCTTGAGATCATCGATTTGGGAACACATTAGCTCAAGGTGGCAAATACGCTTTCATCAAGGGACGGCTACTAAGCCTTTTCCTAAAACAGGTTAGATATCTTCTTCGCTAGCTGTTTGTGACGTACGCTTAGCTGCTGGCAGGATAAACCCGTGAATTGGGTTAAGAGACTCAAACTCGAGCCAGTCGCCTGCTGCAACGTCATCTGGTAAGGGATCAAATACACTCACAACAAGAGGAAAACCTGCGTCGATGACAATAGTTTGTTCGTTGCGTACTAGTACCAGACCGCAAGCGTGAACTTGGCTGATGCCAATGACCTCGAGCCGCTTGTCAGAGTTCTTGGGTTTGTGAACCTGCTGGGCCGTAGGATTGACAATTAACTGAATATTACCTGGCAAAGACGCATAAGGATTAGTGCGCTCAAACACGTTAAGAATATGTCCTTCGATAGAGCACTCGAGCAGGGGACTACCTTCAATATGGCTGTACAACTTGGCGAGGTTAGCATACCCACGCCAGCGCGCAATAAACCCCTCAACAGACTCTTCAAACACGCTTTCTAGCCTAACACGATCTGGTCATGCAACTATGCGTGATGAATTGCATCAGCATGGGCCAAAAACAACTGGACACAAAAACAACTGGACACAAAAATAACTGGACACAAAAATAACTGGACATAGTGTCCAGTTATCTAAAACTTGATGTACTATTTACGCAAGTTAGCACTTGGACCGTCCCTTAAGTGCTAACTTACTCTAAAACAAGCTAGGTCGTTTGTGCTAATTTTTCAAGCACCAATTTGGAAACACCTTTGAGTGGTTCAAACACGCCAACAAACTGAGACGCAATAGCATCGTAAGTTTGCACTTTGCCAGTAGGATCTAACACTTGGCGAATCATCTCAGAAGGAAGTGCGTTAGGTAAATCGCGCTTGTTAATCTGAATTACATAAGGAATATCTTCAAGTGAAAGGTTGTATTCTTTAAGGTTTTCGCGCAAGTTGCGCAACGATTCAGCATTGGCACGAAGGCGGCTAGGGTCAGAATCTGCTACAAAAACGATGCCATCTACCCCACGCAAAATGAGTTTGCGGCTCGAGTTGTAAAATACCTGCCCAGGTACTGTATACAAGTGAAAACGAGTTTTGAAACCATTTACGCTGCCTAAATCAAGTGGTAAAAAGTCAAAAAACAACGTGCGTTCGTCTTCGGTGGCGAGGCTGACCATCTCGCCTTTGGCTTCACCGGGGACTTGTTCGTAGATTTTTTTAATGTTGGTTGTTTTACCCGATAAACCAGGTCCGTAGTACACAATTTTGAAGTTGATTTCTCGAGCAGAAAAATTGATCGTACTCATTAATCGTTATCCCCAAAAAAGCTATCTAAGAGGGCGCTTGTAGAGCTGCTATCAAAGGTGAGTTGCGGCGCTTGCTCAGTGCTTTGTTCAATGACCTTGCGAATTTCTTCAGCAGCTTTTTTGGTAAAAAGTTTGACCCGCCCAAGGGCAGCAGATTTGTCAAAAATAGTTACTAAAATGGCTTTGTCACCTAGTTCCTCGAGGTAGATACTAATTTCTTCGCCCTGTTGCACCATTTCTTTGAAGCCATCTTCACCTAACAGCTTGGCAATGGCAGTGTTGGCTGAATAGTTAGAGGCAACTAAGCTCGCAAGCGAATCTAGTGAAGGGGGTTTAGGTGCCCAAAGGGCTTTGTTGTGTAACAGCACAAAGCCTTTTAGATCGATGATCATGGCATAACGTGCATGGCTTTTCGTAATGAGTTCGTCAAGCATGGAGTTGACTTCATCATACGTAGAGCCGTACAGCTGAAGGGACGGTTCTAACATAGGCGCTAGTATAGCACCTTATATGCACGCTGAATAGCGAAATAGTTCAACATGTTGTGGCATTGGGTGAGATGGATGTGAGTTGTATGTGGAAGTGAACTGAGGCCATCGCAAACCTCAAGCAAAACGACATAAAGGTTGAATCTTACGAAAATCTCAAATAAAATTGCTGATAACATGCATATTGAAATTTATTCTGTTGGTTTATTTCTGTCATCTGATTTGTAAAACGTAGTGGAATATAAAAATTGTTCTTCCTCACAAGGACTACAGCTTGCTGTGGCCAAGTTCAACGACCTCATCTGTTGTAGCGGCTTGGTAGATAGCTAGGACAAGCTCGAGCCCTTTGACGCCGTCTTCTCCTGTGACAGCTGGCACTTTATCTTCACGTATAGCTTTTACAAACGCGTGCGCTTGACGTGCAAAATTGTAGTGAATGCCTAGCCTCTCACTAAACGGTGCGGTGTCAATGTGTTCAGTTATGTTATCACTGCTAAGTTCAACAAACTGCCGCGTGCAAATGCGCACTAAAGCCTTGTCCCCATAAAGTTCAGTTTCCCACACAGCAGGTTGAGCCTTGTAAACAGGTGCATTGCTGGTGAGGGTTGCCGTGGCACCGTTGGCAAAGGTAAGCAGCGCTGCTACGCCATCTTCAACTTCTGTGTTGGGGCTATAGGTACGAGTTTGTGCGCTTACACGTACAACCTCACTGCCAATTAACCAACGCAACCTGTCTAGTCCGTGAATGGCGCTGTACATAAGCACGCCGCCGCCTGCAATGTCTTGCTGTGTTATCCATTTGGGAAGATGTGCACCGCGTTGCCCGCCCATGGACTCGCAAGCAACATGCACTGTACCCACGTGCCCTGCCTCGAGCCAAGCCTTGGCAACCTGCAGTTCTTCACGAAAGCGGTGTACAAAACTAATGCTAAGTTTGACCTGCGCGTCGTGGCACACCTGAACAATGCGCTTAGCATCCTCTAAAGTGGTAGCAATTGGTTTTTCCATGAGCACGTGAATACCGCGCGCGGCTGCAGCTTCCGTGGGCGCAACGTGCATGTTGTGAGGCAAGCTCACCACAAGAATATCCAGCTTTTCGTCAAGCAGCTTGTGCCAATCTGTAAATGCTTTTGCGTCAAAACGCGTTGCTAAGGTGTCTGCACGACCTTGATCAATATCGGCAATACCAACGAGTTGGGCACCTTCACAGGCAGCAAAACCCACTGCGTGGCGTTCACCTGCTTGGCCGGCACCAATAATGCCAACGCGCAGGGTCATAGGATGACCTGTATATAATCTTGAACGCACTTGGGCAAGAGGCTCGAGAAAGTAAGGTTACTGAGTATCATAAGACAGTCTATCGCGTGATTTACCAAGACCTACGTTTGAGATTTAGTTGTATGGTGCAATTGGCAGTGTAACGATGACACCCTCAAGACGTAAACAGAGGTTCCATCTGGCGTTCTCGAAAGACAACTTCCATCTCGCTGTCTGGAATTGTGCTAACAAATCTCTCAGCGGCATCAAAAACCCTAGGTAAAATGTGAATGTCTCCCACCGTGTTTAAAAAGACCTCTTTTTGTCCCAACACCCAGTGCACAGCTTTGTCGATGTCGTGTTGTTCCTCGAGCGGCTCGTACCAGGTTGCCCTAGTCGGTTGTTTGTCACCCCACGGCGCTCTGGTAATGGCTTTGATCGTTTGCACAGCAACATTGCGTTCCTGACAGAGTTTATACAATTCTTCAAAATCAGCAGCATAGTTGGGCAGTTGCATCATCACGTAACTAAAGGGTAACAACACAGCGTCAAAATCGTATTGGTTAAGGCTTTGTAGATGCCTCTGAGCAACGGTGAGGCCGTGACCGGTTACACCAATATAAGACACAATGCCTTCGTGTTTGGCGTCAATAGCAGCTTCTAGCGCGCCCCCCGCGCTCATAGCCATTTCCCACTCCTGGGGATCAACCAAGTTATGCAACTGAATTAAATCAATGTGGTCAACTTGCATTCGTTCTAGCGAGCGGTAAATTTCGTCTCGAGCAGCTTGGTAGTTGCGCTCCCCTGTTTTGGTAGCTAAAAAAACCTCATCACGATGATCTTTTAACCACGGTGCTAAACGAAGTTCCGCGTCGCCGTAGCTAGCGGCCGTGTCAACATGAGTGATACCGTGTTGCATTACAAGTTCCATCGTCTGGTCGGCTTCAGCTTGGGTGACCTTGCTGAGGGCGGCTGCACCAAAGATCGTGCGGGTACTTTGGTGTCCGGTGCGTCCAAAGGGCATGGTTGCTATCATCTGCTGGCTCCTTTACAAGATTGGGTTGACCATCAATGAGATTGGGAAGTCTGATGCAGGGTTTACTAGCTGTCGTATCAACCAGTATAAGTGTTACGGAGATAACAGTGAGTAAGAGCCCCAAAAAAAGCTTTAAGGTTGTGCTTACTCAATACATCAAACACATCTGACGTGCAGCTAAGCCTACAATAGAGCTATGACTTTACATGCTCAAGCAGACGCCTATGCAACGTATTTAGAAACGTGGCTGAGTGAGCTAAAACCGCTCGCCCTAGATACCTTGACGCCGGAACGCACCGCACTCGCCAGTGTGGATGTAATTGAAGGCTTCCACCGGCTTGGTGTGCTAGCCAGCCCACGGGTTGAGGCTATCATCCCCAACGTGGTTAGCTTAGTTGAGGCTTTAGTTGACGCTGGCGTACCCAGTTCGCAGATGGTATTTGTTCAAGACGCCCACCCAGAAGATGCCCAAGAGTTTGACGCGTATCCGCCGCACTGCGTCATTGGCAGTGAGGAAGCTGAGGCTGTGCGCGAACTTAAAGCACTTGCTGGCTGGGAAAAATTTGAACACGTCACCAAAAACTCAATTGCTAGCCACACCAGCCCAGACTTTGTGAGTTGGCTTGCCTCACTCGAGGGTGTGGATACCATTATCGCTGTGGGTGATGTTACCGATTTGTGTTTGTATACGCTGGCTTTGCATTTACAAGTGCGCAACCTTGCCGAGGGGTTAGGGCAGCGCATCATTGTGCCAGAAAGTTGTGTACAAACGTGGGACGCGCCAGATCATCCGGGGGATTTTTATCATGCGACGTTTTTACACCAACTTGCGCGTAATGGGGTAGAGGTTGTCTCAGATATTGCCTACTAAGCGAGATTGAAATGTTGAACAAAAGTGCAACACGTTACTTATTAGACTTATATTCTTGCAACAGTGCCAATCCTTTAGCTGTAGGTCTAAAAAAGTAAACACGCATATCACGTATTGTTACGTCTCTTGTTTCTTCAGCGGTAGTAACAGTATGCTTGTGCCACAAAGGAGGACCACCTAAGGTATAGCTGGTATCAATGTTTTCAATGTAGCCATCTTTCTCTAGTTGCATTACAAACTGATGAGTAGGCCGCCTACCTTTCATCGTATCGCGATTTGAATTAACGAGCATAAGGGTTTCGTTCTCAACCGGAATCTCGATTTCTGGTACGGTTTTAAGCATTTCTTCGGTCTTTTCCCAAGTATCGCTTTCAAAATCCTCTACCAAAGACCAATCGTTAGCGAGTGCACGAATGATTTTTCGTGCTAATCGTGCTTCTTTAGATGTCATTCAAGCCACCTCAAAATGTACTGGTAGGGAGACCCAAAGAAAGTTATAAGGCAAATTCGTTTTTGTGCAAGCGCTCGTTCAAAAAACGTTGGTTGGCAAGCAACTCGTTGGCGTCTTGGCTGTGAATATTCACCACAACCTCTTTAAGCGTGTCGTCAATGAGGGTAAGTTGCTCGAGCAATATCTGCTTAGCCGTTTTGCCATCGCGCAGGGGATGTATGCGCGCAAACGTTGGCGGTAAGTTGAGGTAACTCTCTAGGGTTTCAGGCAGGTACTCGAGGGCTGTTTGCCGCACGGTATAGAGGTCGTAATTGCCGCTCGAGCTTGTTTCGGTAAGTTGCGGTAACACGTCCAAGGTAGAATTGCGAATGCTTTCAACCCGCGCTAGCACTTCAGGTGCAACCTGCTTGCGAATTTGTTTGACCAAGTCGTCTAGCTCGCGGCGAATTTCGGCTGCACTTTGCCGCTCACGAATTTTGAGGTTGGCACTAGGACCCTGAAAACTCCAACTTGCCACGTAGCCAAGGACATACAAGCCCGGCACAATCACATACCAAAGGTTAAACCCGCCGCGCGAGCTAACAAGCTCTAATAGCAAGTGTGGGGCAAGCCCTAATAACGCGGCTGCTGCACCCACAATGTTGGGCGTGCTGTAGACAAAAAACCAAAACCGCTGTTTCGCGCTCATCGCCTAAATTATTGGTAGCCGCGAATTTGCTTGAAGACCAGGCTTAGGGTTTCACTGCGTCCATCAAACACGCGCCCACCGGTCAGCTCAGCCACGTCGTCCATTTCGCGTTCGTTGGCATTGCCAAATAAAACCGGGAACGTTTTAATTTGCTGACTGCCGCCCGAAAGCGTACTAAAAAACTGCTCAAAATCGCGCAAATTGCCACCCTCAGTATTTTCGCCGTCGCTCATGAGCACAATCGAGTAGTAGCGCTCTTGGCCTTGGGCAAGGTCTTCGTCGCGGACTTCTTGTAAAAAACGATAGGCCGTAATGAGTGAGGTGTAGATGGCCGTGCCGCCATCTGCCCGTAAGCCGTCAACATAACTGCGAATACCTTGCATGCTGTCGCTGTTTTCGTCAGCGTTGTCAATTTCAAAGGTAACGCCATCTTGAACTTGCTCACGGAACGGCACCAGGGTGATGCGCTCTCGAGCCGAAAAACGTGCAAACCGTCCGGTCAGGCTGGCATCTGTGCCGGTTAAGTTGCGCACAGCTTGCTGCAGTTGGGCAATGCGGTCACCTTCCATTGAGCCAGAGACATCGAGCACAAAGACGGCGTGGGCAGGAATGCGTGCTTCGTCTAAATAGGCAAACAAGATGCCATCAACCACGTCGCTACTGCCCGGAAAGGGCAGTTCAACCAAAAGCGCGTCTGGAAAACTTTGCGCTAACTGAACTTGCGGGATGACTGGGCGGCGCTGGGTTTCGCGCATAATGGTTTCTTGAAACTCTGCGGACCGCAAAAATTCAACCAGTCTGTCAAAGTCTTCGCGTTTGTCGTTGTTGAGGAGCATGATCGGGTAGTCGGCGGTGACAATACCCTCTTCTGGATAAAGCAAATAAAGAGGTTCACGTAACTCACCACTGTCGTTCATCTCCAACAGTACCGACTCATAGTTGATGATGCCGCCCAAACGGTCTTGTTCGCGCACGTAACTTTCAGCTAGCCAACCCGAACTGCCGGAGGTGAGTGCTTGCCCTGCAAAAAAATCTGTTAAACGTGGCGCGGCTATTTCAATGTCTTCTAGGCGGGGGGCATCTGCCGTATCTGCAAAGGCGGCCACCACGCCCATGAGTGCGGTAAACCCAGAATTCGATGAAGCTGGGTTGGTCATGGCAAAATCCAACTCGCCAGTTGCTGCTCTATCGGCAATGTCTTGCCAAGTTACGCCACCATCTGTCCACCCCCACTGTTCAGCGAGGCTTTGTTTTACACCCATGACTACAGGCGAGAGCATGATGGTTTCTTGGGCGGCAATGCGTCCGCGGTCCACCAAGGCTAAGTATTTGGCGTGAGAAAACCACGCCGCATCCACCGTGCCACCGCTACCTGTCTCGGTGACGATGGACTCTACACCGTCGAGCGTGCCGATGTAGTCAAGCTCGAGCTGCACCCCAGTTTCGCGGGCGATCTCATCAAAAAATGGCTCGAGGTCACGCAATTCTGACCCTGCTAAGACAGTTAGCGTAGTGGGTTCGCGGCCAAGTAAACTCCCCAAACTTGGCAGCCCGCCACCGCTGCGAAACTGCACGACAGCAACTATGGCAATAAGCACAATAACTGCGCGGATAATCAGGCTTGCTCGAGCGTTCTTCATCGCTTACTCCATTACCTACAAGTTCACTTCACCAAGTTTTGGTGGGTTGGCGTTCAGGTTTAGGTCTTCGGTAGCACTGGCAACTTCTTCTTGGCGCACACGGTCAAGGTAGGTTTGCGCGTGATCCACCTCTTGGCTAAGCACATTGACAGTTTGTTTCATGTTGGTGAGCGCTTGGGCCTTGTAGCTGGAAATCATATCCATGGAGTCGTAGATGTTTTTGAAGGCATTGCGTAACTGCTCAACATCCACGGTAGCACTGGTAGCTTGTTCGTAAATTTTGCCAGATTGGGTTTTGAGCAAAACTGAAGTGGACTCAATCAAGCTACTGGTGGTGCGGTTAAGCGCCGTAATTTGGTCGAGCACTAAACGCTGGTTGGTAAGCGCTTGGGCCACAATCACTGCCGTACGTAACGCAGAGATGGTGGTGGTGGTGGCGCGGTCAACACCTTTAATGAGCTCGAGGTTGTTTTTGCGCACCATATCCAGCGCCAAGTAGCCTTGCACACTCACCGCCAGTTGGGTAAGTAAGTCAGTTACTTTTTGACGCACATAAAACAGCATTTCTTCGCGCACAATACGGGCTTTTTCGGGGTCTTGCAGTTCAATTTCAGCAATGCGCGCTTCGATGGCAGCATCTACTTTTTTACCTACGTAAATATATTGCCGCAAGCTTTGCATGAGCGCCCACAGGTTGACTTTTTCTTGTTCAATGGCCGCATTGTCTTTGCGTAGTTCGTCTTGACCCCGGTAGAGGCTTTCTAAGATGGCGTTAATCTGCTTTTGCGAGGACTGGTAGCGCAAAAAGTAATTGCGCACGCGGTTGCCCATAGGAATTAAGCCCAGCAATTTGCGGGGGCGAAACATGTCCGCTTGACGGCTGGGATCGAGGTCTTCGACGGTATTGCGCAAGTCTACAAGCGATTTTGAGATGGGCGATTTGTCGTCAAAGAGGCTACTGTCGATGCTATTGGCGGGCCGCTCGAGCATCCTGTTAGACACATTGGCAGACGCACGAATTTCCGCGTTGCCCATCGTGTGAATGCTTTTAACTTTTTGCTCAAAGACCGGCGTGTGCACGTCGGCAGCCATAATCTGGCTAATAAACTCATCAACTTTAGCGTCAAGCTCAGGAATTTTATCTTGGTCGAGCTTGACCATTTCGTCAGCTTGGTCTTGTTCAATGACCTTAATAGGTTCGGGTGGGGTTAAGGTTTCGGGGGGAGCAAGTTCTGCCATGATGCCTCCAGAGGTCAAAAAATATCTATCGAATAGGTGTGCTTACTCAGATTCATCGTCTTAAATTAAGTTTAGAACATACAGAAGCGACATCTCACAATATGTGATGGGTGAATTCATCGGGAGGGTTGTTTGAGATGTATATCATCAAGCTAAATTAAGTCTCAAATATGTTGCTCCTAGTAGGCATGGAAATGACACCTGTCACAATTCTGTCACAATGGTGACGTCAGTCAACTCAGCTAAAACTAAGATCTTAGCTGACCCACGTCAGTTCAACGTCACTAACGAGCCACGCTGCTAGCTAACCCACAAGCGCTTGTTCGATGCGCTCAATCATCCGCTCAATAATTTCGTAGGTTGGTGGGTCGATGACTTCGTTGAGGTTATCGGGGACGTTCTCGAGGTCGTTACTGCGAATAAAGGTTTGAAAGTCGCTGGTAAAGGTTGGGTCGTTGCTGCGGTAGCCGTTTTCGATGGCCAGTTTTTGTAACTCTGAGTCGGTGGTGAGGGCCTCACCTAAGCGTTCACCCCCTTCACTCATAGCGGTGAGCACGTGCTGGGTGTAGATGGTTGGCTCTGGGTACAGCAGCACCATGTCCGGGCGAATGCTGCCATCTGCTAGGGATGCTTGATATAAAAATTGCGACTCGTACATCATCACGAGCGGTGAGTTGCCCATGCCTTTAATCAGATAATCTTCAAACGGTGTGGCCGATGACCCCGGCAAAAAACCTTGGTCTAAAAAGAGTTTTTCAACTGTGGGTAGAACGTTACGAATTTGTTGGTCATCTTGCACGACCCTGTCTTCGTTGACGATATAACTTGCTAAAGCTAAATACATCGCCGCTGAATTAGACGACAAAATATTGGTTGATTTGACCAGCACTTTACGGCCAACATCAAAGCTGTCGCTGTCGGGCAAATCTTCCCAGCGGATGTCGTCTTGCATAAGCC
This sequence comes from uncultured bacterium, assembly GCA_964564405.1. Taxonomy (GTDB): domain Bacteria; phylum Deinococcota; class Deinococci; order Deinococcales; family Trueperaceae; genus JBCCBI01. The sequence continues at coordinate 14,701 of CAZMCW010000026.1, forward strand.
CAATAAGCCCGCGCATATCGACAATGCCGTAGTAACCGTTACGCTGCTGGACGATGTTATTAGCCTCGAGCACATCCACTACATCTGACCACGAGGCAATCGTCATCGGCGTAAAAAACACGCGGTAAGATTCCAGCACGTCAAAGTCGCGGCGAATTTTCTCAGCTGCGGGAATGCCCGCGGGAAAGGCAAAGTCGTAGTTATCAACCGTGCCGTTTACGCCGCCTTCGGTAGCGATGCGCCTCGAGCCCACTTTTTCAAAGTCAACCTCGAGCCCGTGTTCACGGCGCAAGCGTTCCACCACCCGCTCGTCTAGAAAAAAAGCTTCTTTTTCTGAGCCAATAAGCCCACTCACAACGATCACGCGTTGATCTTGCAGCGAAATATAAACTGCAAACCCGACACCCACGGCTAAAACGAGCGTGAGCAACGGGCCAAGGAAGCGTTTCAAAAGCTTACCTCCTGATGCATATGTAATTTTTGGGGCGCGGTGAGATGGTGACTAACACCATTTTGCTGCGCCATCAACATCAAGTTAATGGTTATAAACTTAGTTGTCATAATATTCGTAAACGTCATCGTAATGTGCATGATCATAATGAGCATGGTCACAATGAGCATGGCAACACGGTGTTAAGGATTGGCTGACATTTTGTGAAGCTGATCGTATGAAGCTAATTGCTGAGGCCTTATTACGAGTCAATGAGATCAATGAGACAGTTTGATGAAATGCCGACGTCCGCCGAAATGTATTGCCACAATTCACGTTAGCAGTCTAGCATGAGCCTTGTGTTTGATTCGTTGCCGTATTGAAATGTTTCAGACACACTCAACCAAGCTATGAGGGAATGTCAGCGGCGCTTATTTCCTGCTTTGCTATAGTGAGTTTGTGGATATGCAAAAAGAGTGTGGCTGGCAGCATACGCATGTGAAGTTGCAAGGTTTTGGGTGTTGCCAGAGGCAGGTAGCGTGATTCATTTTTTAACTCGTATCATGTCAAAGCTAGGGCAACTACCTCACCGTAACGATGCTCAATGCAATACGCATCAGCGTCATACAAAGCAAGCTGTACGCGCTGGCGTGCTCATCTGCTCACTTGTCTTGGTGACTGCGTGTAACCAGGTTCAATCTGAGACCTTCACGCTGGCTGTGGTTGGTCCCATGACCGGCAGTGATCGGGCGCTTGGTGAAGACATGTTGCGGGCGGTTAACCTTTATGCAAACGAGATTAACGAAGCTGGCGGGGTGCAAGGGCGACTAGTTGAGGTTGTCAGTTACGACGATCAAAACGATCCTGAATTAGCTGTCACCCGCGCGCGTGACGTGGTTCTTAGTGACGCTTTGGCGGTAATTGGGCACCGCTCGAGCAGTACCAGCATTGCCGCTGGCGAAATTTACGAAGACGCTGGCCTGGTCATGATTACGGGCAGTGCGACCGCTAACGAAGTCACGCGTGGCAACCGCTACGCCTTTCGTACGGTCTTTAACAACGACACCCAAGGCGACTTTTTAGCGCGCTACAGCTACCGCATTTTGGCACAAAAAAGCGTTCACATCGTCACTGATGGCAGTGTCTACGGTAACTCATTGGCAGATGCGTTTAGTTCACGGTTTCGGTCCGTAGGTGGTCGGGTGGCGTCGTACAACTTACTGACCGAAGGTGGGGATGCCGTCAGGACCTTGGCGCAGCAGCTTGTGTCACATGCTGTTATAGCAGATGCCATTACAGCAGAAACAACAACATCCGATGACCGTATGGAGTCAGATACGTTAACTGATGTTGTTAGCTCCACGCTGTCAACACAAGCCGTAGAAGAGACGTCTCCGCCGATGATTTTATTGGCCACCGCAGCACCAGAAGCTGCACGATTGGTTGCTGGTGTGCGCCGCTTAGGTGGGCGTCACGTCATTGTTGGTGGTGACGCCCTAGGCAGTCAAGCGTTTATGGATACGCTCAACGGCTTTGTGCAAGAACGCCGCCAGCCGGGGCGCTTTTCGAACGGCATCTTTGTAGCCTCACCCTTACTGTTTGATGTTGCCGGTGAACGCGCCCAAGGTATCGCAGATGCGTTTAACGCAACCTACAACGACACACCAAGTTGGTCGTCAGCAACCTATTATGATGCTACTAAGGTCGTGAGTAGTGCTGCTGAGACGGTTGATTTTTCGGTGCCCTTAGCTGAGCAGCGTGAGGCCTTGCGGCAAGCTCTGGCAGCCATCAATGAACCTTTAGCGGCACTACCAGCAGCAACGGGCAACCTTTACTTTGACCCCAACGGCGATCCAGTGACGCTAGTGACGATGGGGCAGTATCAAAATCAGCGGCTTATTTCAGCCCAAACCCAGTTTCGTATGATTCCGCAAGAGCCGTTTGCGGGTTTAGAAGAAGCTTTGACTGATGGGCGCGTGCTCGAGCTAGCTGACCGCTACGTCTACCGCACCCAGGTTATTTATACCGGGCTAGAGTTTTTAGATGTTGAAGCCGTTGACACTGGACAGTTACATGCATCCCTGTCGTTTCACTTGTGGTTCCGCTATGAAGGTGCGCTGGATATAGATGCGCTCGAGTTTACCAACGCCGCTGAGCCGCCACGTTTTGAGTTGCTCGAGCAGACCAGCGTTGACGACCTCAACTACCGTTTGTACCGCGTGTCGGGGACATTCCGTTTGGGCTTTGTGCCGCATGCCTTTGGCGAGCGGGTGTTGGGCGTGCAGTTTCGTAACATCGAACAATCTAATGACAATGTTCTTTACGTAGTGGACGTGCTGGGCTTAACAGGGGGAGTCTCGAGCCCCATAACAGAAACGGTACCAGCGGTAAATCCATTTATAAGCAGACTAGAAGATGTCTTTGGTTGGCGTGTCGCGCGCCGGGCATTTTTTCAAGACACTTTTGCAGAAAGCAGCCTAGGTAATCCCAATTATCTAGCACAAGGTAGCGTGGGCTATTCGCGTTTCAATGCGGTGCTGTGGCTAATGCCTAGCGGGTTACAAGTGCGTCGCCGCTTGCCAGTAGACCTGGCGCGTTGGCTGACTTTAGTGAGTTTAGGCGTCCTGGTGATAAGTTTGTTGCCTCAACTTCTCATCCGGGTGTTTCCAAAATTGCGTCATTATGATGTTTTACGTGGGGTGTTGTGGGTGTTGGGAACAGCCTCGAGCATCGTTTTGCTACTTGCCAGCGAAGTTGTCGTCATCGATATATTAGGACATACCCTGCCCGAAGCTAGCGCCAGTTATCAAACGCTAAGTACGCAACTTTATGCCATGTTGTGGTGGTTAGTGCCAGCGCTTTTGCTGCTGTTTGCCATTGAAGAGTTTGTGTGGGTGCCGCTCGAGGAGCGCACGGGCCGCACCGTGCCCAGCGTGATGCGCGGGTCGGTCGCCATTATTGTCTGCGCACTCGCTGCATTTGGCGTGTTGTCGTTTGTGTTTGAGCAGCCCCTCACGGGTGTGTTAGCCACATCAGGCGTACTGGTCATGGTGGTGGGGTTAGCTGTGCAAATCAATATTGCCAATGTCTTTTCAGGTTTAGCCATCAACATGGAGCAGCCTTTTCGTGTGGGTGACTGGGTCACCATCGACGACGTGGAAACCGGGCAGGTTATTGACATCACTTGGCGCACCACAAGGTTAAGGACGCCGCTGGGTAATATCATCAGCATTCCCAACAGCACGGCGTCAGACAAAGTTGTACAAAATTACAATTATCCTAGCCAAGAGTACTGGTTGCGCTACACCGTGCATGTTGACCCAAGCCATCCGCCGAAACAGGTGAAAGCATTGCTCGAGCAAGCACTCCAGCAAAGTGAGGGTGTGCTGGCCGTCCGAGTATTTTTCACCGGGCTTAGCGAATGGTCAGCGGCGTTTTGGATTGATTTTCAGCTAGATGACTTCGGCGCGCGCTTTAAGTACGCCGATAGCGTGTGGAGTAACGTCTGGCAAGCTTTGCGTAATGCTGGCATCAAACCAGCCCTGCGCGATAGGCAGCGGCATCTTTATGATGAGGATGTGGTCGGACAGCCGTATGTTTTAGATGAACCGGGCGATTGAGATTGTGTCGCTAATGTTGCGAGCGCGTTTAAGGAGCTGCTGTGAGGTTAGCAATTGCGCGGTTCTGTAAGCTTTTGGCGGTTTCAATGACAAGCTCAGGCTGAACATAAAGTAGCTCGAGCAAAAGTTGCACGGGTGCTGTAGGCTTAGCTTCGTCTGTTTCCCAGTCCACGACGTCATCTTCAGTAACACCTAAAATAGCTGCAAGGTCAGCATGTGATAGCCCGTGCTTGTGCCTAAAGGTCATGGTTGGTGGTATTTCGGCGTCACTGATTGCAACAACGCTACCTTGTTCGGGCTCACGCGCACTGCGTAAGACCTGACCAGCGTACTCGATACCTTCGATTAGGTTGTTAGAATCTGGGGTGTTAAGATTTTTGTCACTCATCAAGCATCAACTCCGCGCTAAGTTGACTGCTCAGTAGCTTATCAACAGCACACTTGAGTACACTATGCCATGTCAGCAATCTCAAAGCCTGTGGCGATGATGGCATTGCCGTCCTGCTCGAGCCGCACTCTCGGTAACGGCAAACGCGCGGGACCGCTGACCGCCCTGCCTGCTTGGGTAAGCGAAAACACACTCAAATGACAGTTGCACGCAAGCGCTGGGCTGTCTGTACGAAAGTTGTAGGCAAAGGCAATCGCCTCAGGATCGGTTTTTAAGGCGACAAGACAACTTTGGTGAGTACACAAACGGCTTAGTGCAATAAAGTGAGCGCCGCTAACCTCGAGGCTGTCAGATGTTGCCTCAGGAAGTCGCACGAGGATAGCAGGTAAGCCAGCATAGCTGAACTCGAGGCTATCCCAAACATTCGCCAACGCATCAATTGAAGTGATGGTGATGGGGTCAAAGCTGCGATAGTTGGGTGTGTTGCTGGGTGCGGGTTTAATAAAATGAACCCGGTAGGCCCGCCAAAACGCCCATATGCCGCCGCCTAGTGCCGCAATCACCGGCACGCGCCACAACCAGGTGAGGGCGCGCTGTAAAAAGCTGCGCCTCGAGCTACCTAGAGCTGTTGGCGCAGCATTCACATCTGGAGTTACGTTAGTATCAACATCAGCGTGATGTGGTTGAGATGATGGTGTGTTAGCGTCAGACTGATTCATTTACAGCGTTAAACCGTCACTAAATACGAACACCACTTAATTTGCTGGCATCGGGTAAATAACGTCTTGCACATAGGCCGCAATATTGTTGATGGTTTCATCGCTCATCACCGCGTCGTAGGCTGGCATAAGCCCGCGCCCGTTGCGAATCATCCTGATGATGTAATCGATGTCTTCGAGTCTATCGTTGCCTGCTAGTTGATAGCCCGCGCCACCTTGACCTTGCATCCCGTGACAACCCGAGCAGTTGTTGACAAACGCACGCTCACCCACGTGGGAAGGTTGCCCCATGGCGGCAAGTGCGTCAGCGGCTTCATCTGGTGTAGATACGGTTGCCGTGGGTACAGTCGCAGTGGGTACAGTCGCAGTGGGTACAGTTGCCGTGGGCACAGTTACGGTGGATGTCGCCACGGGTGTGTTCACCACAGGTGTGTTCACCACAGGTGTGTTCACCATAGGTGTGTCTGGCATAGCTGGGTTTAGGGTCATTGTTGGCAAGCTGGTTTCACCTGCTAAGCGTGCTTCGGCTTGGGCGATGAGTTCGGGTACGCGCCCGGCAGCTTGTTCGCTACCAGCGACATCAACGTAATCGTTCCAGCTGTCAATAGCAGCTTCAAACAGCTCGAGGCTAAAGTAGGCATTTCCTAAGAAGAGCAGCGTGTGCAAGTCGTCAGGTGCTAGCTCGTTAGCACGTGCCAAAAAGCCGATCGCATCTTCGTTGCGGCCGCTAAAGAAGAGCACTTGCCCTAAACGGCTTAAGGCGACAGCACTTTCGGGATTTTCTTCCGTTAAAAGGAGGAAGTAGATGTCCGCAGCGCGTTCGCGTTCCTCGAGCCGCCAGTAACCGTCCGCCAAATCCGCTAGGGTGTCTTCAGAAGGATTGTCACGCACGGCTTGGGCAAGTGGAATCACCGTTTCAGCCGCCATGAGTCGGGCCGTTACTTCAGGGTCATCTGCGCCTGCTTCGGTCGCTAAAAAGTCTTGCCACGCACTAGCTGCATCTGCAGGGCGGTTGGTGGCAAAGTAAACCTCACCTAAACTGTAGAGGGTGTCGAGGTCGTCTGGGTCACGCAAACGGGCCTCCTCGAGGTAGGTCCTCGCCACGTCAATATCTTGCTGTAACGATAGTAGTCCTAGACGTCGGTACGCAAGTGCAGGTGCATTGTCAAGGTCAATTACCTGTTCGTAAATCTCAGCGGCACTGGTGTCTTCACCCCGTGTCCAGTAGCCTTCAGCAAGGGCCATTAAGGTGTCGCTCGAGCGGTCGCGTTCAGCTGCCTGTTGAAGGAGCGCAAGGTCGGCAGCATCGTCTAAACGTTCGTTGGCAACGGTGATGGTGGTATCGCCAAAACGCGGCAAAATCCACCCGCCAAGTGCTGAGGCACTGGCAATCATAATGCCTAAAAACATGATGAGTGCAACCGGTGCGCGTTTGGGTGCCACGGGTTTGGGCGCGCGCTTGCGGTTACCCTTATCCCGCGCGTTGTATTCGTCGAGGGCGCGCAAGGTTTTGGCGGCTTTGGCTTCGTAGCGCGCCCGTAAACTGTCACGCCGTTCTTGGGGTAAGTCGCTGCGGCTATCTAGCTCACGAATCGCTTTAATGAGCGCGTCGCGTTCTTCCTCGAGGTCTTCCTCAACGGGATCGCGCATATTGGGGAGCGGGTCAGCGTAGTTAGGCACAATAAGCGGCAGAGCTACATAAGCAAAGATGACCACTGCTAGCAACACAAGCAACATAACACTCAGCATTTAGGGCGTCCCCAAATCTTGAGCGGGCTGGTCCTTCATGACTTGGTTGTTCATAATCTGGCGAAGCTGCTCGAGGTCGTGTTCGCTAACCTCAACAGGTTTTGTCGCATTATGTTGCCAACGGCGTAAAAAGATAACCAGAAACGCCAACGCCACGATGCCACCGACAATCGGCATAATCCACACCACCAAGTGAAACCCACGGCGCGGAGGTTCTAGCAAAATCCAATCGCCATAACGCGCTTGGAAAAATGCCAAAATTTCTTCACGGCTTTTGCCTTCAGCAAGTTGTTCGCTGATAATCTCACGCATTTCAATGCTAATGGGTGCACTGGATTCCGAAACTGCTTCTGCCCGGCAGGTGGGGCAGCGCAGTAGCCTTGAGATTTCAAAGACCTCACGGCCTAAGTCACTTTCGGATTGCGGTTGTTGAGCGTAGGCAGTGCTCATCAAGATGAGTATGAGTAAGATGTAGGGGACGCTCGAGCGTCTGAAGGTTGAGATTACTGTTTTGAACATTACGGCAACATACTTTCTAATTGAGTATCAATCATGGCTTGGGTGACGGGGCCAGCGTGTTTGTAGACCAAAGTGCCATCAGCAGCCACAAAAAAGGTTTCAGGTAAGCCAAAAATGCCGTAGTCGATACCAATGCGGCTATTTTCGTCCACACCATTGGGGAATGTTAGGTCAAATTCGCTTAAAAATGCCCGGGCGTTATCACGGCTGCGGTCTTGGGTGTTGATGCCAATAACCAACACGTCGTCACCGTATTGCCGCCAGGTGCGCTCGAGCACCGGTGCTTCATCCCGGCAGGGTCCACACCAAGACGCCCAAAAGTTAATAATCATCGGTTTACCTGTGAGGCTGGCAAGTTGTGCACCCTCTTCACCAAACTGATAACGCGCCCCAAAACGGTCATGATAACGCTCAAACAGCGGCATATCAAACTCGGGTAAGGGGCCACCAACAAGTACCGAGTCAATATTATCTCGGCGGTTAGGATTACGCATAATGCCATACGCAAACAGCGATGCTAACCCTGCAACTAAGACAATAAGCCAAAGTAAGCGTTTAATCGCGCTTTGCTCAGCTTGGTTGCGTTGGGCATCATCACCTGAAGGTGTACGTGTTGTCACGGTATTAACTGATGAGACACTCACCGATGAGACACTCACCGATGAGACATTAGCTGATGACTCTGTGCTAGACATATCTGCTGAAGACATAATACTAGCTCCCTAACTTGCAGGTACAGCCTGACGTGCAGGCACAGGTGCGTAACGGCGTTTAGGTAATAGGGAGTAAAACGTGCCGATGAGCATAATGACTGCGCCCACCCAAATCCACGCCACTAAGGGGCTTTGGACAACCCGTAAGACCACAAAGTCTTGGTCTGGACTTACCGTGCCGCTAACACTTAAGTAGATGTCTTGCCAGACGGTGTAGAGCACGTCTGGTGTAGGAACAGGTTGTTGTTCTTGGCCTAAAAAGACGTTGATCTTGGGACGTAAGCTGGCAATCTGGCGGTTGCCCCGGTGGACGTTCACTAACACACCACCCGCAACACGGTAAGGTGTTTGTTCCATAAAGCGGTCAACAACCTCGAGGCGGTAGTTGCTGTCTAAGGTGATGCTCTCACCGATGTCAATACGGACTTGTTCATCTACCCGGTAGCCACCGCTACCAGCTACACCGAGCGCCATGATAATCACTGAAAAGTGCACGATGATTGACCCAAAACGGCGGCGACTCTCCATGGCATACTGCCTAAACACAGACCAAAGCTACGTCCGCTAATTCGCATACGTGGGCGAATGCCAGCATCTAACAGTAGCGCAATACTTGCAAAGTTATATCCTGCAAAGCCTACCGTCCACAGTGGGTAAACTTTGCGGACACCTGCAAGATAAGCAACAACCGCACTGACCAGCCCAATCCCCACCATCCACGCAAGGTTCTTAATAAGGCTTTGATGACTTGCTTTGCGCCACGGTAAGAGCGGCCCAATGCCCATAAGTGCAAAAATGGCTAACCAAATCGGTAAACTCACCTGATTAAAAAAGGGCGCGCCGACGGTCACTTTGTCGCCAGAAACAGCCTCCACAAACAGCGGGAATAGCGTGCCGAGTAATACTGCAAAGGTCATCGCTAAAAACAGCACGTTGCCCAGCAAAAAGCTACCCTCACGGCTGACGATGGCATCTAGCTCGCCGTGGTCACGTACTTGATCCCAGCGCAACATGAGCAGGCCAAACGAAACAAGCACAACC
>CAZMCW010000027.1:0-23761 GCA_964564405.1 uncultured bacterium
GAACGTAATGAACTCCGTAGGAGTTTATGATGTGTTTTGTCGGACTTGGTATAATACCCTTTCCAGTTAATTCCTTAAAGAATTAACTCACGTGGAACGTGTAGAAACAGCCACCGATTGCAATGGGAAAGACATAAAGCCCGCAGAGGTTTATATAGTGTTTAACCGAAATCGGTACAACAAACTCAACTTGATGATGCTGTTGCTACTAGCGTTTCCACGAGTAATTGCCACAGGCAATTGCGCGTGCGACCTAGGGGAGTAGAAATCGACCCACTCAGTGTGGGGGAACCAATCTTGGAACTGCTATACGTATCTTTTGCACACAAGACAAAGGTTGATGCTAAGGGCTTGATAATCTACTTCCTATTGAGCTACTTCTTAGATTTGTAAAAACTTCCTGGCATTCGCAAGCGACGCTCGGCATCTCGCGCAGCTAGTGTCGCTTGAATTTCTTTGAGCTCTGCGTAATATTGTTGCAATTCCCCGACAGGCAAATTTGAGTCTGTTAAGTAGCGGCTCACCTCTTCCATGCGGGCGAGTAAATGCTTGCGCTGATCTTCCTTTGACTGCTCTAGGTAAAGTTCGCGTAGGCGCGCCAATGACTTTTGAATGTGCCCGGCAAGATCAATGGTGGGTTCGTCGTCATCACTTTCGCGGAAAAGGCGTTCAAAAACTAAGCGCCCTTCGTCGCGTCCGCGGTAGCGCAACAAAACTGCGCGGTCATCGTAGTTACACTCGTGACACACAGCACAAAATTCAAGGAGTAAAGAATCTTCAATTTCAGGAGGCAATGCCGTTTCAACGTTGGGCAAACGTTCAGCTAGGGCGTGCGGTTCACTGAGAAGTAACGCCATCACTTCAAGTTCAATGAGGGTCACCCTAGAATGTTTGAGTTTGGGCCGCTCGAGCCCGCGCAGTTGGGTAGTACTTAGGTTGCGTGTGCGTTTGCTGCTAAGCCACGCGTCTAGACGTTTAGCGTCCATATCTAGCTCGTCAACGACGAGGCGGCGCATTTCGCTGGCAACTGGGTCAAAAACATCTCTGGGTTTAAGCACCGGCAAAAGTTCATTGAGGATATCGCGTTTGCCTTCACGCGTGTGCGGGGTGTACTTGGCCATGACTGTTTCAAAGCGAAAGTTCACTTCAGATAAACCGCCCTCGAGCGCGCTCAAAAAGACCTCTGGACCGTGTTCCAAAACGGTATCAGCGGGGTCTTTACCATGGGGTACGCGCACAGCTTTGACCAAAAACTGCTGTCCAAGCGCTTGGTCTAGCCCGCTCAGGGTAGCCCGTTGCCCGGCAGCGTCAGCATCAAACGCCAGGTAAACTGTGTCGACCTCGAGCCGCCGTAACTGTTGCGCTTGACCTTCTGTTAAGGTAGCACCAAGAGCAGCAATGGCTGTGTCGATGCCCACTTGATGAAGCGCAATGACGTCCATGTAACCTTCAACCACAATGCACGACCGCTGCTCGCGGATACTGGTTTTGGCCCGCTCGAGCCCGTACAAAAGTGCGCCTTTATCAAACAAAGCTGTTTCAGGCGTGTTCATATATTTGGGCAAACTATCGTCGAGCACGCGCCCTGAAAAGCCAACTACCCGTCCCATCACGTCAAAAATAGGAAACATGATGCGGTTGCGAAAGCGGTCGTAGCGCCGCCCACCATCAGATTCACTCAGCAAACCTGCTGCTAGCATATCGTCATCGGGAATGCCGGCTTGCCGTAAGTGGCTTAGCAGACCATCCCAACTTTCAGGGGCAAACCCTAGCTTAAACGCATCGATGCTAGCCTCGCTGAGCGCGCGTCCTAGCAGATAGTCGCGTGCTTGGCTGTGACTGCGTAAGTTGTAGCTAAAGTACTCGAGCGCAAGCCGGTTAACTTCGTAGAGATCACGTTTTTTGTGGTCTTCTGGCGTGGGCGGACTCACCTCCACGCCCACCTGTTGCCCCAGCATCTGTAAGGCTTCAGCAAAGCCTAGGTGCTGGGTTTCCATCACAAAATCAAACACGTCTCCTTTGGCTTGGCAGCCAAAACAATAGTAAAAGCCTTTATCTTGAAGTACGTGAAATGAAGGCGTTTTTTCGTCGTGAAACGGACACAGTCCTTTGTAACGCGCACGCCCAGCTGGTTTGAGCGCCACCACGTCGCCGACTACCTCGACCAGGTCAAGGCGGCTGCGAATTTGTTCTTTAGCGCTATCTGAAAACTGTGACATGCGTTGAAGTAAAACTCCTTGAGGGTTATTGTGCAGCTCTTAAGCCAGAGGTCTTTGGTGTTAACTCGAGCTTACCCAAGCTAGCAGCACAAGCTGAGGCAAAGTTGCATATTGCTAAGGTGTTGCTTTTCTAATACTTGCTTTAGGTCGAAGGCTGTTTTCACATATTGTGAAGAACATACATCACATAAACCAACTGTACTCAGATACAAATTATCTTGACGACCATCATCTTGGATAGGCTTGTCACCTTCTACAATGCAAATACGTGTATTGCTTCAACTCACTTCTAAACAGTGTCATATAAACAAACAGTGCCATCTAGACAGTGCCATCTAGACAGTGCCATCTAGACAGTGTCATCTAAAAAGCGTTAAACAATGAGCTTGAGACGTGTCGTGTCAAAAATTAGCTTAATTAAGCATATCCGTACACCTCAAGGATGGCTTTGAGTGTCTTATAACAAAAAGGTGGCTTGTCAGGGTGTAAGCACATTAGTAATCTGAGTTCGATATTTCAAAACAACTAGAAATACGTCTTCAACACATATTACGATGTGGCTACAAAGACCACCAGCCTTTGAATGAACATCATTTAGCCTACCTAGGCTATTTTTGTCGTGTGTTAGAACGTAATTTCTCTGATACTTTCACGAGACGTGTCTCTGACGTAAATAAACTCCAAATTCAGGTTAGTAGCAAAATCAGCAACCTTGCTACCGCAAAAGGAAAAACGATTATAACATGTTGCCTGTTGCCAAAAGACGCTCATCAGCTAGCCGCAAGCCTCGTCCCAGACGCAGATTAGATGAGGGAATAGCTGTTTTTACGTGACCGTCGTGTCAAGAGCTAATACATAAAGTTTAACTTTGTACATCTGAGGGTAATACTGCATAGTCACATCAAATATAACTTTAATTTGCCGGTGCACTTGATACTTTAAGACAACCTTTGACACGCTTATTTGAGTCATCTTTTTTCGAGGTTGTTTTTGTAGTGGGATTGTCTTTGTAGTGACATCGTAATGACATCAACTTGGCGATTTAATATAAGCTCATAATAATTCTCGGTAAAACAACACACCTTCAGAGTCCTTGAGATACACCTCGGTGTGGGGGTCATGTACTTTCACACCAGGCGCAGCAACTACTAGTTGCCACCCGTCTTGGTCTACCCCATCTGGCAAAAATGCACTGGGAACAACTGCCACAGGTGCACCTTCCATGTTGGCAAGGACTAAAACCTGTTCACTACCATCTGCCGAGCGCCGCAGGGCGTAAACCAAAGTGCTGCCATCTTGAACGCGGTTAGCAAGGACGTCATCAGCACATAAGTTGTCAGTGAGCCAAGTGTGTTGCCGCCTAAAATTGCGCAACGCTGTATTAAACGCACACTGGTCTGGGTTAAGGTAGTCATGGTAGCGGCTAACGTTGCAATAGTCGTGCAGGTCGTCCATAAAAGCCCGTGCGTAGCGTGCTAAAAACGTCTCAGAAAGTTCTATATCTCGAGCCGCATCGTCTTGGGCAGTATGGTCTCGAGCAACATCAATATCTCGAGCCCTCAGCAATTTAACAACGTGGGCGACATCGTCCCCTGCTTGGCTAACAGTTACCGCTAGCTCCCCTGCAAACTTGCGTAAGGTGTTTAACTCCGTAAAGCCTAGCGCTTTTAGACGTTTAAACGCAGTCGCATCTTCAAACTCATCAGCTGATACCTGCCAAACTAAAAACCCACCTTCTTCAGCTGCAACTTTGACAGCGTAACGTTTGTCCGTGTTGCGAACAAACGCCCACGGTGCTCTGCTAGTAGCGTTAATAAAATCCATCGGCACACCCGGAAACACGCCATAGGTAAGTAAACTTGCCGCTGGGTGATCATACGAACGCCGTAAAATTTCCGGTAAGCTGTCACCCAAACGCGGGTTGATGGATCTAGCTGGATCATTAACAGGTAACTGGTAACCACGCCGCAAAGTGTCATGGTTGGCGCAGCCGCTAATCCAGTGACTGCCTTGGGCGGCAATTTCTTGAATGCGCCACCACTTGCTGACCCAAAAATTTTCTAGACAGGGGGTGTTGTGGGCAAAGGTTAGTGGCCCCCACTGAAACGTGTGCGGTTGTTGCTCAATGACATCCAGGTAGCTCGAAGCCGTTTCCCAATCTTCGCGCGGCCAGGGGCGACCGTCTTCAAAAATCATCCACGGTTGGTAGTACACGTTGGCAACGTGTTGCACAACGTCACTCATCTCGAGCAAGTAGGCGTCATCGTGCTTCATAACTTGTGAGGTTTCATCCCAATACTTAAAATCCTGCGCGCCGTCGACCCGTAAGCCGTCTACCCCAAAATTGGCTTTGCGGCGCTGCATCTCTAGGAGCATGGCCCGCACCAACGGTGAGCGGTAGTTGAGGTTTTGACCGTACATGTTGGGACCGCTAAAAAAGGGGGGCTCGAGCAGCGGCAATGCTTGGTTATCCGCATGACCAAACACAACATCAAAAATAAGCTGGATAGGCTTGCCTGGAAAAGTGTGTAAGACAGCCGCAAAATCTACCAGTTCGTCTGGACGCCCCGTTTCTAGTAACACCGGGTTGATAGCTGCTGACCCGGCAATCACCACGTCGTAACCCCAATTGGTCATGTGCGGCCGGGTCAGGGTAATGTCTACAGTGCGTGCTTTCGATGCTAGGTTGACAACGTGTTCAGGTTCTTGCCAAAATTTTGGCCCATCTTCAAATTCAATAACGGGTTCAATAGGCATAAGTTGGATGGCATCGTAAGCAAGATACGTTTGCTCAGCTGGGGTTAGGGGTTCGTGCGTTTGTATTTTGTGAGCTAGCGCTTCGTATTGCCGCGTTAAGCTTGCCAGCGTGCCCCCAGCAGAGGCCGTGGGTACATGCACCTGCAAGATATTCACGGGCGCACCCAAACGGCTTACTTCAGCGTCTTGACTGCTGCCAAAACTCAAAAAGTAGTCGCGGTCAACCCGTTCATAGTCCAAACAAGTTAGATCGTAAAGTTCAGCTGGCGCAAACGCCCCAAAGGGTAAAGACACCGCCATAGGGTCGTAGTGGTAATGCCAATCGCCCGCTGTATCTTGATAGCGCAAACGGTAAAACGTGCCAAAGCAATTGCGCCCACCTGCAAGCAAACCCTCTACTACAGCCCAAACAAACTGACCTTGAGCGGTAACAGGCAGTTGCTCGAGCCGAAACGGCACCGTTTGTTGGGGCGCAGATTGACCAGAAGCTCGAGCTATCAAAGCAACGTCTTCAAGTGGCGTAAATAACTCTAGCACAGCTTTTTGACTACCTATATTGGGTACCCAAAAGCCAAAATTAGCTGTTCCATTTTGCCAATAGCTACCTAGTGCGGTAGCAAGTTCTTTGATAAGCGCCCATGCGTCACCGTCAGCACTGTTGGTAAGTTGGTCGATATCAAGGTCGGTCAAGTTTTGTTGCAGCGGTATGCGCGCTGCCGCCCAAGCTTGCAAATCTTGGGTTGCTTCAGGCAAAAGATGTGCACTATTTGCTGGCATGAGTAACCCTCCTCATTGCCCTAAATGAGTTTTTATAGCGTTTCCACGAGTAGCTGCCACAGGCAGTTGCGCGTGCGACCCAGGGGAGTAGAAAGCGATCCACTCAATATGCGGGAACCAACCCTGGAACTGCTATTTAATAGCATAGCGTCTTAACTACAAGATACCAGCCAGTACAAGCTATTTTTGTACCGAGCGTGTTTATCTTGCACCAGCGCGCTTTTTGTAATGAGTATTTCCAAATATTACACATTCAACAGCTAACCGTTAAGAAGTTAAGCAGAGACACCTTCACCACTGTCAAAAAGAGGCAAATGGCCAAGCGCAATAATATCGTCTCGAGGACTACCTTCAGTAAACACGGCCATAGTTGCCACAGCGGTTGCTTGTAATTCAGACAAAAGCTCGAGCAACGCCCGCAGCGTATTGCCAGTACTCACCACATCATCAACAATAGCCACATTTTTACCCTGCAACCGCCCAATATCTTCCCCATCAATGACCAAATCTTGAGGTTTACCTGTCGTGATAGACACCACAGTTTTTTTCTTTGAGCCAATCATGTAGGGTTTTTGCGTTTTGCGCACCACCACATAAGGAATGCCCGTTTTAGCAGACATTGCGTGAGCCAGGGGAACTGCTTTAACTTCAGGGGCAACTAAGACCTCAACCCCATTGGGAAGTTTGTCAGCAAGCTCAGTAGCAGCGGCTTCTGTCAGTTCGGTGTCACCTAACAAGTTGAGGAGTGCCACTGAGACACTGCCCAAGTCGACAATTTTGAGATCGCGGCGAACTTCACCAATTTGAATGGGATGGGTGTTCATAGCGCCATCTTACCTTAGAAAGGATGACTTTAGCGCCAACAACGCTAGAACTGATGACCTTAGAACCAACGACTTTAGAGCTAATGACCTTAGAACTGACGATTGTAGAACTGACGATTGTAGAACTGACGACCCTAGAACTGATGACCCTAGAACTGACGATTGTAGAACTGACGACCCTAGAACTGATGACCCTAGAAGTAACGATTTTAGAACTGACGACTTTAGAGCTAACGACTTTAGAGCTAACGACTTTAGAGCTAACGCAGTAATGGCCTTAGGGTGAAGTTCCAGGGTCACCACAAAGTCAGAAATGGCTTTCCAACCCAAATTAGGGCTTTAGATCCCATCGTATATTTCGGCGTTTTTCTCGAAATCATGTGCCAGTCAACTTACGAAAAGAAGGTGTTTTTGTCCCTTTACTTATCGGGGTGACGACCTTGCGGTTGCCCTAGGTGAAGTTCTTAATACTGTGTCGTTCACAGGTTTTGTAAGTATAAGTTTGAAGGTGTTATGCTGGCTTAGTCACTGGGATGAAATTGTTAACAGACCGCACGTTGTGAGACCGCACGTTGTGACCAAGTGTTCTTTATAAAAACTGACGGTTAGGCTCGAGCCACACTGCACGTTCTTAAGTACGACATGTTCCCAAATAGCGCTCACGTTTACTCGTCTTCATCCCACTCATCAAACTTGTCAAGATGTTGTTGAGATCGAGCTGCTCGAGGTGTTGGGGTGACACTAGGAGTAGCATCTTCTTGGCTGCTTGCTAGCAAAAATTGATAGCCGCTGTAGCTCGTAATAAATACAGCTAACAGTAACAAGGGTACAGCTAAGAAGATGGGCAACCGTCCAAAGATAAGCACAACGATTAAAAAAATACCTACAAAAAATCTGCCAAGCACAGGAATGCGGTGCCAGTAACGCTGCAACATGGTGAGATAGCGTTCCATACTTTAATAAAATAGCACATGTAAACACATAAGCTTGATGATTTAGCGTGACAGTTCGCTCAATAAGGCACTTTGTGGTCGTCTTTGCAAGACCTGAATTTAGATGTGCTGCACCCGTAAACAAACGACCTTATAGCTGCTGCTTGCCAGTTAACTTGAACCCTCAACAAAGCTGCTAAACTTGGGGGTCGTTAGTTACTCTATGCAGCCTGTAGCCAATCCAGGTAAGTACTAAAAACAATGTGCCAAGCAGTAAATTAAGTGACCACAACCAAGCTGGTAAACCTCGCCACAATCCCAGTAGGGCTAATATAATTAACGCTGAACCAAGGGCAATACGCATACTTATTATCTTAACTTGGCGCAACTGCAAACGCTATGATGATTCTCAAGTTTGTAGCACGATTACTCAGCGGATTACTCAGCGCTCTCATGTAGTGAGCGGTTACCATACTGAGATATTTTGCGAACAAGTTAGCCATGAGGTTGTTCATGATTTTTGTCTTGCAAGTGATAATGTCTTTTTAAGAGATGTTCCAAAAGATGGATTTATGAACATTGCAAGTTGTGGTCGTGCTCGAGCACACACTTGTGAACTGGGTGTATTACCTGTAACATCAATTAAAGAAATAACCGCGCTTTTACAAGGTTTCTTTTACAAGGTTTCTTTTACAAGGTTTACTGTGGCTTACAGCATATGTGCTGCAACTCAAAGGTTATTAGACTCGGCATGAAGTTATATAGCTATTGTTCTGATCTGCTATTGTTTTAATCTGCTATTGTTTTAATCTGCTATTGTTTTAATCTGCAACATCCTCATCCAGATGGTTTGCGCTCATTGATATGTAAGCGTTAGATATATGAGTAATTGGGCTTAGTGATTGGGTTTAGTAATCGAGTACAGATAGTTACGAATGTTTCTAATAACAGACGCTTATAATTTAGATGTTTGAACGAACGTAAAGAAGTGATTATGCCGATAGTTGTGCCTAACCTCTACAAGGATAACCGTGATTAGACGGGCTTGTCGGGTGCATTCACGAGCTTGCTTAAGCGTGCTAGCTGTTGTATCTGTTAGTTTGTTAGCTGGCTTTTGGCGTGCCCCCACCCCACGCCTCGAGCAAGGCATCATGGACTTGCGCAACTGGGATTTTGACACCAATGGCGTCATAAGTATTATTGGCGAAGCTGAGTTTTACTGGCAGCAATTACTTACCCCGCAAAATTTTGCCGAGCACAACAGCCGCGTTGGTCAGTCCTTGACACCGGGGGCAACAGCTAGTTTGGGATTATCTGAACACCTAGGTATAGATGACCCAACTGATATAACGCCGTCATCCGAAACGTCACTAGACACAGTAGAAAATCTTCAAGGCGAAAGTCTTCAAGGCGAAGGTTTTCAAGACACGGGAGCAACAACCTCTGCTCACGGGTTAGCTGATAACAGCACAAACAGTGAAGTGCCACCGCCAACACCCCAAGTTGCACCCCAACAACCTCGTCTTGACGGTTACTTGGACATTCCCAAACCATGGAACAATTTTCAGGTTGACGGGCGGCCTATCGGTGGCGATGGTTACGGCACCTACCGTTTTCAACTGCAACTTGCCCAACGGGTTGACCAACTTGCATTTAATTTACCTGAGGTTGACTCCGCTTATGTGCTTTATGTTAACGGTCAAATTCGCGCGAGCAACGGCCGGGTTGGACGCGACCCTAGCGAGACTCGAGCGGAGTGGTTACCTCAGATTGTCACTTTAGAAGGTAACAGCACCAGCCTCGAGATTGTCTTGCAAGTGTCTAACTTTGAGCATCGTCGGGGAGGTGCTGGGCAACTTATACGGCTGGGCACCGAAGCTCAGATTGTCGGCAGTTACCGAGCCAACTTGGCATTGCGGTTGTTTATTTTGGGTGGCGCGCTTACCATGGGGTTTTACCACCTCGCGTTTTTTATTTTGCGTCGTGATGACTCGTCATCCATTTTGTTTAGCATAATTTGCTTTTTAATTGCCGTACGCATTTTAGCAAGCGCAAGTGGCAACATGTTTATGCATCAAGTTATTCCAGAGTTAAACTGGCAGTTTTTTGTGAAGATTAACTACTTGTCGTTTTATTTGCTTCCTGCTGTGTTTGCGATGTTTTTAGAAAAACTATTTCCCAAAGAGATGCCTTCTTGGCTTATTCGCGCGTTGCAAGCATTAGTCCTGCTTTACAGCACCATTGTGCTCTTTACAGCTACCCAGACGTTTACCCATACTTTGCTCAGCTATCAACTTATCACCTTACTGATGAGCGGTTGCTGTTTGTACGTGCTCACCCGAGCGGTACAACACAAACGCAAAGGTGCAGTGACATTCTTTTTAAGTTCGTTAGTACTTGTTGGCACGGTAATTAACGACGTGCTTTACAACAATCAACTAATTTATACCGGCTATCTACTCCCCTTTGGCGTGTTTGCGTTTATTTGCGCGCAAGCGTTTGTGTTACTGCGGCGTTTTGCCAAAGCTTTTGCTGAGGTTGAAAGCCTCACCAAGACGCTCGAGCAACGCGTTGCCAAACGCACCGAGCAGTTGGTGGCTAGCAACCGCCGCTTGCTGCGGGGTAACACCGTTTTACAAGAAGAAATTGCTGAACGCAAGCGCATTGGCGAAGCTTTAAATACCGCTAAACTAGCTGCTGAAAGTGCTAACCAAGCCAAAAGTAGTTTTATTGCCCGCATGAGTCACGAACTGCGCACGCCCCTTACAGCTATTTTAGGCTACGCCCAACTCCTTAAATTAGATGACGATGTAAGCGCTGAACAACACGAAGGTCTTGATATCATTGAGCAAAGTGGGGACCACTTGCTTACGCTTATTAACGACGTGCTGGACATGGCAGCTATCGAAGCAGGTAAGTTAACCGTCAATACCCAAGACGTAGAACTCGCGGGGTTTTTACAGCGAATCAGTGACATGGTGCGGGTACGAACTGAGCAAAAAGGACTTGACTTTATCTATGAAGCTTATGACTTTCAGACGCAAACGCCGTTAGCAAGTTTGCCACAAGTGGTGAGTGGCGATCCTAAGTTAATCCGCCAAGTGCTCATTAACTTGCTGGGCAATGCCGTTAAATTTACTGACCAAGGGCACATTGTCTTTAGGGTTGGCCCGGCTGCTGCAAGCCGCGTTCGGTTTGAAATTGAAGACAGCGGTATTGGTATGGCTGAAGACGCCCTGCAAACTATTTTTCAACCGTTTCAACAGGTTAGTGACCGCGAGCGTCAAGCTGAAGGCACGGGGTTAGGCTTAGCGATTAGTCATAATCTTATTGAACTTATGGGCGGCAGTCTGCAAGTAAGTAGTAGCCTCGGTGTGGGTAGCACCTTTTACTTTGAGCTCGAGCTACCGGTGGTGAATACCTCCCAAACTGCCCCACCTGAACCAGAGCGGCGTATTGTCGGCATTTCAGGAACGGCTCCACGGTTACTGTTAGTTGACGATAACGACCTCAACCGTGCGGTGTTATCAACTTTGTTGCGGCCTTTGGGCTTTCAGGTAAGTGAAGCTCAAGATGGCGCTGAAGCCCTTCAGCTAGCCAAAGAACGTCCGTTAGATGCCGTTATTACAGATTTAATGATGCCGGTTATGGACGGGTTTGAGATGACCCAAGCGCTACGTACCGACGACCACTTAAAAAAGCTCGTTATTATTGCGACCTCAGCCAGTGTGTTTAACGAAGACCGCGAAAAAAGTATGCAAGCTGGTTGTAATGACTTTTTAGCCAAGCCCATTAAGCCTAAAGCACTATTAGCGATGCTCGAGCACTACCTCAACATTACATGGCGCTACAAAACCCCTCACCACAACTCAGCAGCTCACGACTCAGCAGCTCACGACTCAGCAGCTCACGACTCAGCAGCTCACGCTACAAGCTCGGGGGGTCAGAAGCTTACGGGGGTAGCTGTTAGTGACGCCCCGATTGTCCTCGAGCCCGCTACAGATACGCAAGATGAACGCAGCAAAGATCCAGCAAGCAGCCTTGGCTAGGATCATTGTTGATAGATGGCTGTTGATAGATGGCTGTCGATAGATAGCTGTTAATAGATAGCTGTTAATAGATGACCGTCAATAGTTATCACGAATTAAGCTGAGGTTTACCTGCAAATACAAAAAAGAGTGATCCCACTAGCGCAACTGCAGCAAGGACACTAAAGCCAAGTGCGTAGTTGCCAGTTACGTCGGCAAAATAGCCGGCAACTACCGGGCCACCCATCATGCCCACGGTGACAATTGGAATGGAATAACCCATAATTTTGGCAAACGCGCGCCGCCCAAAATAGTCTGCTCGCAACGCGCCCATGAGCGGTCCACGCATACCCCACGCAAGTCCGTGCACAACTGCAAACGTAAGCACCCAAACAAAACTGGTAGCATACGCTAAGGCTACAATGGCAACAGCATGTGAGATCATAGCGCCAGTGGCAATAAGACGCTTGTTGAAGCTATCGCCTAAATAGCCTCCCAAAAGTTGCCCGACCAGTGAAAGTGAGGTCATAAGTGCAATGACCGACGCCGCCCTCGGCAAGCTGTAGCCCAAGCCCTCTTGTAAATGGGACACCGTGTGAACCGACACTGCCGACACAACTGAGACAGCACTAGCATGACCTAATGAGATAAACCAAAACGCGCGTGTACGTAGCGCTTGTGCTAAGGTAAGCCCGCTTATCTCGAGGGGAGCAGGTGTCTTAGTAGCTGAAGACGTAACATCTTTAGTTTTGTTAGCTGTCACGTCTTGTAGAGGTTCACCGTCGGGTCTTAGTCCGTAGGCTTCTGGGCGGTTGCGCATAAGTTGCGCTAACGGTAACCCGATGACCAAAATAAGCACACCAGAGACTCTGGCAGTGAACCGCCAACCTTGAGTTGCTAGTAACCACGCAATGGTCGGTACAAGCAATCCGCCAACGCTCATGCCCACACTCACAAGCGATAACGCTGAGGCCCGCCGCCGTTCAAACCAATTCACCACGGTTGTTGTGACCGACAAAAACCCGGTGAAGGTTGCACCCAAGCCCAACAACATAAACATAGCGATAAATTCAGCGAGGTTGCTAATATAGCTTAAGCCCCAAAACCCGCTTGCAAAAACAACCACACCAATACTAATCATGCGTTTAGCCCCAAAACGAGTAAGGAGCATACCCTGAAAAGGTGCCACCACGCCAGCTTGTAAACGTTGCAGTGAGTATATAGTTGACAGTGTGGTTTTACTCCAGCCAAAACTTTCTTGCAAAATAGGCACGTAAGCACCGTAAGCTTGCATCATGAGGCCAGCAACAAGCATTTGTAAGCCCATCCCAGCGCCAACAATCCACCAGCCCCAAAAAACATGTTGAAGCTTGATATTGTGGGGCTTGACATTTGAGATTTTCTGCGACCAAGCTAGCGCGAGCCCTTGCACTGTAGTAGGTGCTATTGGACGGTCAGCTCGAGCACCTCGAGCCGTACCCCTAGAGTTATAGCGCTTACCCTGGTGACGACTCATGCCCAACCCTGTAACTGCAAACCATGTGAACCTCGAGCATTGTGAAACGGCTGCAAAAAGCTAGTGGTAACACCCCGTTTGTATTGGTTGAGGTGATGTGTACCTGAGTGTCGTTGCTGGGTTTTCCAGCCTAAACGGCATGGTTTGCTCGAGTAGCGCGTCGTTGGTGTCATCAGTTAGCCCCATTCTTACTCAATATCTATCTGAAAATGCTATCATCTGGGTCTAACTAGACAGGCCTCTACACCGCATTTGAGCTTGCCTACGCTAACCCAAATGCATCAAGATAAGACGCACGTTGTAATTACCTTAATAACAATTAAGGTTGCTTGTGTAGACACCTCGTTACTAAATTTGTTACACTCTCGTTGCATTCTAATGCATGACTGTGTCAAATTGTAACTCACTGCACAAGGCTTGCATGCATTCGGCTCGCTAATCTAACTTTAGGCAAATCGTTACTTATTAGGCCGTTGTCTAAGTCATAAGCTGTAAATGTTGACGCAGCGTGCAGATTATATGGTGTTTTAACACCATATCTGTCAGAGAGGAAGGTTACATCTATGGCGAAATCAGATTCGCTTCTCTACACGCCCTTTAACCGCCGGTTCAACCGCAGAAAGTTTTTAAAGTATAGTCTTGCAAGTGGGTCAGCTGCTGCTGCAATGTCAATGGGCATGCCCGCGTTTGCACAAAGTGCCGACGGCGGCACCATGGTGGTCTTAGGACACCAAGAAGTTGCTGGCTTAAGCCCTATGGACAGTGGTCCTACGGTTCAAGCAGTTGTGATTTTTAACATTATGAATCCGCTGTTCCACGTTAACCACCTAACTGAGTTAGAGCCTATTTTGGCAGAGTCATACACGGTGTCTGAAGACGGACTTACCTATACCTTTAAATTGCGCGAAGGCGTACTCTTCCACAACGGTGATGAGCTTACTGCTGAGGATGTCAAGTACACATTTGAGTTTTACAGTGACCCCTCGAGCACCATCGCTAATGACTTTTTGAATATGGAAAGCATTGATATTATTGACCGCTACACCTTACAGGTCAATATGTCTAACGTCAATGCGGCATTTGTCACAACGGCTGGTGAAACACCCATAGTAAACGCAGCTTATCACCAAGAAGTTGGCGAAGAAGGCTTTAGAACTGCGCCTATTGGTACGGGTGCGTTTAGGCTTAAAGAGTGGCGCGCAGCCGAGTTTACTGAACTTGAAGCGTTCCCAGATCACTTCCGGGGCGCGCCGTCGCTAGCTGGCTACCGCCTCGAGGTTGTGCCCGAACCTTCTGTACGCTACATTGCGCTGCTTACTGGTGAAGCAGATTCATCTGCGTGGCCACTCCTTGTGGAAGACAGCCAAAGCTTTGATAATGAGCCCGGCTACCGCGTGGTGCGCACACTGGCTAACTCAGTTAAGCACATTTTGCTCAATAACGAAATTCCACAACTTTCTGACAAGCGCGTGCGCAGAGCCATGCTACACGCACTAGATCGTCAGCGCATTATTGATGATTTGTGGAACGGCGCTGCTGAAATTGCTCACTCCAACCTCACGCCTAAAAATGCGTATTACCACAAAACCGACCTGCCTCAGTATGCATTCGATCCAGCTGCTGCGCGCTCACTTATGGAAGAAGCAGGTTGGGTCGAAGGTTCTGACGGCATTCGTGAAAAAGATGGCCTCAAACTTTCTTTTACCTGCACAACTATTACGGGCGACCAAGCACGCCGCCCAATTGCTGAACTTTCGCAGATTTTCTTGCGCGATATTGGCGTAGATATGCAACTTGCTGAAGCGCCCATCTCCACGATTTTGGCAGGTTTGCGTGAGAGCACTATGGAAGCGAGTTTATTCAACTGGACCTATGGGTCAACCCCTGAACCCGATCCATCTTCCATTTTGCGCTCAGACGGTGGCAACAACTTCAATAGTTTCCGCAATGCTGAAATGGACGCTTTGATTGATGAAGGTATCTCTACGGTGAACCCCGAAGACCGTCTACCTATCTATCACCGCATTCAAGAGTTATTTGTTGAAGAAGTACCTTGCTTGTACTTGCAATTTGATGAGTGGATTAATGTGTATTCACCAGAGATACAAGGTCTACCCGAAGAAGTTTTAAGTGGTGACCAAGTTTACTTCCGTGCTAACGAGTTTTCCAAAGGTTAAGTTTTAACTATCAGGTGTAGCTCGAGCCTTATTTCTATGAGAGAGGCTCGAGCTACTTCATATTGAACATAGCTTAGTTAGTGTTAAGGTACTATTTTTATGGTAAAAAACTATTTTGCATTTCGCGTTCTTAAAGGTTTTTTGGTTATCTCTTTGATTAGTATTATAACCTTTGTCATCATGCGGCTTATGCCTGGTGACCCTGTATACCTTCTTTTAGGCGAAGGTAACGTACAGATCACCCAAGAACAAATTGACGCAATTCATGCTAAATGGGGGTTGGACCGTCCGTATCATGAACAGTATCTCGTCTGGGCGAGAAACCTTTTTGTTGGCGATTTTGGCGAATCAATTATTCGTATGGGTGTACCCATACGGCAGATGATCTTTGAAGCGTTACCCGTTACAGCATTACTCAATGTGTTTGCTATTACCATTGCGCTGGTTGTGTCGATCCCTTTTGGTATTTGGGCGGCCCTTAAACGCAACTCTATTGTTGACTATGCTGCCTCAGTAGGCTCAGCATTGGGTATTGCCACGCCCAACTTTTGGATGGCCCTCATTCTTATCTTAGTTTTTTCGGTTGAGTTGCGGCTCACGCCAGTCTTTGGGTTGCGTTCGTGGCGCGGTTATATTTTACCAGTGGTGGTACTTGCTACCGAGCAGATGGCGGTGATTACCCGGGTTATGCGCGGCGCTGTGCTCGAGGTTTTACCCCAAGACTACGTGCGTACAGCTCGAGGTAAAGGTTTAGCTGCTCAACGGGTGAATTGGCGGCACGTACTTTCAAACGCACTTTTACCAGTTATTACCGTCGTAGGTTTTAGAATTGCGTTTTTGCTCAGCGGTACAATTGTTGTCGAAACAGTATTTGCCCTTCCCGGTATTGGGCGACTTTTTACCGATTCAGTGATTCGCTTGGACTATCAAGTTGTTCAGTCTTTGGTTGTCATATTTGCATTTTTAGTTGTGGTCGTTAACTTACTTACCGACATGCTCTATGCAGTTATTGATCCGCGTATTCGGATTGCTTAAGACGTCAACTTGGATAATTCTGATTTACATGGTTTTAATAGCACTAGTTTTTCTTAGTTTTGATGTCATTGTTGATGAACAACATGAGTAGGTTGTCTTATTGACGCTGCACAAGCTCGTAAATTTTTATGCTAATACCTGTGATGTACATTGATCAACCTATCCACAGCTTACTAGCTAGTTTAAGCACCTCTCGAATACTCCCCTCGAGCAACACCTAAATTGCCTGCCCTGTTTTACACCTTCACATCTGTTTCAAAAGGAGACTTTAGTAATGGCGACAAGCTTGTCAAAAAAACTGGATACGAGTAGCAGAGGTAGCGGACGCAAAACAAATCGCTCGAGGGCTGTTGCACGGTTTTTAGACAACCGCCTTGCCGTCACGGGGCTTATTATCATTGTGGCGCTTGTGTTAGTAGCTATTTTTGCAGATGTTCTGGCACCGCATCACCCGAATAACGATGTCTTTTCCGGGCGGCGTGGTGAAGCACCTTCGTGGGAGCATCCTTTTGGGTTTGACCATGTGAGTCGAGATTTACTAAGCAGGGTCATTCACGGCACGCGCATTGCGTTAGTCGTTGGCATAACGTCATCAGCTATTGCAGTTGTTATTGGCGTTACCATAGGTGCCATTGCAGGTTATTTTGGCGGCTGGGTTGACGAGATGCTCTCGCTTCTTATTGATACGCTTATGGCATTCCCGCTTATTGCGTTATTGATTGTACTGGCAGCCGTGCTAGGACCAAGCTTAACAACAACTATCACCGTTATTGGAGTAACTGTCTGGGCCCGCTACGCACGTGTTGTTCGAGCTGAGGTGATGAGTTTGCGTGAACGAGATTTTATTGTTGCAGCACGTGCACTTGGCGGACAAGACGGTCAAATCGTCTGGCGACATGTTCTTCCCAATGTGATGGGCTCCGTAATTGTGCTGGCATCTCTCCAAATTGGGAGCATTATCATTTTGGAATCAGCACTGTCCTTTTTGGGCTTAGGTGTACGCCCACCAACAGCTACTTGGGGTGGCATTTTAGCGGACGGGCGCGCGTTTATTATGCGCTACCCACACATCAGCATTTTTCCCGGTGTCATGATTGTCATTACAGTGCTAGCGTTTAACTTTTTAGGTGACGGCCTACGTGACGCGCTTGACCCTCACGAGCAACCCTAAACTGAAAATCTTAAATAGCAATATTTTTATATCTACCCTTGAGCAATTCTTAATCTGTCTTCACCGAGTACACTACTTGACAGTTCAAAGGTTAAGTCGCTACGTAAGCTTATAGCATGATTGATATGTGCCACTGCTTACAGAACGACCTCAGCCCTTGTCAACGTGATGGCACATGGTAGACCGCTATTTACGCTCCTCAAAAGATTTAATTTTGGATGCTGTCAGCAAACGTTTGCCTCGTATCTCGCCAACGGCAGTTACATTTACTGCATTTGCGGTTGGACTTGTTGCCTGTGTTGCCACATGGCGAGGTTATTACCTGTGGGGACTAGGGTTTTGGCTTGCTAACCGTATCTTGGACGGCCTAGACGGCAGTCTTGCCCGTCACTATGCCAAACAGACTGACCTTGGCGGCTATCTAGACATTATGCTGGACTTTGTCATTTATGCAGTGTTGCCATTGAGTTTAGTCTTGTCTCACTCAACACAAGCAGGCTTCACTGCCCTAGCAATCTTACTGATTAGTTTTTACATTAATGCTGGATCGTGGATGTACCTTTCAGCTATTCTTGAGAAGCGCACGCATGTCCGGCAGCAACTATCTCTAACCAGTGTTGTGATGCCTAGGGGCCTCATTGAAGGGGCTGAGACAATCGTTTTTTACTGTCTTTTTTTGCTATTCCCTCAACAACTCGTCTGGCTTTTTATACTTATGGCTGTTTTGGTACTCATCACAGCAGGTCAGCGTGTGCTCTGGGCAACACGTACGCTTTAACAAGCAAGTTTGACGTGGATATGCTTGAAATCTTGAGATTATATGCCTACCTCAAGCACATTCACACACCAACTGTGCAAATCTTACACTCAACTAGAAGATTGCCCTCTAAACCAATCTGCAAACACCTTCATACCCTCTTCAAACGTCGTCTTAGGGTCATAACCTAGAAGCTGTTGAGCATGGTGTATGTCCGCCCACGTCTGGGGTACATCACCGGGTTGGTTAGGGTGTTTTTCGATAATGGCAGGTGTATCTAGAACATGCTCGAGCGTCTCAATCATCTCTTTTAAACTCACAGTTTGATTATTGCCTAAATTGATAACCTCAAACAGACTACTGTCATAGTCCATAGCTGCGCGAATGCCCTGAATAGTATCGGCTACAAATGTGTAATCGCGGCGGCTCGAGCCGTCCCCGTACATGCTGATAGGCTGACCTGCTGCCATGAGCCGGGCAAACTTGTGAATCGCCAAGTCAGGCCGCTGTCCGGGTCCGTACACCGTAAAAAAGCGCAAGGCGAGAAAGCGAATACCGTAAAGGTGGCTGTAAACATGGCCCAGTAGTTCACCGCTTACTTTGGTGCTGGCATAGGGGCTAATGGGTTTTAAGACGGCGCTGTCTTCTCGCCACGGTACGTCCGGGTTGATGCCGTAGACACTGCTCGAGGACGCAAACACAAACTGCTTAATCTCACGATCTTTAGTAAATTCTAAAAGAGTTTGAGTACCCTCTACATTGGCTTTTTGGTAGCCAACCGGATCCGCTAAGCTGGGACGCACACCTGCTTTAGCAGCTAGGTGAACAATGACATCGTAACTGGGCTCGAGGTTGGCAAGCAACTTGGCATCGGTAATATCGCCCCGAATAAGCTGAAGTTGGTCGTGGGTAAGTGACGCAATATTATTTTCTTTAATGCTTAAGTCGTAAAACGGATCAAAATTGTCCAAAATATCAACTTGCCAAGTACCCTCAGCTAGCAGTGCACGCACTAAGTAACTCCCAATAAACCCGGCACCACCTGTGACGAGAACATGTTTCATCAGCTCAGCCCGCCCATACCAACTGAAGCAACATCAACTAAAGCAGCATCAACCGAAACAATGATGATGCTATCTACAACACTATTGACAATGCTCAACGCCCAACACCCACATAGGTGAGGTTATGACGTTCAACGTCACTAGCGTGGAGCCAATTGCGTGCGTCTACAAGTAAATCACCGCGCATATTGGCCGCCATCTCGGCAAGCGGTAAAAAGTGGTACTCATCCCAGTCTGTCACGACCACAAGTGCGTCGCAGCCTTGGGCTAAGCACTCAACGGTGGGGCAGTAGGTCACGGGTAAATCTGGATACAAACGCTGTGCATTAGGGACTGCCACAGGATCGTGGACGCGCAAGACAGCACCACGATCATGAAGGTGTTCAATAAGCGTAAGCGCAGGCGCGTCACGTAGGTCATCGGTGTTACCTTTAAAGGCAAGCCCTAAAATGCCAATCGTTGTGCCACGCAGTACTTTAAGGTGCTGTTGTAACTTATCCACAATGTGTAACCGCTGTTTGTAATTCACGTTGACCGCAGCTTCCACAATGGGCATGGTGTAGTCGTAAGTTTGGGCAGTAGTCATAATCGCTTTGGTATCTTTGCCAAAACAACTGCCACCCCAGCCGATGCCTGCGTGCAAAAATTTGTTACCAATGCGGTTATCTAAGCCAATGGCACGAGCAACCTCGGTAATATCTGCACCAATGCGCTCAGCTAGCCCTGCAAATTCGTTCATAAAGCTGATTTTGGTAGCCAAGAACGAGTTTGCAGCATATTTTGTTAGCTCAGCACTGGTCGGGGTGGTCGTGATAAGTGGCGGCAAGGTGTAACGCTCTGGGCGCGGTGTTTCGGTAGGTGGGTCGAAGGTTTGTTCTAACAACGGCGCATAAAGTTCGCGCAACATGCCAATTGCCGTGGGATCATCTGCCCCAATAACAACGCGATCAGGATAGAGGCTATCATGAACGGCGCGGCCTTCAGCTAGAAACTCGGGGTTAGACGCCACCCACACACGCGCGTCTACCTTGCGCTCAGCCAGGGTACGTTCAATGATGCCAGTCACATGCCGCGCACTGCCAATGGGCACGGTGGATTTATTGACAACAACCAAGGTGGCACCGGGTTGAATGCGCTCAGCTACTTCTTTAGCAGCGGCATCTACATAGCGCAAGTCGGCATCGCCATTGGCTTTGGTGGGTGTACCCACCGCGATAATAATTACGCCTTCACTAAGTTCAGGAATATCCTGACGGTAGCTTAAGCGCTGTTTGCCTTTGTCAAGCAGTTCTTCTAGACCAGGTTCGTGAATTGTAGGTTGACCTTGCTCTAATTTGCGAATAATATCTGGATTTTTATCGATACAAGTGACTTGATGCCCAATATAAGCAAGTGCAAGACCAGTTGTTAGCCCGACGTAGCCGGTACCAATAATGGTTGCGTTCATGTGTAATCTCCTTTGGATGGTGTTACCGACGTCGTTTGTACCGTGACAAGCTAATTATCTAATAGTTACCGATGTATTGGTTGATGCGTTGGGGACAGCTCGAGTAACAATCATAGTTTCGTGCCCACAACCTGTCATATCTAAACCACATCGTTTCTAAACCACACCGTTTCTAAACCACACCGTTGGTGCAGCAATGTCACCTGCATTTAACACATTCAAGATAATACATAAAAAATAAACTTTAGCAAAATATATTGAGGATGCCTCCGCTAAGTAGTATGCAAGATGGATGTAAAGGTGAGACGTTGCTGGGCTAGTGTAAGAAAGTGCTCGACATCCTCAAGCTCGAGCCTAAAGCTTAAGCGTCTTACAAACGTTCACACCCATCCACTAAAAAACCACACGCCAAAAGGATGCGTGCGGTTACGTTATTTGCATTCGTTCACTAAGTGGGTTCGTTGTTCTCACCGTGAATCACCGGCAATGTCTGTTGCTCCCAAGCAAGAATCCCGCCGGTGACGTTGGTCGCGCTGTATCCGTGTTGGTTCAAAAAGTCGGTTGCTTTGGCGCTGCGCTTGCCGCTACGGCAGTGAATCACTAGGTCGCGGTCTTTAGGAAGTTCGTTATACCGTTCTTGTAATTCAGACAGAGGTAAGAGCACGGTGTTGGGAATGCGCACGGTGTCGTACTCGTCTTGTTCGCGCACGTCAACAAGTAGTGCGCCACTTTCAACACGGCGTTGTGCTTCTTGCACATCAACTTCGGGGGTGGTGTGTTCACTCATGAGGGTATCGTATCGCCTTTAGGGTGATGCTTAGGTTAGGCGGCTTCGCTCGAGGCAGCCCAAATGTTAATCCCACTATCAGTTGCGTGCTGGTCAATAGCAGCAAGCTCATCCTCACTAAAGTTGAGGTTATCTAGCGCAGCTACGTTTTCGTCAATTTGTTCGGGCCTACTTGCCCCAATTAACACTGAGGTTACCTGTGATTTGCGTAAGCACCACGCCAAGGCCATCTGAGCAAGGCTCTGCCCACGAGCTTGGGCAATGTCATTAAGCGCGCGCACTTTGGACAGGGTTTGCTCGTCAATAAAGCCTTCTTGAAAGCTTTGTTTGCCTGTACGTTTGCCGACAGCTAACCTCGAGTCATTAGGCACACCACCCAAATACTTAGTCGTAAGAAGCCCTTGCGCGAGCGGCGAAAACACAATACAGCCCACACCTTCAGCTTCCAGCGTGGGTAATAAGTCAGGCTCAATCCAACGGTTAAACATCGAGTACGAAGGCTGATGAATGAGGCAAGGCACACCCAGGTCACGCAAGATATCCACTGCTTTTTTCGTCATCGCTGCAGAATAGGAAGAGATTCCCACATAAATCGCTTTGCCCTGCTGGACGGCACTGGCAAGCGCGCCCATGGTTTCTTCTAGTGGTGTGTCAGGATCAAAGCGGTGGGAGTAAAAAATGTCTACGTAGTCTAGCCCCATCCGTTTGAGGCTGGCGTCTAGGCTACCGAGGAGATACTTCCTCGAGCCCCACTCACCATACGGCCCCGGTTGCATACGGTAGCCCGCTTTAGTCGAGATAACTAGCTCATGACGGTACTCCGCAAAATCTGTGGCCATCAACCGCCCAAAGTTTTCCTCAGCACTGCCCGGCGGCGGTCCGTAGTTGTTAGCGAGGTCAATATGCGTGATGCCCAAGTCAAACGCACGGTGCAACATGGCTCGAGCATTTTCAAATACAAAACTGCCGCCAAAGTTTTGCCACAAGCCCAGCGATACGGCTGGTAATTTTAGTCCGCTGGTACCCACGCGGTTGTAGATCATGCTGTCATAACGTGACTGCGCTGCGATGTAAGCCATTTTTCTCTCCAAGTGAATGTCAGTCTAGCGTGATGTTGGCCCAAACGTAGAGTAGCCTCGAGACGTGTTTGCCTCGAGGCTACCAGTACCCGCCCGTAATTAGGGTACTTCTATATCTTGTTAATAATCCACAGCATATGATCCAACTATGGACGATCTAACAAGGGAATCAAGTTACCCTTGACGGGCACCTCCACTGTATATTTCGCTAATATTAATACAGATCACCTCCCTTTCTGTGGTAAGTAAGAGTTTACAAGCTCACGCCCAAAAAATCAAGAGGGTTAAGCTCACAATCTTGTAAACTGAGGTTAATGACGCTTTCAACATTTCTCACCAGCACATTTCTGATGATGTTAACGTTTGCGTATTC
Source organism: uncultured bacterium (assembly GCA_964564405.1). Classification (GTDB taxonomy): domain Bacteria; phylum Deinococcota; class Deinococci; order Deinococcales; family Trueperaceae; genus JBCCBI01. The sequence goes on from CAZMCW010000027.1 coordinate 22,944, forward strand.
ATTCAACACCGTCACAGGCACTTCAGCAATAAATGGCACAGCGCAGACCCAACAGGTTGATGACATCTCTGCGCAAGATGACTGGCCGCCATTTGGCACAACACCAATACCATTTGAAATCACCAGTGACTTTGACGGTTACGATATTGACAACATTTACATGTTTCTCACTGAGAATGAAATATTAAGTGGAAGCGGCAGTGTGGACGCTCCCTTGCTAGAAAATGGTAAAATTGCCAGAAATGAAGTTCTTCTTTTTGATACTCAAAATCGCATTATAGCTAAAGATGTATTACGCCCTCTACTTCGTACCAACCTTGTTTTTTCTCATGAGAACACTGCGCGTGCAAGCATTATGTCAGCGCATCCGCTACTCTATCCAGGTCGACAAAACATCTCTAATGATCCTCATGATGTTCTTTGGATACAAATTTACAATGCCACTAGTGAGCATCCCCGCTTTGATGAACTTGTTGAAATAATCCGTACTACAGGATACGTACCTGATGAGTCATCAGACTCAAACGCAGGTGTTTACTATGATCTTGCCTTTGAAATTGCTCTTGATCTTGTAGCTGAGTACTTTGACGAAAACGGCCAACCTCAACAGCCGTAAACAGCATCTTTTGAACGGCATGCGTGATATGGTAGCTAGCGATGAAAAACGTCCGACCTGACCGCCCACGTATTGCGTATCAAGGCTTGCCCGGCGCATTTAGCGAACAAGCCAGCTTGCAGTTTGACCCCAACAGCGACCCCGTAGGATTTAGCGACTTTACCGCCGCCTTTGGCGCTGCATTTACTGGCGACTGTGACTA
>CAZMCW010000028.1:0-15399 GCA_964564405.1 uncultured bacterium
GAACTTTGACACCTAGAACTTTGACACCTAGAACTTTGACACGTGTGTCACTAAGATGAGGTTGCCTTTTTGTGTGTAGTTTTTAAGGTGTGTATCTTTAAGTGTAATAACACCTGATTCAAAGTTAAATCGGGTGGCGAGGAGGATCGGGAATGGTGAGATATTGTTCGATAGTGGCTAAAATCTCTCTACCTAGATCGCTTTCAGCAAAGCTAAGGTCGTAGTTGATAAGGCGCTCGAGCTTAGTTGTAATCATCTGCCGAATACTGTAGTCAGGGTAGTTGCAACGCCGCCATACAGGAGGTGGGGCAGGTTGGTAAATGAAACTATCGCGCATCTCTACCAGGGTCAACGCTATAAACGGTAAAAAAGGATGACTACCTGTGTCTTGAATGTTATCTAACACACGCCCGTGTAAACGCTTCAAACTCATCCACAACCACACGTAAATGTCTTCTTGAGGAAGTTGCAACAAACTTTTGATAAGCGCTTGATCGTTGATATCAGCAACTAAGCACTCGGTTTCCAAAAGCGCCCGCGCGTGGGGCATGTCAAGCGGATCAATCAAACGAATCAAACGACACTGGATGTCATAAGAGCTGTGCGGCCAAGCTTGTACAATCCAATCCTCGAGGTGTTGTACTGTCAATGCAGGTAGTAGTGACCAAGGGTCTTGTTGATAATAAATTTGCTCGATGGAGCCAGCAGCTTCAGCAATGCTCAACGCATCCATTTCGGCTGCTGTTAAGATGCTTTCAATTGCCCGCGCAGCGTTGTGTACTTCTAAGTTTAATGCTGATTTATGTTGTACCGGCATACTTTCCCCCATGGGATACTGACCACCTCAACGAACTACAAGTGAACTGCACTAAACTACACTGTACTAAGCTACAAAGTCCTATGCGACTTCTTCTAAAAAATTCCCAAAATAGTGAAGGTTGTTAGCAACCTTATTAGGTAAACGCAAGTTTTAGTGTCTCAACGTTTTCGCTAAATACTCTGGTAAAGCAACATCTAAAAAGTGGATACTTAAATGATTCGTATTTTGTTAGAACTATAAAATTCTATTTGTAAGATGACAAGTGACATATGTCATCTGGACGTTACAACTCGAGCATCTTCAGGTCACTTGTAATTGCGTAAGCAAAACTTACATGGCTCATCTACCCAATCACTACTCACTGAACATAGCAGCCTCGACTACAAATATAAGTATAGACTACTTTGTGATATACCTCCCAGTCTATGAATGAATCCTTAACCTTTGCTGTGAAATACATGTACGTATCAGATGCGCTCGAGCCTTACCAAAAACTCGAAATTAATTAATCTCTGTAGCAACTTGTAGCGAACAAGCCCACATAATAGTCACGGACGTACTACTAGGCCGTTATGTAGCTAAGGGGATTGTGTTCAACGCTCGAAATTGATCACTCTTATGGTAGGTGGTTGACCTACTGAACCAAGACAGGTTGGTTTAGAGCATGGTGTTAGCTGGAATATGACGGTAACTGAGGTTATGACGGTAACTGGGATATGACAGTGCAAAGGACCAAAACATCTAAGCTTTTTAGCTTAATACTCAAACGAAACCGCGTCTTATAATCAGAGTTTTAGTCCGTAAAGCATGCCATAGGATTAAATGTGTTAACTGTGAAGTTGCATATTTGAGATTGGGCTCACCTTGAATTAAGTGATAAAGAATGACGTAAGTGATAAAGCCTGAATAAAGTAACAAAACTTTTGCGTCACACGAGGTTGGGTGTAGACATATATGTCTTACTAAAAGTTGTGAGTCAACCAGTGTCACGTCTTTAAGGGTGTTGCATACTTTGATTTAAGAAGGTAGTCAATCAGCTCGATACAGGTGTTGTTGCAGATGAACAAATGTTGGACAGTATCCTCGAGGGAGGTCTTCGATGAGCGATGTAGTTGACCCTGTTGCACCTAGTGGTGATGAAAGTGTGTTTTTTGAAGCCGTATGGAATAGTGCTGATGTCGGTATGTGCGTCACCGACGCCAACAGGCGTTTTGTTAAAGTAAATGACGCTTATTGCAAGCTGTACAGATACGACCGCACGGAACTTGTTGGACATGAATTTACTAAAGTACTGCCTGAAGAGATGCGGGCGTATGCTGCTGACATTCACGATGCGTTTATCGCAGGTGCGCTGGAAAGTGCAGGTGAGTGGCAGGTACTACGTCGTGACGGCGCCACTGTTGACGTGCAAGTGACCGCGGCAAGGGTAGTTACCGGCGGACAAACGTATAAAGTGACAACTGTTATTGACATTTCAACGACCAAAGCCAACCAACGCCAGCTCGAGGAACAAGTGAGCACCCGCACAGCAGCCTTAACGGCTTCGGAAAAACGCTACCGCACCTTGCTCGAGAACTTTCCCAACGGTTCGGTAATGTTGTTTGACCGCGATTTGCGCTACACCTTGGTGTCGGGTACAGAGTGGCAACGCCTTAGCATAGACCCGCAGACTATGATTGGCAAGACTATGTATGACTTGTTCGATAACGCCTTGATTGATCAGCTCGAGCCTGTCTACCAAGCTACCCTCAAAGGTGAGTCTTCTCAACACGACATGAGCTTTGCGGGTCAACTTTACAGTACTCATTTTGTTCCTATTTACGCAGAAGGCAGTTCACAGGTTGACGCAGGCATGATGATGTCTCAACGCATCACTGAGCAACGACGTGCTGCAAATGCCCTCAAAGAAAATGAAGCGCGGTTGCGAACGCTGCTTGCTAACATGCCTGTTGTATTGTTTAGTACCGACAAACACGGCGTGTACACGCTTTTTGAAGGGCGAGATTTAGCCAGTATGGGGCGTTCCTCAGGTGATGTTGTGGGTGAGTCGTTGTTTGAACGCTACCCAGACGATACCGAATTACTCACCAACGTGCGCACGGCGCTCGCAGGTGAAGCTGTTACTTTTGAATCTTACGTAGCCTCTACAGATCAATACTTTGACAACATCTACACCCCCATTTACGACGCCAACAACGAGCCAAACGGTATGATTGGGCTTGCCGTCAACACAACTGAACACAAACGCATAGCACGGGCGCTAACAACTAACGAGCAACGTTTACGGATGATTGTTGCCAACTTACCTATTGTTATATTTACAACCGATCAAGACGGTATTTTTACGCTTTCAGAAGGTAAAGGTCTTGCCAATATTGGACTCGTGCCAGGGCAAGTTGTAGGGCAGTCGCTGTTTAGCTTGTACAAAGATATGCAAGGTATTTCTGAGGCTGCTAAACGTGCGCTCGAGGGTACATCTACCATAATAGAAACGCAGGTTGCCGGCCAAGCTTACGAAAACTACATTTCACCCCTTTACGATGAGTCAGCTAACATCAGTGGTGTTTTAGGCGTTGCCTATGATATTACCGAGCGTAAACACGCTGCTGAGCAGTTAGAACATACCAACATACGCCTTGCCAAACTCAATGACCTCAACAACCAACTCAAAGCAGTTGACAGTATCGATGGAATATTAGCCTGTGTTGCTGATTATTTTGGGTATTTGGGACGTGGTGCAGCGTTTGGACTTAGTTACATTGACCTTGATGAGCAAGGGGTACCCAAGTGGGCCACGTTTACAGCAACGCATTTAGATCAAGCCAATATTCAGCATTCTCCTATTGGTAAACGTACACAGCTTGATGAGTTTCCTTCGTCAGATATTTGGTTAGCCAATATGAACAACGCAACCTTTTTTATGGATATTGTTAATGACACCAGGCTAGATGACAACACAAAAGACTTTTTTAAAACCCTTAACAGAGAAAGCCTCATTTTTATTCCACTGATTAACCAAAATCGCTGGATAGGTGTTGTCACCGTTGGCTGGGAACATCAGCAGCCACTTACAGATGAACTGATTGAAGTGTGTGCTGCGCTGCCGACCACACTTGCGCCTGTTGTGGAGGTCATACGCTTGGTGGCTGAGCTCGAGCAAACCCTCGCCGAGCGCACCCACGATTTACAGCAAAGCCAAGCTTTACTTGACGGCTTTTTTATTCACGCCCCCGGTGCAGTTTGGGTTAAAGACCTCAACCTCCGCTTTATGAGAGCCAACAACGCATCTGAAATTTTTTACAACAGACCTGCCCCTGACGTTATTGGCTTGAGTGATGCAGATATTTTTGAGACGACTCAAGCTGATGAATTTGCCAGTCCAGAACGTCAAGTTATTGATACCAAACAAGCTGTCACCTTTGAAGAAGATGCGCCGTCAACGCTAGGTACACGCAATTTGTTAACGACAAAATTTCCAATTTTTGATAAATCAGGTGACCTCATCGCAATTGGGGGCTTTTCAACAGACATTACTGAGATGCGCCGCGAAGTACACGAAAGTCAAAACCTGTTGCGCCTTGTCATCGACAATATGCCTGGAGTTGTTGTCTGGAAAGACCGGGACCTCAACTTTTTAGGTGCTAACAAAAATTTCGCCAAAATTACTGGGTTTGCTAGTCCCGATGATCTTATAGGCAAAACTGACTTTGACACAACAACAAATCAGGAAGCTGCTGCAGGGTATCGCCGCGATGACCTTGAAGTTATGCGCTCTGGGCAAGCAAAGTTAAACTTTGAAGAGGTTTCACCAGCTAGCAACTCAACGTGGTTGCGCACAAGCAAGTTACCCTTACGCAACGAACAAGGTGAGGTTGTAGGCCTTTTGGGACTTGCTGAAGATATTACAGAGCAAAAAGCTGCTGCTGAAAAATTGCAAGCTTACCGTAATCAACTTGCCAAAGCAGAAGCTGAGCTTGATATTACTAGGCGAATTCAAGAGTTACTTATTCCTTCTAACGGCGAGCTAGCAGCTATCCACAACCTCGATATTGCTGGGTTTATGTCTCCTGCAGAAGAGGTTGGTGGTGACTACTACGACGTTTTGCATTATGGCGACGGACTGACCATAGGCATTGGTGACGTAACTGGTCATGGGCTCGAGAGCGGCTTACTTATGCTCATGACGCAAACGGCTGTGCGCACGCTCATTGCTAGTGGCGAACACGACCCGGCCCGCTTTTTTGAAGTACTCAACGTTACCCTTTACGACAATCTCCAACGTATGCATGCAGATAAAAGCATGACTATTGCCCGCTTAGATTATCAGGAGGTAGATCAAGGTGGTAGCTTGCGCATTAGCGGTCAGCACGAGCATCTGCTGGTGCTGCGCAACACCGGCGAGGTTGAAGTTGTCGATACCCTCATGCTGGGGTTACCGGTGGGTTTAGAACCTAGCATTAAACAGTACATCGCTGAGCACTCCCTGTTGTTGGCACAGGGAGACGGAATCGTTATTTATACTGATGGTATTACCGAAGCTGAAAATGTAGCTGCTGAACAGTACGGGCTCGAGCGACTTTGCAGTGTTGTTAGCAAATACTGGCATCAACCTGCTAAAGCGATTAGCGAACACGTCGTTGCCGATGTCAACGCGCACATTGCAGGACATACCATCTTTGATGACATGTCGTTAGTTGTTCTTAAGCAGCAATAAAACATTGGCAATTATGTACGCCAAGCGCCATCATCAGCCTAATTTCATACAGAAATTAGGTGAGAGTCCAGGTCCTAGGTATGGCAACAACGTGGCAACGTTGCACTCATTCTAGCAATTGTCGGTAGAATTACCTTTATTCAGGTGCATTCCTATGTTAAGTTTTGAATATGAGTCTTCATAGGACGAAAGGCCGTAAGCGCGGTGACTAAATCGGTGTCCAAATCCATGTCTAAACTGGTGTCTAAATCGGTGACTAAATCGGTGTCTAAATCGGTGTCTAAACGGGGTATTCTCTTTATCATGACAGGGGCGTCGGGGGTGGGCAAAGATACCATCCGTCACGCAGCTTTACCTGATCTTGACGGCATCTTCTACTCGATTTCAGCAACCACACGTCCCCGCCGCCCCGGTGAAACCCACGGCAAACAGTATTACTTTTACGATACCGAAACCTTTGAGTCCATGATCGCCCACGATGAATTGCTCGAGTACGCTGAGTACGTTGGTGACTATTACGGCACGCCCTATCAACCTGTAGACGCTGCCCTATCGCAGGGTCAAGATGTGTTGCTAGAGCTCGAGCTAGTAGGTGCGCGCGAAGCCAAACGCAAACTTCCTGAAGCAGTTATGATTTTTATTGCGCCACCTAACCTGAGTGAACTCGAGCGGCGTTTGCGCGGCCGAGGTACAGACAGCGAAGAAAAAATTCAAAAACGGCTTACTCGAGCTAGAGAAGAAATTAAAGCCATTCGTGAATTTGACTACTTGATTGTCAATGACATGCTAGCCACCGCTGTTAAAGAGTTTAAAAGCATCATTTGTGCTGAGCGAGCCATGACAAAGTACGTCAGCGACAAAGACCTCAATCAGTACTTACGGGCCCATTGAACACAAGTTGGGTTTAGGATACTTGTGCTGATAGTAGCAACACACATCTGCCAACCTAGCGGTTTTGGTTACGTCAGCAGACACGACTGAGCACTAAAATCTTTACAATAGCGCCTGCTATGATGCGGTTGACTTTGTTGTCATAGCTGCGGACATAACACTTGGTTGAGTTATATCTAGTTTTAAGCACCCACACAACTACACTTGATGACTAACACATAGGTTGTTCATCACAACCTGTACTGTAGACTGATAAGCTGACGTCAATTACAGAGATACAAAGCACACAAAAGGAGACTTAATGGCACAAGATGGCTACGATGAACTGATGCAACTCACTGAGTCGCGCTATATGTTATCGATAATTGCTGCACGCCGAGCTGCCCAGATTAAAGCTGGCTTACCTTCGGTATTATCTGCTGATGACTATCCCCCAACACGTAACACAGTCACTGTCGCTATGCACGAACTTATTCACACTAAAAAACTGGTGTGGGGACCAGATTTGCCCGACGAAAAAGCCATGAAGCAAGTCATCGAAAAAGACAAACGTGAAACGGAGACCTACAGCGTTTCTAAAAGACGCATGAGAGACATGTAGTTTCGACGCAACAGCTACAAGGTACACATGCAACTTAAAATTTGACCTAGTGGATTATCTTTATAAGATACCGCTAGGTTTTCTCTTGAAACCAGCACAGATTGAAAGAATAGCGTTTCCACGAGTAACTGCCACAGGCAGTTGCGCGTGCGACCTAGGGGAGTAGAAATCGACCCACTCAGTGCGGGGAAACTAATTCTGGAACTGCTAGAACAATATCTATAGCCACTACAGCAGGCATCATCTGATCAAATGCAATCACAACCAGACAAAACAGTGTTCTAGATGGTGATCTTATGAGGGTAATTGTAGTCACTTATCCTTAGTTTTCTATAAGGTAGAGTTCAAATTGAAAAACAAGCAACTATACAAATACTACCGTGATTTAGTAGGTATTAAAACGTTCTCAATATTATCATCCAACACTACGTACACCAAAAAACTGTATCACCGTCACAATATACGCCCGAGCGTGAATATTGCTGTGCGTTTGCATCTGCATACTCATAGAAGGAGCACGGCTATACACAGTGCCTAACTGCATAATCCTCATGTCATGAGTGACTCTGAAAGCACAGTCATCTTAAAAGGTGAGAAATCTCTCGGTATATTCAACACTTGTATAATCACAAACAAGCTTGTATAGTGTATAAATATGCCAAGCAAAGAGTATCGTCAACGATTAATAGAAGAACTTGTCGAGAGTGAGTTCATTTCTACCCAAGCAGAAATTGCATCTCATCTAGCAAGTCGTGGGGTTGATGTTACCCAAGCCACCATCAGCCGTGATGTCAATGAGCTTCGTCTAGTGCGTTTGCCTGCAGGTAATAGTCAGCACCGTTATCGTGCTACCCCGCTTGCTGCTCAAGAAGATGTTATTGGTGAACTGCGGCAACGCTTTAAGTTATTTGTGCGCGACCTTGATTGTGGACAAAATATTTTGGTTATTAATACAGACGAAGGTCATGCAGTGGGTATCGCATATGTCATTGATAAGCTCGAGCGTGAAGAAATTGTTGGTACCTTAGCAGGTCAAGACACAATATTAATTGTTGCAAGAGACACGTCAGCAGCTACAAACTTAATGGCAGAATTTGACGAACTCCTTGCATAAGCACTTCTGAATTGTGCCAGGGTGAACATTCAAGCTTAATAACCTGCCTACTTCTATGTATGGTTTAACACCAAGTCCGACAAAACACACTATAAACTCTTACAAAGTTCATTACGTTTCAGTCAGACTTGGTATCGGGTTCTGATCGCTCCACTTGGGTTATTTTGTAGCGGTTCCATGAGTAACGGCCACAGGCAGTTGCGCGTGCGACCTAGGGGAGTAGAAATCAACCCACTCAGTGTGGGGGAACCAATCCTGGAACTGCTATTGGTGACAAAGTAACCCGAAAGGGTTTAACCTGACAATAGGCAATGTGTTTGTTGGTCAAAGTAGACGTCATTTGATAAGAGAAAAGAGCACAACCTCGGTGGTGTGCTCTTTCTTTTGTGGCGTACTCTTTCTTTTTGTTATGAGTTGTGCTGTTGTGCTTTATGCAATGCTGCGTTTGGTTGTGCGCTTACGCTTTTGAATGAGCCTGCGTTGGCGCTTTTTAAACCAAACAACTGCTGGGGCTAGCATGAAAATGCTCGAGTACGTGCCCACTGCAATCCCGATAAGCAGTGAACTACTGAAGCCGCGCAGCACGTTACCACCAAAGAAAATTAAGGCAAGTACTGGTAATAGTGTTGTACCCGAAGTTACGATAGTCCGTGACAGGGTTTGGTTGATAGATAGATCAACAATTTCTTCGTAGCTTAAGTTGCGTACGGTTCGCAGGTTTTCACGAATACGGTCAGAAATAATAATTGAATCGTTAAGTGAATAGCCAACAACAAACAGCATAGCTGCTAACACAGGAATGCTAAAAGTTGTACCAGAAATTTCAATAATACCTAGCACTAGTCCAACGTCGTGAGCAACGGCAGCAACGGCTGCAACAGCTACCACCCAATTGGGCCAAAAACGCCAACCGACATACAGCAAAATGAGCCCTAAAGAAACTAAAATAGCGGTAACAGCTGCCGTTCTTAGGTCAGCACCAACAGCTGGGCCCACAAAATCTGCTTGTAAAAGTTCGCCGCCTAGCGCGTTGCCAAGGTCTGTTGGCAGGTTACTACTTGCTTCGGCGTTGTCGGTAATAGGCACGCGTACAGAAATGAGGTTATTACCTTGAGATGAAATAGTGTCGTCTTCAACCTCTTGAATAGTCGCTGTTGTGCCCGTAACACCAGAGACATTTAGGTTGTCAATTGCGCTGCGAACGTCTGTGATAGTAATCTCAGGGGGGACTTGGTAGAGTGCGTTGGTACCACCCGTAAAATCTGTCGAAAGCTTAAGTCCGCCAATAGCTATGCCCAAAATAGAGATGACAGCAAGCCCACCTGAAATAGCAATGATCATAGGTGCGCGCGCGACAAATTTGAAGTTGGTTGTGGCAATGTTACCAACAAAACGTGGCTTCTTAAATTTTAGGGTAAGTACACTGAGCATAAAAGGTACAACGACAGTGTTGACAAACACAGCAGCTACAATCCCGATCGCTAGTGTAACGGCAAACCCGCGCACGGGACCGCTTGTGTATTGGTAAAGCGCAGCAGCAGCTAGTAGCGTTGTAACATTGGCATCAAGAATAGCAGACAGTGAACTTTGGAAGCCGTTGCGCATCGCTAAGCGCAAACTGCGGCCGTCACGGAGTTCTTCTTTAATGCGCTCAAACGAAATAACGTTGCCGTCTACGGCTGCACCAATAGTAAGTACCAAGCCCGCTAACCCTGGTAAGGTAAGTGCAGCGCCAAGACCAGCTAATGCCGCAAAAATGATGAGCGCTGCAAAGAGCAAACCCACAACAAGCACGCCACCAAAAAGTGGTCCGTAGTAACCAAGTACTGCAATCATCACGAGGGCAGCACCAATAAGACCAGCCCTAGTACCAGCTCGAATAGAATCTTGTCCTAGCGTTGGACCAATAGCGCGAATTTCTTGGACTTCAAGAGAGATAGGCAAACTGCCAGAACGCAAAACCAGCGCTAAGTCGATGGCTTCATCAATCCCACCGGTTAGACCGTCAATTTGACCTTGAGTGTCAATGCGCCCGTTAATTTGGGGCGCGCTGATCACCTGACCGTCAAGTACGATAGCCATGCGCCTGCCGATATTGGTACTTGTAAAGCGCCCAAACTCTCTAGCAAAGCGGTTGCGAATGTTAAACGTGACAGTTGGGGCAACCAAGGCAGTGCTGCCTTGCATGAAGTCAGCCCTTGCATCTTGCAAGATCTCACCTGTGAACGAGGCTGGCTCGAGGTCCCCCTCAACCATCGTAGGTCCAAATTTCCCTGCTGCAAACGGGCGCACAAGGCGAAATTCCAAGATGGCTTGTTGACCAATTAGATCAAGGGCGCGGTCTTGGTCTTCAGCAGAAAGACCGGGCAATTCAACAATGATGCGGCGGTTGCCACTTGTTTGAATAAGCGGTTCAGACACACCAAATTCGTTAACGCGGTTTTCAATTACGCTGCGAGCAGCTTGTAAGTCTTCTGGTAGAGGGTCTTCTTCTTGGGTTTGCATAACCACGCGCAGACCGCCTTGTAAGTCAAGCCCAAGGCGAAAGTTGGGTTCACCTGAGCGGTCCCAAGGTTGCCACAAGTAAGCCAGCGACAAAACAAGCGACGCCAGCACAATAATGCCGGTAAAAGTACGATTAGACTTTTTCATTGGTTCTCCTATGAAGTTAGAACGTAGTGTTGATAAAGCTTATGAAAGTTGAGAGTGAATTGTTGCTGCTCATCCTGCTAACGCAGTCCCATAAATCAGTTACAAGTTATACCAAATTGACTCTTGAATGTCATCGTCTGAATCATCTAAGAGTACGCTCGAGCTGCGCTGTACTTCGTAAACACGAGCGATTTTGATGCCGCAAAGCGACCTCAAAACATCACTTTAGTATTAGTAGCAGCAGGTCAGGTGATGTCATGATTCAAAAGGCGTATCAGCAGATGCAATTTCCGGAGCCGCACCACATTTAGCCGTGCCGTACACATTAGCCGTGCCGTACACATCTGTCAGTGCACATGAAAACGTCACGTGAGGTCTAGGCTGTCAAACATCAACCTTTGACATCTTGTCTATACTTTCTCACTGGAAAGCGTACTCGTACTGGAAAGCATACCCGTAGATTAGCGGTGTCCTAGACATCCTAATAGAGTAAAGATGTGATATGACCATGTGATATGACTATGGCATACTGCTGACATCACGTCTGAAACGCAGTTGATGACATCATCTAGTTAAATTGTAGAGGGATTTAAGAGTACTACCAAAGGTGGTGCAAGGGCTTAACCGCCCTCGAGCGACCACCTTGAAAACATCACATAAAGCTTACTGCGCGGCGCTGTTCGCTGAACATGACTAGGCATATGCCACGTTAGCGCAGGTGTGGGTACATGCCCCTGCTTAAGTAGCTCAACAGGGACACCTTTGGGCTGTTGCTGCTGGGCAACATTGACGCGCTGCTCAGCCTCAACCATGCTGGCGAGGGGCGCGCGCATACCGCCGCTCAAAGGTGTTTCAACTAGACACGCTGACGGCAACCCAGCCCAAGCTGGTGCTAAACACAAATACAGCGCTAGCACAAGATTGCGCGTCATGAGCTGCCGTTTGGTAGGTGTGAAGTTAAAACGCACGAAGAGTAGTCTAGCCTATTCGCCGCTGGTATAAAAGTAACTTGCTGACGTACGTTCTAAAATTTGCTTCCAAAAGAGCTCTTTGTCAGGTTCTTCATAAAATCTGTCCAGAGCTGCACGCGCTAGGTCGATGTCACCTGCGTAAAGATATGCCAAGATTAATCCCAAAACTTCACATTTAGGTGTGCCGTCTACGGTGTCTTCGTATTCGTTGAAACCAGCGTAGTTGTCAAGCGCGCGGCGTAGTCCCCAAGCAATTTCACTTGCAAATTCGCCTGGGTAGTTGGGGCTAGCAGCAACGTACTGACCCAAGGAGGCGTCATAACTCATGATGGTTAACACTAACGGTGAACTGGCATAGCTGCAGTATTCATACGCAAAACTATCGTCACAAGTGCGGTATTCAAAGGTGCCATTATCATCCAGATCGACAAAATCACCGCCACACTCGCCGTAAGGTGTGACCAGTACCTCTTTAGGTGCATCTGTTAGCTCGAGCACTGTCGTCGTAAAACAGCAGTGCGCCCCACCAGAAAAGCTTTCGAGCACGAGGTTGGGAACGCCGGTACCAGTTATGTCTGTGCCAGAAACGTCAGCGATGTCTAAGATGGCATCTTCATATTGCAATACCTCACCGTTAGGCGCTTCTACCAAGACGATGGTGCCTGCAAACAGCGAGCTTGTATCTTCGGGCCGCCACGTTTGAACGGTATAGCCATTCATGACACGTTCGTCCTCGAGCAAACTAAATTCAGTCTCTGCAAACATCTTTGATTGAGGTTGTGCATAAGCAAATACAAACAAGACAGTACACATAATCATGCCAAGATGACGTTGTTTCAGACGTTGCTTCATAGGTAAGCTCCTCAATTTTGATTGCCTTAGGGAAGGTATGTCCTAAACATTTAAACGCTTAGAGTGTAGCAAAGTTTAGATGAGAAAATGCTCGAGCGCTCCACTAACATATCCAGCACAAGCCCTTAAACCACGTCCAGGAGCCTATAAACCCGCAAATCTTAACCACTGAACCATCTCACGATTCATTCAGGAAGCAGGTATCAACATCTCATGGTCACCCATGAGAGACTCTCTGACTGTGGTGTTGATGTTGTTTTATAAAGAGTCTCGAGAAGGGTTCAAGGGCGCGGCTGTCTTGTTACTATCAAGCGTTTGAGTACGTTGACTCATTCTCTTAACACAAACCTCTGATGTGTTGGCTAACACTCTGACCAAGCGCGTCGTCAAGCACGTTAAGCTATGACCTACGCAGGCTATGATAGGTGCTGTTTGCTTTTTTTGATGACATTGTTTGACAACATCGTTTTTTAAGACATCGTTTTTTAAGACATCATTTTTTAAGACATCGTTTTTTGAAGACATAGCTTAAACGCCTCAACCCAAACCCTTTTAGGAGAACATCATCATGCCTACGTTGCAGTCACCTTACAGCCCCAAGCCGTCGCGCTGGTTGCGGGGAAATTTACACAGCCACACCACTAATAGCGATGGCAGCCGCAGCCCGCAAGCCGTGGTGGACGACTACGCAGTGCACGGTTATGACTTTTTAGTGCTCAGTGACCATGATTTTTTAACCGATCCAAGTGAGCTTAACCCGCGTGGGATGGTGCTCATTCGTGGGCTCGAGGTCTCTGCAGAAGGTCCCCACGTACTGCAAATTGGCGCGTCCAAGCTGGTAAGTCCTAACTCCGACCGTCAAACTGTTGTCGATGCCATTCACACAGATGGTGCGCTGGCAATCGCGTGTCACCCCAACCGCAACCTCTATAACGACCACTGGCAACAGCAAGATTTGGAACGTTTAGAGGGTTACGACGGCATCGAGATTTATAACGGCACCACCCGCCGTGCTGAAGGCGAACCAACTGCAACCAACCGCTGGGACATGCTGTTAAGCCGGGGTAAAGTTGTCTGGGGTTTTGCCAATGACGACAGCCATCACGAAGGAGACACTGCCCTAGCATGGAACATGGTGCAAGTTCCCACCCAAGTTGAGGTTACCGCTAAGACCATCTTAAATGCGCTACAAGCAGGTCAGTTTTATGCGTCTACCGGCGTTGTTATTGACAGCATTCGGGCGGAGGGGAACTACCTTAACGTCAAAGCCACAAATGCTAAGCGCATCAACTTAATTGCCGAGCGTAGTAACCGCGTGCTGCAAGTTGAACATAACGAGATTCACTTCCGCGTGCCCGATGACAGCACGTGGCGCTATTTGCGGGTGGAGCTTTGGGGTGAAGGCGAAACCCAAGCGTGGACGCAGCCCATTCTCGTTAAGCAGGATTAACTATGGGGTTTGTTGAGGCAACGTCGGGTACGTTGTGGAATATTGTGACGGTACTGCTTGGCTCGAGCCTCGGACTGTTACTCCGTGGCCGTTTGCCCACAAAAATCATCGCCATTGTGATGCAAGCTATTGGCCTCACCACCTTGTTTATTGGCATCACCAACGCCAACGACCTCCTGCGTGTTTCTGAACCACCCGGCGTCATCTTGGGGCTCATGTCGTTAGCCCTCGGCGGTGCGCTCGGTGAGTGGTGGCGTATTGAAGAAGGCTTAGAGTCTTTAGGCGAGGCCCTCAAAGCACGCTTCAAAGGTGAGGGGCGCTTTACCGAGGGTTTTGTGGCGGCGAGCTTGCTATTTTGCGTGGGGCCGCTCACGCTCATTGGCAGCATTCAAAACGGCCTTGTAGGAGATGACTCGTTTTTGCTACTCAAAGCTGCGCTAGACGGCTTTTCGTCGCTGGCACTATCTGCTACGTTTGGTTTTGGGGTACTTTTTTCAGTGGTGATTGTAGCAATTTATCAAGGTGGCTTGTCACTTGCTGCTGGGCTTTTTGCCGAGCTAATTCCTGACCCTGCTAACGACCCCAGAGTATTACTTATCAACGGCGTGGGTGGGCTCATGATTTTGGGGTTGGGGATTAACTTGCTCGAGCTTAAACGCATTCGGGTGGGCAGTTTGCTGCCAGCGTTGGTGCTTATTATTGTGCTTTACTACCTTGGTCTACTTGCGTACTAAGTAGCTATTCAGTGCAAGTTCGCGTTCACAAATAGCGATCATGATGGAGACTCACATCTGGCTTCATCTGCATCGTCCTGTTCTATAATTGGTCCCATATTAAAGGGCAACTTTGCTGGACGGTATTCACGTTGACGGAGTTTGTCAGCTTGTAAGTAGCCGCGCAAGGCTGTTTGCATCAATGTTGTGAGGCTAGGTGGTGTACGTTGGCTAGTTAGATAGTGCTCGAGGTCTTGCTCGAGGTCATCTGGCAATGTCACAGTAATACGTCTCATGATATTGAGTTTGGCATCTGCTGATAGTACCCTTAAACTTAGATGACGACTTTATCTAGAATATAAAACCGCAGCCAGCTCTGTAACTGACTGCGCGAATAATATACAGACGTTCAGAAGAGGTTAACTACTTTTGTCAAGCTACAACCGCCAGTGCATCCTCAAACACATCTGGCAAGTGTGGTGCACGCAAAATCACAGCAAGGGCTTCCATCAGCGTCAGGTAATGCTCAGGGCGGGCGTTTTCACCCATCAGGCCAAGCCTCCAAATTTGCCCCGCCGTGGCACCTAAACCGCCGGTAATGCTGATGTTGTAGTCATAGCG
>CAZMCW010000028.1:15409-23730 GCA_964564405.1 uncultured bacterium
GCGCAGTTGGTGACGCACTTTGGCGTCATCTAGCCCTTCTGGCAAACGCACCGCAAGAACCGTGGGCAAACGGTACTCAGCGGGAATAAACGCACTAAATCCGATGGTTTCCAGGGCACGTAGGGCAGCTTGGCCTACGAAGTGAACGCGATTGCTCCGAGCGTCAATGCCTTCCTCGAGCGCCACTCGAATCGCCTCACCTGTAGCCCAGTGGAGTTGCACCGGAATGGTGTGGTGGTACTGCCGACCTGATTCACCTGGTTGCCAGTAGCGCATCATCCCCAACATGTCGGCATACCACGTCACAACGGGGGTTTTGCGGTTACGAATTGCCTCAGCAGCGCGTTCACTTAGGGCAATAGGTGCCAGTCCTGGCGGCGCTGATAAACACTTTTGGGAGCCTGTGTAAGCGTAGTCGATGCCCCAGGCTGCCATGTCAAACTCAAGCATTCCCACAGTCGTCACGGCATCCACCACCATAAGCGCGTCTACCTCTTTGGCAATAGCGGCAATCTCTGGCACGGGGTTCATGACACCTGTGCTGGTTTCCCCGTGAACAGCAGCGATGACTTTGGGGCGTTCACGCAGGGCGGCTGCTCGTACGGCATCAAGGTCTACTGGGCAGGAAGGCGCAAACGACACCGGAACAACCTGTGCACCCAAGCGAGTCGCCATCTCGAGCTTGCGCTCACCAAACACACCGTTACTGACGATGAGCACGGTGTCACCGGGCTCGAGCAAATTCGCCAGGCCCGCTTCCATGCCCAGCGAACCTGTACCAGACAGCAAACTGGTAAAACCACGCCCACCGGTTTGATACAGCGTATGTAAATCTCGCACGATGCCGTCGTTGTAGGCAAACACATCGGCATCCATGTGACCGCGCATGGGCCAGTGAAACGCATCTAGGGCACGTGGGTGAATAGGAGTAGGGCCAGGGGTAAGCAGCAAAACAGGTTGAAACATGGTAGTAAACCTCGTCTAGTTAAGTTTTCAGATTTCAAAAGGGGTGCATACGTCTGTGACGTTAAACGTGTAAAAAGATAGCTTTGTGCGGAAAATCTAACGTGTTAGGTAAAGACCTTCAACAACCAAGACTGATGATGATGGCACCATCACGAACATCAATATTCTGATGTTGATCAGCTTAAAGAATACTGAGAGAGTCTCATTAGCCCTAGACTGCATCCCATCAAGTACCTCATCGTTTAGGTATGAAGGTTCACTTTACTCACAAATGTTAGATTTCCATAAGCCAATCACGTCCAGACTTGGGGGCTATATCAGCCTCAACTAAAGCATTAACTACAGCAACAAGCCATAAAAAAAGACCGTGCCACAAGGCAGGTCATGATTAACGTAGCGAAAATGTACAAACAGTCACATAAAACGCTACACGGTCATCGCTCGCTGGTGATTGACAGTGAACGCACAAGCACTACATGCAGCATCGTGTGCTCCATAGTTTAAAAAAAGTGCTCGCTCACCTGTCATGCTCAAACTCTAACAGCCAATGACCTGTTTGTAAAGCGTGTTGTAAAGATGTGTGAAACTCTAAGCATCTTAGCCAGCAACCGCTCATCACGTTAGCTAAAGCCTTGTTAGCAACTTCATTTCAGCCTATAATCTTTTCTTGGAGTAAACTTCCCGACTACCTTGTGCATTATTGTATGAGGTTGTCTTTGTAAGGGTGGGTGCGTAACGGCCCGCCTTTTTAGTTTGCGTCCAGATTGAGCTGATGTGATTGACGTGTTGTAGCGTTACAAAGCATAAAGCTACAACAAACTCTGTTGGTGTGCGCTTACACGCGTGTAATGTAACTTTTATCCCAACAATTTAAACGTCATGAAACGGTGGCATGGGCTTAGCTTGCTAGGTCTTGTGCGAACGGCTAAGCGTGGTTGTGCTCATCATGACAACACGAGCATCAATCTTTACTTTGCAGACGACTAATTCGACAACTAACTCAATGCATCAAGGATTCGGCAAGGGAGGTGCAAGATGGAGTTACACCAAGCAGCTAGCGACTTACTTACGCCTTTAGGTTATGAGGTGCTCGAGCTAACCATATCTGGGCGGGCAGGCAAGCGCCGGATACTGTTGCGCATTGACCGCCTAGACGGTCAGATTGTCTCCATGGAGGATGTCACCAACGTCACTGAGGTGTTTAGTTTGGAACTTGACCGACTTGATCCGTTTGAAGGTGCGTACCGGCTCGAGGTTGAATCGCCAGGACCTAACCGGCCCTTGTTGCGTGCTGCACACTTTTTACGCTTTCACGACCTAGATGCCAAAGTGCGCGTCGGTAACGACCAATTCACAGGCAAAATTCGCGCTGTGGAAGATGATGTTGTGACCTTTGAAGTTGCTGGTGACAAACGCAACATTGCCATTAGTCAGATTGATACCGCCCGCTTAGCAGAGTGGCCAGAAGAACCTCGCTAACTATTTGCAATTAGCTGGTATGAACACCTATGAGTAAGCTCGTAAACGTATTGGCTGGTAGACACTCAAAAGATGGTTGAGACCTTGCTTAAAAGGTCACACGTACAAAGTGAGATGAAATTATGAACAGAGAATTTATTGACGCGCTTGATCAACTTGCGCTCGAGCGCAACCTTGACAAAAGCCAGCTTTTGCACGATTTTGAGGACGCGCTCGAGCAAGCCTATGAACGCAATGTTGAGCAAGGTAAGCACATTGAGGTTGACGTTGACCCGGCTACCGGTGAAATTGAAGTTTTAGTTATCAAACGTGTTGTTGAAGAAATTGAAGACGAAGATAAAGAGATGAGCCTCGAAGACGCACTTGAACTCGATCCCGACATAGAAGTTGGCATGGAGATGGAATTTCCAGTTGATCCCGACAGGTTTACCCGCATTGCTGTGCAAACCACCAAACAGGTCATCACCCAAAAAATTCGTGAAGCTGAACGCGGACTCGTGTTTGAAGAATATAAAGACCGTGCAGGTGATGTAATTACCGCCATCGTTTCGCGAGTGGACAACAAACGCAATGTGTTTATTGACCTTGGTCGCGGTGAGGCCATTATGCCTCCCAAAGAGCAGATTCCCGGCGAGCGTTACATGGTCGGGATGCGCCTCAAGGTGTATATCGTTAAGGTGGAACGCTCCAACCGGGGGCCGAGCATTTTGGTCTCGCGGGCAGCACCGGAGTTGCTCGAGTATTTGATGCGCCAAGAAATTCCCGAAGTGTCCGACAACACCGTGGAACTTAAAGCCGTCGCCCGTGAAGCTGGGCAGCGCTCCAAAGTGGCTGTAGTTAGCGCCAACCCCAACGTTGACCCCATCGGTGCGTGTATTGGTCACCGGGGTAGCCGCATTCAAGCAGTCACTGCCGAATTACAACGCGAGCGGGTCGATATTATCTTGTGGGACCCCAACCCGCGCGAGTTTATTCGCAACGCGCTTTCCCCTGCGAAAGTTGGCAGCATCACCATAGAAGGTGACGAACCAGAAGCCAAAATTAACGTGGCTAACGATCAACTTTCACTCGCTATTGGTAAAGGCGGGCAAAACGTGCGCCTAGCTGCCAAACTCACCAACTACAAAATTGACTTAGTGGCGTCCGAGCACGCTTCTGACCTGGATGCCGCGCTACAAGCTGCTGCGTCTCAGACAGATGATGCCCCTGTCACCGACGACAGCAAACGCGCTGCGTTTGACGCACTGTTTAGCGCTCCAGCTGAGGGCACAAGCGACACACCAGCTGAAGATACCAGCAGTGAGGTTACAGCTGAAGATGGACCCTCAGAAGAAGTAGAAGCACCCGAAGCAGAAGCACCCGAAGCAGAAGCACCCGAAGCAGAAGCACCCGAAGCAAAGGCAGACGCTTAACATGACCACACCCCACGCTAGCAAGCAAAAGATACACCAATACGTGCAGCGTCACGTGCCCTTGCGGCGTTGTGTTGTGTGCCGAAAACAGCGTCCACAAACTGAACTCGTGCGCTTTTACCGCGATGATGCTGGTCAGTGGCAACTTGATGCTAGCCGCAACGCGGGCGGGCGGGGTGCGTGGCTATGTGCTGTGGCAGAAGCTGGGCAACCCGCATGCACGCGTGCCTCATTAAAAACCTTGCAACGGTTTTTCAGAGGTCAAGCTCAACACGTTTATGACCTGTTGCAAGCTAACGTGCTCGAGGCGAATGCTACAAGCGAGGGGTGTCCATCTTGATGGCTAGTTGCGGTAAGGACGTTGTGAACGCATGCATTCGTTAAGAACAAGACTCAAAAATCTAGGTGTGGTTAGAATGTAATGCGTTTGCTGGTAGGTACGTATTCTGACTCAAACCAGCTATAAATAAGTTAGCTAAACCTACTTAATATTGTGTCAGCTAGTTAAGACGCATGACTATAAATTACAACAACACAGCAAATTACAATAGTACAGCAAGCTAGTCCTAGCGAGCTCATGAAAAGTAACTGGAGCAACCTCATACACACCGTGCTATATACACCAAGTCATACACACCATGACCTAAACGGGACACCTAGATGCAGGAGGGGTGAATGTCCGAAAAAATTCGCATATATCAACTTGCCAAAGACTTAGGCATTGAAACCAAAGAGATGCTTATACACCTTGATGAGATGGGTGTTGAATACAAATCTCACTCGAGCACCATCGATGTTGAAACTGCCGATACCATCCGCCAACTTGTCGAAGGCAGCAAAGCTGAACAAGAAGCTGAACAAGCTGAAGCCGCCGCCAAAGCTGCTTACGAAGCCCTACCTAGCCGCGCACCCGTCGTCACCGTCATGGGGCACGTTGATCACGGTAAAACCACCCTACTAGACACCTTGCGCAAAACCCGCATAGCTGACCGCGAAGCAGGTGGCATCACCCAACACATTGGTGCTTACCAAGTTGAAACAAGTCAAGGTCTTATCACCTTTTTAGATACCCCTGGCCACGAAGCGTTTACGAGTATCCGCCAGCGCGGTGCTAGTGCTACCGATATTGTCATTATTGTGGTGGCTGCCGACGACAGCATTATGCCGCAAACGCGCGAAGCTATCGCCCATGCCAAAGCTGCTAATGTACCTATTATTGTGGCAATCAACAAAATTGATTTGCCTCAAGCTAACGTAGATAAAGTCAAACAAGACCTCATGCAAGTTGAACTTGTGCCTGAAGACTACGGCGGCGACACCATCACGGTGCCCATCAGTGCCAAAGAGGGTGACGGGCTAGACGAACTGTTAGAGATGATTTCACTGGTTGCAGAACTAGAAGATTTCCGAGCAGATGCGAGCGGGCAAGCCGAGGGAGTTGTTATTGAGTCCATTTTGGACAAACGCGCGGGCGTGCTGGCCACTTTGCTCGTACAAAAAGGTACGCTCACCGTAGCTGACTATATTGTCTCCGGTGAAGCTTGGGCCAAAGTGCGCAGGCTCACTGACTATGCTGGCAAGCAACTTGACGAAGCTGGTCCGTCTGTACCTGTGCAAGTGCTTGGGTTTAGCGATCAACCGTCTGCAGGCGATCAGGTTGTAGCTGTAGCTGATGAACAAAGCGCCAAAGATATTGTGGACACACGCATTGCTGAACGTGAAGCAGAAGAACGCGAAACCATCGGCAAAAAAGGTGTGACGCTCGCTGACTTATTTGGCAAACAAAAAACGGTTACCATTAACTTGATTTTACGGGCGGATACACAAGGGTCATTAGAAGCTATTAAAGGTGTCCTTGCTAGAGAAGCTGAAACCACCGACGAAGTTGATTTAAACATCATGCTAGACGCTGTTGGCGCGCCCATTGAGTCTGATTTGCTACTTGCTAGCACTGCCGATGCTACCGTCATTAGCTTTGGGGTGAACCCGACTGGTAGCGTGAAAAAAGCGGCTGAACGACAAGGGATTTCGCTTAAAACCTACAAAATTATCTACAATCTAATTGAAGACGTGCAACGTATGATTCGCGGTCAAATTGAACCCGAGTACGAAGAGCAAGTTATTGGTCACGCTGAAGTGCGCGCGGTCATTAAAGTGCCCCGTTCCGGTAACATTGCTGGGTCTTACGTCACCGATGGTGTGATTCGCCGCAATGCCAAAGCCCGCCTTATGCGTGGTGGCAAAGAAGCTTATAAGGGTAGCGTCTCGCAGTTACGCCGTTTCAAAGACGACGTCCGCGAAGTTGCCAGTGGCTTTGAGTGCGGCATCAACTTACAAAACTACGACAACGTGCAAGAAGGTGACATCATCGAATGTTACGAGATGGTGGAAGTTTCTGTTGTTTAAATAAGTGTTGTCTAGCTAGGTGTTTAGGCAGACACGCCAGACACCTGCTTATGTTTTTTTCGATGAAGCTTATTGGGAGGTTGACACAACGTCAGCCTCTTTTTTGTTGGTATAGACAAGGTTTGTGCACGTCAAATTGTGTTAACATCACAGCGTTTTACGGTTATTGATGCACCATTATCTCGACATAATCTCGACGCTAAGGGGAGCAAGTGATGCAGACAATTCTCGGTTCGGGTGGAGCTATTGGCATTGAACTCGCCAAAGTCTTGCCACAATACACAAATGATATTCGTTTGGTAAGTCGCAACCCTGTATCTGTAAACTCCGGTGACACCCTACTTGCTGCTGACTTAACCCAAGCTGCTGACGTTGACAAAGCTGTCGCAGGGTCTGAGGTTGTTTACATCACCGTGGGGTTTGCCTACTCAACCCAGCTTTGGCGTGAAGTATGGCCTGCGTTAATGGAAAATGTCATTAACGCTTGCAAAACACATGGCGCTAAACTCGTCTTTTTTGACAACGTATACATGTACGACCCTGCGCACATTCCGCATATGACCGAAGAGACGCCCGTAGCACCCACCAGTAACAAAGGACAAGTGCGCAAACAAATTGCTGAGATGCTCCTCAACGCCCACGCACAAGGTGAGGTTCAAGGCGTGATTGCTCGAGCCGCAGACTTTTACGGTCCCAGCATTCAAACAACAAGTGTGCTCACAGAAACTGTGTTTAAGCAACTTGCTGCAGGCAAAAACCCACAATGGTTTGCCTCCACCAACTACAAGCACGCGTTCACCTACACACCAGATGCAGGCAAAGCTACCGCCTTACTTGGCAACACAGATGACGCCTACGGGCAGGTGTGGCACTTACCAACTGCCCCCAACCCACCCACCGGGCAAGCGTGGATTACACAGATTGGGGCAGCAATGAACAAAGAAGTCACAGGCGTGCAAGTTCTCCCCAAATGGTTAATGCGCGCATTAGGTATCTTTGTGCCGTTCATGCGCGAAATCTACGAAATGGCCTATCAATACGACCGCGATTACGTGTTTGATAGCAGCAAGTTTACAGAGCGTTTTGGGGTGGAAGCAACGCCGTATGCGCAGGGAATTGCGGAGATTATCGAAATGGACTACAGCTAGTTGAGAGATGCTATTTTATCAGACTAATTAATGATATATATTAAGTGATACGAAGCTCTGCATTGAACGCGATTAGTCCACGGATAGACAACGTGAAATCTAAGATTATGGAGATATACCATAATAGTGACACTTGTACATTAACCTACCCAGTTAAATTTTTGGACATTTTTATCTGTCCCAAAAAGCTGGTAAAGGAAATCATACTTGTTAAACGTAACATACCCAACAGGCTTGTAGCATTATAGACAATAGAAGCGATCCAAAAGCATCTTATACCAAATTGACCCTTGAATATCATAGTTTGAATCATCTAAGGGTACGCTCTCACGAGCGATTTTGATGCCGCTTTGCAACATCAAAACATCACTTTAGTATTATTTTTTCCAAATAGATATTCTATTTCTAGAATGAACTACATACAGTGTTTCCACAAGTAACTGCTACAGCAGTTGCGCGTGCGACTCAGGGGAGTAGAAATCAATCCACTTAGTGTGTGGGAACCAATCCTGGAACTGCTACAAGTTGTCAAAGATAAGTTTATTGGCTTTCTTCAAGCAGTAACTCGAGCCGCAATTCGTTAGCAAGCTCATCAGAAATACTTTCCAAACTACTATTTTGCGACACAATCTTAATGTCCCCACTGTCAAACAGTAAGTAAGGCGCGTTCGTCTCTGGGTCAACGTGTTCGCTGACTAGAAACTCGTAGCGGCCACGTAAACCTCGAATATAAGTGTAGGCTTCGCTGAGTTTGTCGACTACGGCAAGGCTCGAGAGCGTTAGATTAGAAATATCTACCCGGCGAGGTTTGCGTTTAGAACGGGTAGGCTCATTTGTGGTTTGAATATGTTTAGACGTAGTTGTAGAGACGGTTACGTCCTCAGAAGTTGTTGGGTTGAGCTTTGTATTA
>CAZMCW010000029.1:0-18670 GCA_964564405.1 uncultured bacterium
AACACCCGACTTTTTAGCTGAGACTGCTAACATCCGCACGGGTGACTGGCAAGTTGCGCCTACCCCAGACGACCTGCAAGACAGACGTGTGGAAATTACTGGCCCAACCGAACGCAAAATGATGATTAACGCCCTAAATTCCGGTGCTAAGGTCTTCATGGCCGACTGTGAAGATGCCTTATCTCCCACATGGTTTAACGTTGTGCAAGGGCAAATCAACTTGCGCGACGCCGTACGACACGAAATTCGCTTTGTCGATGACGCCAAAGGCAAATCCTACGAACTTGGTAATGACCTTGCCACTTTGTTGGTACGTCCGCGTGGGTGGCATTTGGTGGAAAAGCACATTTTGGTGGATGGTGAGCCATTGTCTGCGAGTTTGTTTGACTTTGGTATGTATATGTTTCATAACGCTAAAGAACGCCTTGCCAGAAACACGGGACCGTACTTTTACTTGCCGAAGCTCGAGAGTCACCTAGAAGCCCGCCTCTGGAACGACGTCTTTGTGTTCAGCCAAGACGCCCTTGGCATTCCGCAAGGCAGCGTGCGCGTGACAGTGCTCATTGAGACCATTCTGGCATCATTTGAAATGGAAGAAATCCTTTATGAACTGCGCGATCATGCGGCGGGCCTCAACGCCGGGCGCTGGGATTACATCTTCAGCGTCATCAAAAAATTCAGTAGCACCAGTGATCCCTTACCCGACCGTGGGCAAATCACCATGACCGTGCCGTTTATGCGCGCGTACAGCGAGTTACTGGTACGCACCTGTCACAAACGCGGTGCACACGCCATCGGTGGCATGTCAGCATTTATTCCCAACCGCCGCGACCCCGAAGTGACCGAAAACGCGCTCGCTAAAGTCAAAGCCGACAAAGAACGCGAAGCCAAAGACGGCTACGACGGCAGTTGGGTTGCCCATCCTGACCTCGTTGCCACCGTCAAAGAGGTTTTTAACGCCCAACTTGGCGACAAAGCTAATCAAAAAGACCGCTTGCGGGAAGATGTCGCCATCACGGCACGGGACCTCATCAACACAGCTATTGAGGGCGGCACCATCACCGAAGACGGCCTCAGACTGAACATCAGCGTGGGGATTCAATATGTGAACGCCTGGTTGATGGGTAACGGAGCCGCCGCCATCAACAACCTGATGGAAGACGCCGCCACCGCCGAGATTAGCCGCGCGCAGTTGTGGTTACATGGTGAGGCACAACTTGCTGATGGCCGCACGGTCACGCCGGAACTGTACGAGCAGATTAAACAAGAGGAGTTAGCGAAGCTTGGTGGCATTGACACCATGCACTACAAGGATGCTACCGACGCCCTCGATAAGCTCATTCGGACAGATGCGTTTACGGAGTTTTTGACGATTCCGGCATATGACTATTTGGCGTAAGGTTCAGAAAATTTGATAATGTGGCTCGAGTCAGGTAGGTGAGGCTCGAGCCGCTATACTTTAGTCATGGACAGCACAGTAAATACGCAGGTGCTGATGAGTATTCCTGACTACCTCGAGCACGAAAAAACCTGTGAGTTTAGGAACGATTATGTTGGTGGTGTTTTGTACCCGCTGACTGGCACGAGTAAACGTCACAACGTGTTACTGGGCAACTTTTTCAAACCACTCGTAACCGTTTGATGCAAGGGATGTCATATTTTTGCGAATTCTGTGAAACTTCATCCCACGCCAGATACGTTTTATTATCCTGATTTGATGTTCACATGTGAACCTTCAGAAGATGAGTATGTTGTTGACGAAGCGTGTTTAGTTGTAGAGATACTTTCTGAAAGTACTGAAGTGCGCGACAGATTTGAGAAATGGGCAGCCTACAAACAGATGGACAGCTTGCAGCACTATCTGTTGGTACATCAAGATGAGCCTTGGATTGAACACTTTCAGCGCGACGAGGCGGGTCAGTGGCAACTGAGTCATCATCATGCTAGTGAGATAGCTTTGAAATGCCCGGAGATGAGCTTGCGGCTTACAGATATTTATGTGGGCGTGTTGGATGGGTCGTGAAGGGCTCGAGCCAACCTCAACTCACAACTGACGCCACAATATTATCTATGCAGGAAATACCCTCTCCCATTCCCCCGTTCTCCCCTTCCCCCTATCCCATACACCTCCAACAACCTGACACAACACGACATCATCTGCCAAACCTTCCAGTCTACCACCCCAAAAAACCTTTAATTTTAAGGTACGCAACTTTGCTCAAATCACTAGGGGCGTACACTGAACGTTATGCCGCTCACGGTAGAATCCCCATTTGAACCTAAAGGTGATCAACCCCAAGCTATTGAAAGCTTGGTAGAAGGTATTAACGACGGCTTGCGCTTTCAGACGCTGCTTGGTGCCACCGGTACAGGTAAAACTTACACGATGGCCAAGGTCATCGAAGAGTTGCAACGCCCAGCGCTAATTTTGGCACCCAACAAAGTGCTTACCGCCCAACTTGCCGCTGAGTTTCGGGAGTTTTTTCCTAGTGCGGCGGTCGAGTTTTTTATCTCTTACTATGATTATTATCAACCCGAAGCTTATGTAGCCGGGCGTGATTTGTTTATTGAAAAATCTGCTGACATCAACATGGAATTAGAAAGGCTGCGTCACTCCACAACACGCAGTTTGCTCACCCGACAAGATGTGATTGTGGTGGCTTCGGTGTCGGCGATTTACGGCCTAGGCTCACCTGAAAATTACAAAAAACTCAACACGCTCCTCACTGCTGGCATGAAATTAACGAGAGACGACTTGCTGAGCCGTTTGGTCATGCAGCAATACGAACGCAACGATATTGAACTTGCACCGGGGCGGTTTCGGGCTAAGGGTGACGTCGTTGAAGTGTGGGCGTCTTACGAAGAATACCCACTGCGCATTGAACTTTGGGGTGATGAACTCGACAGGCTGGCACTCATGGACCCGATTACCAACGATGAACTTCGCGAGCTCGAGACAACGACGGTATTTCCCGCCAAGCACTATGTGACGCCGTTTGAACACCTCGAGCCGGCTGTAAAAGCCATCGAACACGACCTCGGTGAACGCCTCAACTACTTTGAAAAACTCAACAAGGTGCTTGAAAAACAGCGCCTCAAAGAGCGCACCCTCTACGACGTTGAAATGATGCGCACGCTTGGTTACTGTTCCGGCATTGAAAATTATTCGCGCTATCTAGACGGGCGTATGCCTGGCGCACCGCCCCACTGTTTGCTCGACTACTTTCCTGATGACTTTGTGACCTTTTTAGACGAGTCCCACGTGATGCTCCCGCAGGTGCGCGGCATGTACAACGGCGACCGCGCGCGCAAGCAAACTCTTGTTGATTACGGTTTCCGCTTGCCAGCTGCCCTCGATAACCGCCCGCTCAAAGAAGATGAATTTTTAGCGCGTGTTGGGCAGGTTGTCTTTGTCTCTGCTACACCTGCTGATTGGGAGCGCGACAACTCAGACAACATCGCCGAGCAGGTGATTCGCCCAACGGGTCTGCTGGATCCAGATATCACTGTGAAACCTAGCAAAGGTCAAATTGATGACCTCTTGTACGCGATTCGTGACCGCGCTAAGAAAAAAGAGCGCGTGCTGGTGACCACCCTCACCAAAAAGATGTCCGAAGACCTTACCGAGTACTTTGCCGCGCAGGGTGTGCGGGTGCGCTATATGCACTCGGACATTGAGTCGATTGAGCGGCAGGTTATCTTGCGGGACTTGCGCTTAGGCCACTTTGATGTGCTGATTGGCATTAACCTCTTGCGTGAGGGTCTGGATTTGCCGGAGGTGTCGCTAGTTGCCATCCTGGACGCCGACAAAACGGGCTTCTTACGGAGTGAGCGCTCACTCATTCAGACGATCGGACGGGCGGCGCGAAACGTGAACGGGGAAGTCTTTTTGTATGCTGATGTTGTCAGTGACGCCATGCGCGCTGCTATCGACGAAACCGACCGCCGCCGCGAGAAGCAATTTGCCTACAACGAAAAACACGGCATCACCCCGGAAAGTGTGCAAAAACGGGTGCTCGAGGTTATTCGTGGTGAAAACGAAGACGACGACGCCCCTGAAGGCAAACCGCTCAACCCATGGGAACGCGAACTGGTGACCGACGACCTCAAGCAACAACTGGCCGTGCTCGAGACCGAAATGTGGCAAGCTAGTGAAGACCTTGACTTTGAAAAAGCAGCCGCCATTCGTGACCAAGTCCGTGAACTTGAAGCGTTGCTCGAGGGTAAAACGGTAAATACCGTGCAACTGCCAGGGCGAGATACTAGTAATTTAGTCACTCGTAACTAGCTCGTATTGGTCTCACCTTTGACGTGCTCCAAATTGTATGAATGTCCTACTTAAATATAGGTGGATCATTTAATGCTAGCTAAAACAACAGAAAAAGAGATCAGCGAAAAATATCGATTCGCTAAATTTGCGAAATGCTTGTGTGCTATATTACTGTTTGTCATATCATGCGACAATCATCCTCAGGTAAAAATCAGTGCGCCGCAACGAGATGTATTTGACGAGTTTACAACTATCAGAAAGCGTATTTATGTTGATGATTTTGGTGGTGCCAAAAGCTTTTTTGTCGTAGCTATGTGGGCAAGTGAAACAGTACTTAATTATGAAGCGCCAATTTTTGCAGATGATTCAAGTATGACGCTTGAAACAGGTGTAGTAATGGTACCAACATTTAATACCTGTGATGTTGCCCCAACTCTTTACACTAGGTACGCTGCAGACAGCCGGGGGAGTTTTGGCAGTGTATTCGAGTGTTTTGAGGAAAGTTTTGGGTTGTCATTGCGTGAGAATATTGGGGTGGGACATGAACTAAAAAAACCATCACTTGCTTTAGATACATGGTTTGTATTGGACATCGTTAGGGTATACGGCCATGGGTTGTCACGAAATGATGCCTACAACAACCTTATTTTCTACATACAGTTTTCAAGTAAATCGTTGCCTGGGTCTTCTGTGGATTATCCACGACCACCAACATTTGAAGATTTTCATGAGGTATACGAGATGGCTATCTTTTGATTAAACCAATTCCTCTCGAGATTTGCATCAATACTGCTTACGCCAAATAAGCTGCCAAAGCTGCCTCCTACGGTGGCGCTGACCGTATCAAACCCAGACTGATGATGATTTGTCCTCGAGCAGGAGATTTTGACTACACCGGCTTCGAATAACAGCAGATGCTGGTTAACCAACTTGGTGACGCGAAACTGGCGAGATGGGTTACAAGACTTGGCTCGCCGGTCGCTTGCTAACGCTGATGTGGCAGACAAGCTGCATCACCACAATAATGAGGTAAGCACAGCAAAATGCAACACGCGCTATCAACCCACGTTACGAACCCGCATTGTAAAAAGTTAGCTGAGCATTATTACCCCTCTCACAAAAAGACCATGCGCAAGCTGGCTATGCGTGCTAAACTAAACATGTGAACTGGCGAAAAGTCAAACCCGGTTGGTATCTGCTGGTCATCTTGTTGGTCTACAGCTTAACAATGACCTTTGCTTATCAGCGTGCTAGTAATCTGTTGAGCCGTGCGCGGCGTAGCAATGTACCTGTTTCTATACCATCTAATGACACTGACGTCGTAACCCCTTCTATAGCACCTGATGGGTTGTGGTTTCCCATCGTGGGGGCTAGTGTGCCGCGTAGTGAAGCGTATTTACCAGGTGCGCCCAGGGTTTACCGCAACGGGGTTAATGAGGGATTTGACTTTTATACAAGTGATGCTGGTATTCCCATTCCTTACGGTGCGCCGGTTATTGCTGCTGCGGACGGCATCGTGAGCCGTGCCGACCTAGATTACAGTGAGTTGAGTCAAGAAGCTTGGGACGCACTGATCAATACGGTTGAGGTAGACGGCGCTAATGAAGAACAACTTGACCGTTTGCGCGGAAGACAAATTTGGATCACAACCGATGACGGGCGTACCTTGCGTTACGCGCATTTGTCGCGGGTACGGCCTGGTGTAGAAGAAGGTCAACGCGTTTACCGCGGTCAAGTGATTGGCTTTGTGGGTAACTCTGGCACAGACGACGGCGTGCGGGGTACCAACGGCGGCGCGCGTTTACACTTTGAAGTTTGGGATGGCGAGCAGTTTTTTGGTCAAGAGATGGACAGTGAAGAACTGCGGGTGCGCGCAGCATCCCTTTTTGTAGGTCCTTAGCAGATGGCAGACAGCCTACCCGAACGCGCTAAAGCTCCCCAGCCTAGAACGGCTACAGCCCTCGAGATCGTCTGGCAAAACACGTGGTTAAGAGCATTAAGTTATATTGCGCTAGCTGTTTTTGGTGTGTGGGCGCTGTGGAGTTTGCGGGGCGGTTACGCGTTTGCGCTGCAGGTTGCTATTATTGGCTTTACCATTGCTTACGTGTTGAACCCGCTTGTTGAACTCATGGGCAGATGGCACATCCGCCGCGCGTTTGCAGTTGTCATGGTCTACATTGCCATTATCATCATCATGATTTTGGGGTCTATTTTGGTCACACAAGTTGTGACTGAAACAGAGCGCTTTGTGCGGCTTATTCCTGAAGCGGTGTCAGCGCTTATTACTTTGTTTGAGCAAGGGAGTGTGTGGTTTGAAGGTTTGCTAGCAAACTTGCCTGACTTCATGCTCGAGCCTTTTACCCCCGAACAAACTGAAGAAGGCGTAGACATTACTGAACTTGCGCGCACAACCATCAGTTCGTTTTTGCAGCAAACAGCTGAAGCTATCAATACAGCACTGCAAAACTCGGTCAGTAACGGTGGTACGTTTTTGCTGTCAGGTGTTGCCAACATTTTGGCGACAACCTTGCAAGTTTTTTTGGTGTTGGTTGCTAGCGCGTACTTTTTGTTTGATTACCGCAAGTTGACAACCTCGTTCAAACGTTATGTTCCTTTGCGTTATAGACCGCTTTATAAAGATATTGCCAGTAAAGCTGACCGCACAATTGGTGGCTATTTGCGGGGGCAGTTGCTCATTGCTGTGTTACTAGGCGTCATGGTGTGGATTGGTTTATCTATTATTGGGGTGCCGTTAGCGTTGGCAATTAGCTTTTTGGCAGCTGTGTTTAACGTTATTCCTTATTTAGGGCCTATTATTGGTACTATTCCAGCGGCGCTTTTAGGGCTTACGGTGAGTCCGCTCACAGCGCTACTTGCTATTTTAGTTTTTTTAATTGCCAATCAGCTCGAGGGCAACGTGCTATCGCCGATGATTTTGTCGCGTTCAACCAACTTGCACCCGGTGACGGTGTTGCTATCTATCTTAGCGGGCGCAGGTTTGTTAGGGTTAATTGGCGCGCTTATTGCTGTGCCGGTGGTATCACTGACCAAAGTTATTTTAGAAGACTATTTGCTTACCCGACCGTCGTATCAAGGAAAAACGGTTATCTACGTAGACGATCCCAACAGGTACATCGAGCAACCGCCGATCACATCGTCTGTTGACGCATCAACATCTGGTCAAGCAACGCCTAATTAAGTGTCTCTATAATAACTTTGCGAAACGGAACGTAAATGAATCACGTTCCTTAATCGCTACCGCTATCTGTATCTTGCAGATACAGATAGCAGATACTTAGAAGGTTGACTTAATTTTAAGCTTTCGTTGTTGTTCTGGTATTTCACTAACGCTGTGTCTGTCGTGAAGTTAGTGTGATGTGAGTGTGGTTAAGTTGACGAGTCTCGAGCCATCAGTACACCTGTCTTCTCGACACAACGTTCTTATCAGCGCAACATTTAGGTTTAGCTCGAGCTACAGATGACACTTGAGTTTCTACATACTCTCAAAGTGGATGATCGTCAAAATTCCACTAAGAGTATCCACCACCCAACGCGTTTAAGTTGCCAACACGTTTGAGTTGATGATGCTCGCGATGATGCTGTCAAACATTGTAGGTTATACCAAAATACCTTAAAATATAAGTGTAAGTTATCAGCGTCAGTCGTTTGTGTAAGTCACTGGCGTTAGTCGACAACGTTGGCTCTAGGACAGCTCAGAAATGGAGCGTAAGCAATGTATTTCAAAATATGCACTTCGCGCCGCGAAACTGCACACGTGCGCGCGGCTGTATTCGCGCTAAAATAACTCGTGGCAAGGCGTAAAACAACTAAATCAACACGCAAAGGGCGTCGCCAAGACCCCTTTGATTACGAAGCTCTGGGCTTAGTGCTTTTGGGTGTGGCTATCTTTTTGAGTGCAAGCCTTATTCCGATATTTTCAACAGGCGAACTAGGTAACGCGTTGCGGCAAGCACTAGCAGGACGCTTGGGCTGGGGCAGTTACGCGTTGCTACCCCCTTTGTTTGTAGCAGGTGGCTTGTTTTTACTGCGGCAACCCAAGTATGACTGGGGGCGCATGGTTATAGGTTACGGTATTGTGGCTACGGGTGTGTGGTTATTGCTTGTTTTACTGACCCCACGCTTACCTATGTTGCGCATGCAAGCTGCGAGTGGCACTTGGGGTGCACAACTTGCCAATTCACTGACTGGCAGTGGCGGTCTACTTGCGTATGTCGTGGCGCTGTTTGTCATTGCATTGGGGCTCGAGCAACTCCTCAACATGCCGCCAACCCAACTGTTACGGCAAGCAGGGCGTGCGTTTGTGGGTGCTATTCACGACTTTGTCTCAGCCATTTTAGTGTGGCGGCATAAAGCGAAACTCGAAGCTGCCCATACTGCTGACCGCATTTTGGCGCAGCGTGCGCTCAAGGGGCTTGACCTTGACCTGGCAGCTTTGCGCGATGTCTACACCGATAGTAAAGAGCTTGACAGTTGGCGTACCAACGTAAAAAACACCTCACGCAGGTTAGACAAACCCCTTGCTAATCACGAGATTTTGCTTTCTATTCAAGAAGATATTACCGCTTGGCAAGATGCTGTGCGGGGCTTTAGTGAAGATCGTGCCAACGGACTTTTACCCTATGTACAGTCTGAAGGCATCGTGCACTTTGCAGAGAGCTTAACCAAACTGCGCGATCATCTAAGTTCTCCGTTTCGCACCCTTACTGACAAGCCAGACACAAGCCTAGCTTCGGTAAGTGAGTTAGACAGTTTGCGCGAAGGGCTTGACCTTGATCTAACCGCACTCAACACGCGTTACCGCCGTCTAATTCGTGAACGTGATGCCGCTGAAGCTGCGTTAAATAATGTAGAACCTCGAGCGCTGTCCAAACTCAATGATCAACACCGTAAGCGCAGTGATCAGTATCAGCAAATTGCCCGAATTTGTGAAGAAATTGGTCAAACTGTCGATCAACTAGAAGCGTGGTATCCACTAGCAACCATGGTGCAAGCTGCAACTGAGGTTCTCACTGGCAAACCTGAATACGACCTCATCGACGATTACAGCAACAAACTAGCAGCCACCTTACACAGCCGCAAACGCGACGGCTTAAGAGACGTACGCGAGTGGTACGTGGGTCTTAAAGCCATTATTGACGGCTTGCCAGACAACCTACGCGATCCCGTCTATGCTCGTGCCGAAGCAACCAAACCCCTCCTGCCTGTTAACCCGCGTCCAGAATATCTGCAGCAGGATGGTGCCACAGCAGCTGCAACTAGGCCCTTAACGCAGGGTGACATAACACAAAACTACCTGCCCCCAGCATCCAACGATCAAGATTTTGGGGGCAATTTTGGTATGCCCATAAATGACCTCGACCTACTCGACCTTGACGTGTCATCATCTAAAACGAACGCACAAGCAAGCTCAGTTGCTACAGCAGGAAACGGCCTCCCCAATGACAATAACGGGCCGCCGTTTGCAACTGACGGTGACCCGCATCTTATGACCCAACCGGATACTGCTGAGGCCGCCAATCAACCCTTGTATGCTTCAGATGGTGCACCTGCCAGCATAACTGACATGAGTGGGGCAACCGCTGTAGCTGATTTACCTTTGCAGCACCCGCGTAGCACGCTCTTAGACTCAATGGGAACAGCTAGTGAAGAACGGCCTTCGGTACGCCATGAGCTAGCACGCCGTAAAAATAAGATTGAAGAAACCCTCAAAAACTTTCGCTTGCAAGGCTTAGTACAAGACCCCATACGCGGCCCAAGTGTGACTCGTTTTGAAATTAAACCCGCTGCTGGCGAAAAAATTAGCCGTTACGCCAACCTTAGTAACGACCTCGCGCTAGCTATGGCGGTAGGTAGTGTGCGCATTGAAGCGCCCATTCCAGGTAAAAGTGCAATTGGTTTAGAAGTTCCCAATACCCACCGCGACACCGTGCGCTTTCGGGAAGCTATTGAATCTGATGCGTTCCGGCGCAGCAACGCTAGCATCCCGCTAGTGTTGGGCAAAAGCATCGAAAACGAGTTTGTGGTGGGTGACCTTAGCACCATGCCGCACATGCTTATCGCAGGTTCAACTGGGTCAGGTAAGTCGGTTGCCATCAACACACTTATTGGGTCGATGGTCTTCCGCTTTTTGCCCACCGATTTGCGCTTACTGATGATTGACCCCAAAATGGTTGAACTTACGCCTTACGAACGCATCCCCCACTTGATTCGTCCGGTTGTGACCAATCCGAACGATGCGGCTGGCGTGCTGGCGGGGGCAGTTGCCCACATGGAACGCCGCTACAAGATGATGAGCAAAATTGGTGCTAAGACCCTCGCCCAATACAACGCCAAAGCCCGCGACCTAGACTTACCAGAGATGCCTACTATCGTGATTATTATTGATGAGCTAGCCGACCTTATGATTACCAGCCCCAAAGAAGTTGAAGGGGCAATTATGCGGCTCGCGCAAATGGCGCGGGCAACGGGTATGCACTTAATTTTGGCTACCCAGCGCCCCAGTGTAGATATTTTGACCAGTTTGATTAAAGTGAACGTGCCTGCGAGAGTTGCGTTTGCTGTCAGCAGTGGTCACGATTCACGCACAATTTTAGACAGTCTTGGCGCAGAGCGCCTTACTGGCATGGGCGATATGCTTTATTATCAACCAGGACTTGCCAAAGCTGTTCGTTTACAGGGACCTTACACAAGCGAACAAGACATCACCAATTTGAGTGACTTTTTGCGCCGGCAGATGTTTGATGACGACTTTGTGGAAGCCTACGGGAGCGACTTTGATCCCATTCCTACGGACGACTCTGCTGCTTCCGGTCTGATTGATTGGGACGATGACAAACTGCGCGAAGCTGCTGAACTAGCTGTGAGTGAGGGGCAAGCGAGTGTTTCGAGGTTCCAACGGCGTTTATCTGTGGGACACGCGCGAGCCGGTAAACTCATGGATTCCTTAGAAGCAATGGGTATTGTAAGTCCAAGTAAAGGTAGCAAAGCGCGTGAAGTGCTTGTACAATTTGAGGAACTCCCCGATATTTTTGGACGCTAAACTCCACAAGCTTGTGAGGTGTACCTGTCATGACAACCTCAGCTAATAATACGCCTGTGATTTGCTTGCTCGAGCCCAACGGGGCTGGTGACATTGTGATTCACTCGAGCAAGGTAAATTTGTGGCTCCTTACCCTCGGCTCGTTTGCGCTAGCTGGTTTGGGTGCGTCTTTACAGCTCATCACGCCACCTGCGTCACCTCAAGCTGCTATATTCGCGACGTTCTTGTCTATCATCAGCGTGTTTTTTTTTGGTGCTTGTGGCATGTACGGCATCTTCCGGCTTATACAAGACAAACCTGCTCTCATCCTTAACGCTGAGGGTATTGTGGATAACTCGAGCCTTCTGGCAGTTGGGCCGGTAGCATGGCAAGACATTAGCACCGTAAGCGTAAGTGAGTACCGAGGGATGCACATGGTAACGCTAGAAGTGAGCGACCCCAAAAAATACATGCCTAAACGCAACCTTTATACGCAGCTACTCGCCAAGCTAAACTTGCGGTTTTTTAGAAGTTCCATTCAAATTTCCGCCAGCACCTTAAAGGTCAACTTTAACCAACTCAAGCATACAATTGATGTCTACCACGCACGTTACGGCTAAATCGATGGACGATTTTACAGCCTTGTAGCGTTTTGAACCACTTTGCCGTGTAAACTCTGAGTAATGCAAGTTGGACCAACAAATGAAGCTATTCACATAGATATTGCTCCTAAAAGTAAATGGTTCATTGTGCCATTGATATCTTGCTATGTCATTTCAATGTTGATGATGATTGGAGTACCTTCACCAATAGATGTTTTCGGTGTCATACAGATTATTTTCATGACTGGCTTTTCCATCTTTTTTACATATATGACTTTCATTAAACCTGGCATGATTTTGGATACTAAGGGCGTAAAACATGCATCTGGATTAACAATAGTTAGATGGCAAGATGTGAGTGAGGTCGTGTTAGTCACCCAGCGAATTGGAACAAGATACTTGTTGGTGTTTAAAATATCCGATGCTGGTAGAAAGCGTATTATTTCACGAGGGCATCCCTTAATTAGGTGGTGGCTCAGAGTGTATTATCGTTTATCTGCGAATGAACTCATATTTCGACAAGGGGGACTTGCGATTAGCATGGAAGAATTTGCAATTTTGGCGAAGGATTACCACAGGCGTTATGGTGCGGCGGAGCTGCTGGATGAGACTCATTTGTAAATCTGTATCTTGTTTCTTGTAGCGTTTTGAACCACTCTGCTGCGTGTACTATGAATAATGCAAGCTGAACCAACAAGTGAAGCCATTCACATAGATGCCAAAAGATTAACGCCTAGATGGTTAAACAGGTTGTGGATGATAACGATAGTTATTTGGTGCACAGCAATCATTTGGCTTGTGGTCACATCATCTTCATCAATAAATGTATCCAGTGGAGTAGCCATTTTTCTTGCGATATATGCTGCTGCATCTTCAAGGTATACATTTTTGAAGATGCCAAGCTCAACCGGTATCGTTTTAGATGATGAAGGTATAAAGCAACTGTCTGGCAAGACACTTGTTGAGTGGCAAGATGTAGACGACATTGTGCTGGTTACTCAGCGCATCGGTACAAAGAATTTGCTAGTGCTCAAGGTAACTGATGCAGGTAAAAGACGTATCATCTCAAAAGCACAACCTTCAGAAAAGTGGGGATACAAGTTGCATTTTCTGTTGTCTGGAAATGAGCTGATATATCGACCAGATATGTTCGACATTCAACCGGATGACTTTGCAACTCTGATGAAAGATTATCACAGGCGTTATGGTACGGCGGAGCTGCTGGATGAATCTTATTTATGAATTTGTACCTTGCTTCTTGTAGCCTTTTGCACCACTTTGCTGTGTAAACTCTGGCAATGATAGCAGGACCAATGGATGAATCAATTCACATAGATATTAAGAGAGGCAAAATTGAATATGCAGTAAATATTGCCGCATACATAGCTTCAATTCTTTTAGTAGCTTCAGCTCGTCCACCTAGTAGCATTTTACTCATGTACGCTTCTACAATGATTTTTTGTCTTGCTTTGTCACTTTTACCAATTTTTGTGACACCAATAGGTATTATTGTAGATAAAGAAGGACTAAAAATAAAGCTCAAGCATTCGCCAGGTCAAAAAACTATCAATTGTGTAGATTGGCAGGACATACGTAGTGTTGAGTTAATCACTCAGCCAATTGGAGCTAAGCATCTACTGGTATTTAAGCTAACAGAGGAACGTAAAGAGCGCATCATCTCAGAAGTACATCACTTACGCAGGTGGTGGCTTAGATTGCGGTTTCGTCTGTCTGCAAATGAGTTAATATGGCGACCCGCCCAATTCGACATTCAGCCGGAAGATTTTGCAATCTTGCTAAAGGACTACCACAGTCGCTATGGACTGCCTTTCCAGTTGGACGAATCCCACTTGTAAATAAAACAAGCTAACTTGACGCTGACTTGTCTATCGAAACGTGTTGAACTGTTAAAGGAAGCGCTTAGAAGCTCACTCGAGCGGCAACCCACCAATCCGCTCATCTTTAAGTAACTTTTTAATCTCCTGCACGCGGTCTTTGGCAACAATAAACACCGTATGCCCACGCTTCACCACCACCACGTTGTCCACACCCAACATCACCACAACATCTTGCTCGTCGGTTGTGTAAATAATGTTGTGAGACGCTTCTAGCCCGATGTGTTTGCCGACAACGGTGTTGATGTTTTCGTCGCCACCAAGGAGTCGCTCTAAAGCCACCCAATCACCTACGTCATCCCAGTCAAAATCAGCAGCTAGCACGTAGGCGTTGCTGGTTTTTTCCATGACCGTGTAATCAATGCTAATTTTTTGCAGATTTGGAAAGACTTCATCCACCCGCCCGCGACTCACCGCAGCACGTAGGGAGCGCATCATGTCGGGGGCGTATTGGTCAAGTTCACCCAAAATAGCATCCACATGGCAGACAAAATTACCAGAGTTCCAGTAATATCTGCCGGAATTAAAATACTGCTCGGCAATGACCTTGTTGGGTTTTTCAACAAAGCGCGCGACTCGGTAAGCTTCTGCTTGGCCGTTTGTAGACGGGCTAAAGTCAAAACTGCCACCCCGTTCAATGTACCCATAGCCC
Source organism: uncultured bacterium (assembly GCA_964564405.1). Taxonomy (GTDB): domain Bacteria; phylum Deinococcota; class Deinococci; order Deinococcales; family Trueperaceae; genus JBCCBI01. The sequence goes on from CAZMCW010000029.1 coordinate 14,459, forward strand.
GTTGACGCAAAGGTCGGCACAATGCCTAAGGTGATGATGCCATCTGTTTGATGCGCTAGGTCGATACCCGCGCGAATCGTGCTGTGAAAGCCGTCCACATGCTGCACGCGGTGGTCAGAGGCAAAAAGTCCCATGACGGGGTTGTCCCCGTGTTCTGAATTGTGATAGTGCTTTTTGAGGGTGAGCGCGGCCAGTGCCACAGCAGGTGCGGTATCGCGCCCTTGCGGTTCCAGGATGAGGTTGGTTGCTGGTAATTCGGGCAAGTGTTCACGCACAAGGGGTGCATAACGTTCGCCAGTCACCACAAATATGTTGCTGAGGCCGCCGGTAACTGGCTCGAGCCGATCACAGGTCGCTTGAATCATGCTGCGACCCGTATTTTCAAGGTCTAAAAATTGTTTAGGGTAATCGGCGGTGGACAATGGCCAAAAGCGTTGACCCGTCCCCCCGGCCATAATGACAGCGACAAAATCAGGCATGATGTCTCCTTATGCCCTTAATGTAAAAGCTAGCACGTCGCTCGAGCGTCCCAGCTTAGTAAGAGGCGTATGAGTTAGCGGTAATCTGGGGCTAGTGGTGCAAAGGTGTCGGCATTTTGTTGCTCGAGGGCATAACCAAGCCGTAGTAAACAGGCATCTTCCAAAATAGGCGCATGAAATTGCACACCACACGGAAGTCCGTCTTCCGCCAAACCAGCCGGAATAGAAATAGCCCCAATGCCCGCGAGGTTAGCAAGTACAGTATCGATGTCATCTAAATAAACACTTAAAGGGTCGTCTTGCTTGGCACCTACTGGATACGCAACCGAGGTCGCCGTGGGTGTGGCAATGACATCTACGTGCTCGAATGCTTGATTAAAGTCATCCGCAATGAGGCGGCGCACTTTGAGGGCTTTGCCGTAGTAGGCGTCGTAATACCCTGCCGATAGCGCGTAGCTACCAATGAGGATGCGGCGGCGCACTTCTTCGCCGAAGCCTGCACCACGTGAGCGCATCATCACATCGGCTTGACCCAGATTATTATCACCCTCGCGGCGGCTGTAAACCATGCCGTCGTAGCGGGCCAGGTTGCTGCTAGCTTCAGCAGGAGCCACCAAGTAGTAAGCGGCCACACCATAGCGGCTGTGTGGTAGAGATACTTCGCTGACAGACGCGCCTAGGCTTTCTAACTGGTGCATCATCGCTTGCAAACCAGCTTGTACGCCTTGGCTATTACCATCACCTAAAAGTTCACTGACGATGCCAACACGTAGTCCACTGAGGTCACCAGCTTGCTCGAGCGCAGCCCCAAAGTCCACGTCATGGTCGGCAATGCTGGTCGCGTCCGACGGATCATGACCGGACATCACATCCATCGCCAGGGCCAGGTCGCGGTTACTGCGGCTTACCACACCTACTTGGTCTAGCGAACTTGCAAACGCCACCACGCCATAACGCGAGAGTACGCCGTAGGTCGGCTTAAACCCCAGCATCCCATTTAAGGCTGCTGGACGGCGCACAGAACCACCTGTATCTGTTCCAAGGGCGAGTGGCACTACACCCGTTGCTACCGACACAGCTGACCCACCGGACGACCCACCAGCAATACGAGTTGCAGCCCACGCGTTCGTACACGGACCGTAGTAGGAATTTTCGTTGCTGCCGCCCATGCCAAATTCATCCAAATTGGCTTTGGCGAGGATGATAGCACCGGCGTGCTCGAGCCGCTCGACTACAGTTGCACTATACGGGGGAATAAAGGCCTCGAGGTTCTTCGACCCTGCCGTTGTGAGTAAGCCTTTAGTACAGATATTGTCTTTAACAACAACGGGAACACCCGCCAGCGGGCCCACATCTTTCCCAGCAGCAAGGGCAGCATCGAGCTCATCTGCTTGTGCTAAGGCGCGTTCCTCAGCAATGGTTACAAACGCATTATGTGTGTCTTGAACTGTTTTAGCACGCGTCAGGGCGTCTTCAATAACTGAACGAGCTGTGACCTCACGTTGGCGCACAGCTTCGGCAAGTTGGGTAGCAAACATCATGGTCGCTAGCATACCCTAGGCTTAGCTGCTCGTCGACATTGGGATAGGTTTAGATTGTTTTGAGGATGTTGGCAAATACTACGTGAGAGGTTCTTGACTTATCTTGAAACGTTCGATGTCGGCATCTAGCTCGAGCAACTGCTGCACGGCTTCAGCACTAAACGGATAATCTTTGGTAGCCATCACCATCACGTTCGAGTTATCCGACGTAAGCATAGACGCTTTGAGGATACCCAGTTCAACCAGAGCTTCTTCACGCGCGGTTGCCTCGAGCATCACCCGGTGCGGACCCGGTTCAAAATCAACGAGACGCGCGTCAGGTAGCTCATCGACAAATTGATTAAAGTAGCTAAGCCCTTGCTGATTTATAGCGGTCACTTGCCCGCTTTCCGAAACCTCAAACACGCTTGTCATGATGACGCAAGACAGACCAACATGGCGTCATCCTCGTAACGTCTCAGTTAATTTTCCAGTTGAGTTATGTTTGCTAACTGTGTGATTACTCTGTTGAGGAGGCTTGTTCAACAGTATTTGTTGATACACCACTAACTGACCCTAGCGCTTGCCATTCATCTTGCGTGCCGTGCTCTTTGTAAAACGGTAACCCGCGCAAATAGCCTGCGCGCCCAATCATGTACCCAGACAGGGGCGCAGTTAAAAAGAAAAATACAATAATCAAAATAACGCGTTCACTTTGCTGCGTATTGTTAAACGCAAACGCAGCCCCTATCAAAATACCAATGCCACCCAGCGTGACCAGTTTGGTTGAGGCGTGTAAACGGGTATAGAAGTCCGGAAAGCGCAAAATGCCAATGGCAGCTGCCAAAATAAAAAAGCTGCCAAACAAAATGAGTAAATCTACTGCCAAACTGTTGACAACCAAAGGGGAAGTAAGTTGCTCGAGGGCAGTTTCAGCAGGTGCAGCAGGGTCTTCGTGGCTGCTTCCTTGGGTAGTTACTGGAGTTGCCTCATGCGCTGCGTCGTGTTGAGCCAAACCCACAGGCAAGACACTTAACACAATTAGTCCAAGCAAACACCTGAGCTGAGGTTGAAAGCATCTGCCCATTTACAACACCTTACCGTCGAGCAAGTGCCGGGTTAAAGCAATGGTGCTCAAAAAGCCCACGATAGACACTAGCAATGCAATATCCAAAAATGCCACAAAGCCCGTTTTAATCGCAAAGACAACAATCAACAGGGCAAAGTTTACACTCAAAAAATCATAAGCTGTCACGCGGTCGCCCCAGTTTGGGCCAGCAAATAAGCGGATGACCGTTAGCACTGTCGCGGCTGCTAAACAAATCAAAGCAATGTTAATGATCACAGTCACTCCTTACGTGATTGATGATACCGCATGTAAGCAGCAAGGTTACGCATCATCTTCTAGTCTTAGCTTAGAACGTATAGGTGCTCGAGCCGCTCAGCAAAACGATCATCACGTGCCAAAATTCTGCTGATTGTAACAGTGCAAGCGCCTAAGGGTCGGTATACTCAGCGTACTTGTGACCTATCCTGTACAAAATTTACCCAACCTTATGCCTGCTGTGATTCAACTCGCTCAGCACGCAGCGCAAGCAATTTTAGACATTTACCAAGATTACGATGTGGGCATCACCTATAAAGCAGACAACAGCCCACTCACCCGCGCAGATTTGGCCTCTCACAAAATCATCACCCAGGGGCTTCGTCAGCTAACCCCAGATATACCCGTTGTGTCTGAAGAATCAGCGGATGAACCCACAAACGTGACAAGCAGTTCGCAACTATGGGTAGTTGATCCTGTTGACGGCACCAAAGAGTTTATCAAACGCAACGACGAGTTTACTGTGAACATTGCTTTAGTTGAACGTGGCGAACCCATTTTGGGCGTGGTGTTTGCACCTGTTCTCAACATGTACTACCAAGCCATTCGCGGGTTTGGGGCGCAGCGCTGCGAGTTAAATAAGGAACATCAGATGAGCTGCAAGCAGGTGCAGGTGCGCCCACTAGCAACTCCGCTTACAGTAGCGGCAAGTCGTTCGCACAGCGGCAAACGCACCAAAAAGTTTTTGAAAAAACTAGGTAAGGTTTATGAGCTCGAGATTTATCCTCGAGGTAGCGCCCTTAAACCCTGTTTAGTTGCCGAAGGCAGTGCTGACGTCTACCCGCGTTTTGGCAAAACTATGGCTTGGGACACCGCCGCCCCCCAGTGC
>CAZMCW010000029.1:18702-23719 GCA_964564405.1 uncultured bacterium
GTCTGTGACTTTCAAGGAAAGCCGTTGCGTTACGACGACCCGCACGCGCGCAATCCGTCGTTTATTGTTTATGGCGATCAAGCCTTACAGTGGCAAAAGTTTGTTGATACTGACGGCTAGTTGTCAGTATGGTTGGTTGCTAATGTAGCTGGTTGCTAGCGACGTTTTAGCGCGTCACTACGGCTGTACCACTGACAGCAACCATTAACATACTGCCTTTATCACTAACATTGATGCTTTCATAGTCGATGTCGACGCCGATTACAGCATTGGCACCCATCTTCTTAGCATCTTTGACCATCTCGGCAATGGCAATGTCTTTGGCGCGGCGCAGGGCTTTTTCGTATGCGCCACTGCGCCCACCGACAACGTCGCGGATGCCCGCAAAAAAATCTCTAAAAATATTGGTGCCTAAAATAGCCTCACCGGAGACAATGTCTTTGTATTCAACGATAGTTCTATCTTGCAAGGTTGAGGTGGTAGTTGTGATCATAGCTCGAGTCTAGCGCAGGTTGAGAGCTCGAGCTACATACAGGTATCACTAGAGACAATTTGCTATCTATGCTGTTCTGCGACATCAATTTCAGGTCTATACTAATGGCGTTTCTACAGGTTATAACAACTTTACGAGAACACAAAGCATCATAGTTATGAATGTGGAACGCTTGGGGGTTAGTATGTTTAATCATCAACGTGTGCAACTACTTCTAGGCAGCTTAGCTGTGGTTCTACTCTTGGCTGCTTGCAGCGGTACAAGTCGTGTTATAAACCTCGGTATCCTCGAGATGGACAGCACTTCTCTCAATGTTCAAGTTGAACTTCCCGAAGCAGTAGGACGAGGACAAGACTTTCGAGTCAAGGTCACTACATACGCCGCAACCTGTCGGGAAAAAGCCCGCACAGACGTAGCCATTCAAGACATGAGAGCAGTTATCACACCGTATGACTACGAAGTGACCTACCCAGATGGCATAATATGCCTGCCTGTAGTAGTCTCATTTGAGCACACGGCTACTCTGCGCTTTGATCAAGTTGGTACGGCAACGATCACAGTGCGTGGCTATAGCGATGTTCAAGGTCGAAGCATTGACGTCGTCCGCACAGTAGCTGTCCAGTAGTTAAACACAGTTCATTACAAATTAAAATAGGTGCTTGGCGTTCTTACCAAGCACCTATTCTCTTGCAGTTGTTAATTTCACAACAAGTGGTTAGCGTACTGCCAACGTACTCCCGTCACCTACCGTCATCACAAACGGCGCACTGTGCCCGCGTACGCTGGGTTCGTACATGAGCCAGGCTTGACTGGGCAGCGCAGTAAACTGCCCTGGCGTTTCTGCCCGCATGACATAAGTGAACGTGACCGACTCACCCAAGCGAGTAAAATAAAAGTCGATGCGCTCATCGCGGATGTCACGCCCGTTGTAGCGGTAGTTCCACCCGTAGAAAAACTCATCTTCAAGGGGTTCACCTGCTAGCCTAAACGCGCGATCATTTTCAATGACGCGAAGCCCGGCAGGTAGGGGCTCATTGACAATCACGTAGCGGTAAGCATCACTTGGTTTGATGGTGACGGTCGCCAACACGTAATCACCTACAGCTATATTTGATACATTGTTGTTAGCTACAGGGTCGCGTTCGTAGACAAGTTGCCCAGCTTCGTCTGTGCTAGCAACAAGTTTGTGATACTGCCGCGCAATGGCGATGCCGTCATCTTGGGCTTGTAAATCCCCCTCCGCCGTAAAGTCGATGTTGGCACTCAAATAAGCGCGGCGCGTGCCAGACAGGTTGACGTTGAGGGTATTGACGCCTGCAGCTAACCCGCTGACCTCAATAGTTTGGCTACTATTTCCTAATTCAACTTGGTTAATGATCTCACCGTTGACCTCCACGGTGACTTGTTGACTGCTGCCGTCGTCTGACTCAACTTCTGCGAGGGTGAGCGCGCTACGAACCACCGCAGCGGTGTCTTTGGTGGAAAACCAACGCGCACCACGGCGCTCTAAGAGCAGCCAATTGACAACTTTGGCAATGCGTGGGTCCTCTGGACGCAAACGGGCAAGGGCCTCGAGCCCATACGCCGTCGTCTCCACCCGGTCGTCATTCCAAAAATACCTTTGAGCGCTGCTTTCCCAGTAGGCCACTTGGTCACGTTCGGTGATGCCGTCCAATAAAAAATCAAGGTAGACTTCAGCTTCAATTGTATTGCCCGCGCGAATCATGGCGAGGCTGCTGAGGGCTAGACCGTACGCCGTCATGTCGTCTGTACCGACAATGCCGGGGAGTCCACTAATATCGCGCCCGGCGATGGCAAGTGCATAGTAGGCGTAGGCCAACGCATCGTTGTTAGTGACTGGGTTGAAACCTCGAGCCGCTGTATCAGTGGGATTAGTGACGCGTTGCTCGAGGTAACTCAGTGCTCTCTCTAACACATCTTCGCGCACCTCATACCCCGCAGCTTGCGCGTCCAACAAGCCACTCACCACATACGAACTAATAAACAAATTCGACTCGTCAAACTGCCAAAAGCCCCAACCGCCATCATTTTGCTGGAAATCGTAAAGACGTGCCAGGCCGGCATCCACAAAGTCGTCTAGGTTCGCTATCACATCGTCAGGGAGTTGCGCGAGGTCACCAGCGCGTGCCGCTAACACACTTGGCAAAAAGCGGCTCATAGTCTGTTCAGTGCACCCGTAAGGATAGCCAGCCAAGTAAGACAAGGCAGGTGCCACCGCCGCCCCAAAACTGGGGGTAATCACCAAACTACCCTGCACGGTGTTGAGGTCAGTAGCTGTCGGTAAACTAAAGCGCCACTCATCACTGCCCCGACTGGCCCACGCGAGGCTGTCACGCACGCCGCGTGGTAACACCGGAATGGGCACACGCATGGCATCACTGGCAGCTGGGGTGAGCGCTGTTGCAGTGAGGGTCGCCGTCCCTGTTTCACTCGCACGAATATTAAAATCCGCCGTGCTGCGCGCGCCTGCAGGTAGGGTGGTGGACTGGCTACTGGGGCTAAGTGTGTCTAGGTTGCTTGCCTCAAACTGAAGTTCACCGGGTTGATCGCTGTCTAGGGTATTTTGACCAATCACCCGCAAGCTGGCTTCATCGCCACGGACAAAAAACTGGGGTGTAGCAAGGCGGGCAATCACGGGTAGGGTACTGATGACGCTCGCCGTGTTTTGACCCACATCATCCGTTAAGGTGATGGCTCGAGCCGTCAAACGCCACTCAGTGAGGTTGTCAGGAAAGGTAACACTGACTTGACCTTGGCCGTTTGCATCTGTTTCAAAAAAGGGCAACCACAAGATGGTATCGCGGAAGTCTTCGCGCAGTTCAGCCTCCGCAAAGTCGCGTTTAGCTTGGGCAAATACAGCGGCGTCCATTGGAGCAGGTGCACCGGGTGCTCGAGCAGCTAAGGTCTCCGCTTGACCGAAGTAGTACCAATTGCTCAGTTGTGTGCCAACTACATTGCCGCGCAACGCGTAGAAAAAACCGCGAATGTCCGGCGTGCTGTCTGGGCGAATTAAATAGATGGCTTCATCAACTAGACCCAGCGTTACTTGGGCTTGTACGCCATCACCATCTGCGTTTTGCACCAGCACATCAAACGTGCCGCTGTCACCGGGTTGATAGGTTTCCGCATCGGACGTAAGTGTGACGGTCAAAAAGTCGTCTTCTGGTGGCACCTGAAACCCAGCCGTTTGGAAATAAGTTTGATTGTCACCAATGATCACCACCGACAAAAAGCCGTTGGGTGCCATGTCCTCGGTGATGGTGAGGTCGTAGGTGGTGGCCGAGCCCTCGAGCTGAATCATCTCATAGTCGTAAAGTTCATCACCTTCGCGGCTAATGAGTAGCCAACCGTCCTCAACTGGTGACTGAATCACAAAGCGTGCCACCTCGCCGATGGTGTACTCGGGTTTGTCTGCTTCTACGGTGAGGCCGCCGTAAGCCCAGTACCAGTTACTACCGGACACCCACAGGTTATCGCTAGCATCTGTGGTGCGACCTTGGGCATCTTGGGCAGTAGCAGTGAGGCTATAACTGCCAGCAGTTTCATAACTCACGGTGAACGTTGCACGTCCTTCGGTATCGGTGCGGCCGCTGGTGACAATGGGCGCATCTTCCTGCTGACCCACGTTGCGTACCCAGTAAAAGCGCGTGGCACTAAGTTCAAACGGGATGCTCACTGGGTCGCCTTGTAAGGTTTCGGCTTGCACGGTTACGGTGACGTCCTCACCTGCATTGACGGCGTAGCGATTGGTGGTAACGTTGAGGACAATACCTGCGCGGTACGCGGTTAAACTTCCGCTGCTATTGATTTCGCGCCGAGCTTCGTCGGTGACGCCAGCTTGCACGCGAATGGTGTAGTCTTGGTCGTCTGGGAGCAGGGGTAGCTCGAGCACCAGCTTCCCTTCACTATCCAGCACACCTTCCCCGCGTTCGATGATCTCGCTGTTGTAAAAACTACTGTAACTAAAGTCTTCATAAAAGCCATAGCGCGATTGATAACGAAATCGGAAATACGGCTGTTTCACGACAGCATAGGTAACATCTGCCCTGCTAACTGCCCCACCAAACAAATATTCAGCAGCGATGGTCACGCTGGTTGTATCCCCTTGAATCGCCACCGGGTCGTCTGCCGTAACCGTCACCCGGTATTCTGGTTTTTGGTATTCCTCAACGGCAAAACTGCTATAGTGAGTCACGCCATCTAGCATAGTTTGAATACTGTAACTACCGAGCGGTGGTTCATTGGCTAAAAACAAGTTGCCATCAAAACTGCCGTAAGCATCTGTCGCGTAGTTAGCTTGCAAAATTTCGTTGCCGTCAGCGTCGCGCACAAGCACGGTGACCTCACGCGCTGCGAGGGGGGCGAGGTTGCCTGCTTCTCGAGCTGTCCCCTTGAACAACACTTCTTGACCGGGGCGGTAGACCGGGCGGTCAGTGTGAACGTAGATGTTGTTCACTTGCACGTTCCAGCGTTGCCAGTAGGTATCACTAAAGGCCCACGCAT
>CAZMCW010000030.1:0-23719 GCA_964564405.1 uncultured bacterium
CCACAAGCCGATGCCGTTGAGTAACGCGCCATTGCCAAGCGGGACAAGAACAGCATCTAATGGTTGTGGATGACGACTTGGCTCGAGCCCTAACGTTCCCGCGCCAGCTGTCACTTCAGGTTCTTTGCCGTCTTCCACGTAACGATACCCGTGCTCACGTGCATAAGCTTTAGCGGCGTCTTTAGCAGCATCAAAGTCATCACCAACTAACTTCACCTCAGCACCTAGTTGACGCATTTGCTCGAGCTTCAGTGGGTTCGCCGTCGTCGCGGCAAACACGGTGATTTGACTGCCCTGCTGCCGCCCCGCATAGGCTAAACCCTGTCCAAAATTTCCAGCAGACGCACACACAAGCGCAGATTCTTGGCTATGTTCATGCACAAAATAACTTGTCCCACGACCCTTAAACGAACGAATTGGGTTGAGGGTTTCCACTTTGAGCAAAATGCTAGCACCTAAAGCCTTATTCAAAGCCTCAAAACTGACTTGTGGGCTGTTCAAAAACACGGGGTCAATGTGCTTGTAGGCTGTTTGAATAGCGTGATAATAGTACTCGAGGTGCTGTGTATTTAGGTGCTGTACACTCATTGTTAGACTCCTTGCTTCAAGTTACCCAACAGGATATTAGATGGCACATTAGTGCGTCTTTAAATTGCCGTGTCACATTGTTGAGGCTATGGTTAATGTTGAGATTATGGTTAGTCATCGGCTCGAGGCAAGCCTGAGCGGTCATACTCTGTAAAGCGCTGCTGACTTCGCAAGGCAAACGAATCCGGTCCTAGCGCCCTCGAGACGGCCAAAACACCATCCAAATGATCGACTTCATGTTGCAAAAGCTCAGCCAAATCGCCTTCCAAACTCAAACGTTGTTCGCGCCAAGTCGTGTCACGGTAGACGATGTCACAACGTGCGTGGCGGCGCACTTTGACAAGCAACTCAGGAAAGCTCATACAGTCGTCCCAAACGTCCATGACGGCCTCACTTTGATTGTCAAAATAGGGGTTGATAAACACCACGGGCGCGTCTATGTGCATGTAGACAAGGCGCTTCATCACGCCAATTTGCGGTGCAGCAATGGCCCGCCCTGCGCCCCATTTACGCCGGAAGGCCATCATGGTGTCGTGTAAGTCAGTGATGACAGGCGTTAAACTTGCAAGTTCATCTTTTGTGACTTCATCACAGACGTTGTAGAGTTTGGGGTTGCCCAACAGCAAAATGTCGCGAACAGCCATTAAACCTCTTCTCTGTTAGTTGTTGCGTGTCATCAAAAATGTCGCCATAAAAAGAATGTACACACCCAACCCTAGCCACGCAACAACATTCACCAAGCGTCTACTTTGCGTCACAAGCGGAAGTAAGCATGCAATAAACAGCAGCAACCACGTTAATGCGTGACCGTAACGCAAAACAAACCTCACACCTTGGCTATCGGCAGTTGTAGCACGTTCGGGATAGACAAAATAGTACACAATTGCAATGCCAGCACAGACAATACTCCACCATAGTAATGCCACACCTAAAAAACGCATTTTATCCTCGCTTTCGCAGCTTAAAAGTAACTTCAACTCGAGGAGGGTTCATTGTTAGACGTAGAATTGCTGGAAAATGGTAACAGGGGCACGCAGGATGGCGGCTCGAGCCAACTTCATGTCGCAATGTTCGCCTTCATGATAGGACAGCATAGGTTTTACAGATGACGTACTGCTAACTTTTGAGCGTCAAGATGTGGGTGGCAAAAAAGACACTCAATAGCCCGTCTCATTACACTTGTAAGCTATCTCAACGCGTATCTTAGTCTTTGGACGTTTTGCCTTCTGGCGTCGCATTTTTAGACCATAACCATGACTATAAGCATCTCAACCCGCATCTTCCTCGCGCTCATCCAAGCCCCCCTGGCGTTCATCTTTTTAGCCTCAGCCACAACCAAGCTGGCGCAGTCCAAAGCGCGCTTAACTAAAGATGCACCTTGGGCGCAAGCATACTCAGCGCGTCAACTTAAATTGCTAGGGCTTGCTGAACTATCTGCGTCGTACGGGTTGGTTTTACCTACGGTGATGAATGTGCTGCCCTTGTTAGCACCGCTAGCAGCTTTGGGCATGTTTATGTTGATGCTAGGTGCAACCCGTCTTCACCTACGCCGCCGCGAATGGCGCTGGGTTGGGTTGACAGGTGTCTTGCTGAGTTTATTGGCGGGAGTGCTTATCACGTACGTACGTGTTGTCTTCTAAAACCTATGGTGTCATACTATTTCCGGTTATTTTGGTAACAAAGTAACCCGAGTGGAGCAAGTAGAAACAGATACCAAGTCCGTGCCAGACAGATGGGAATCCCATAGGGATTTATGATGTGTTTTTTGGACTTGGTATCAGTTGACGCCATCTGCATTATGTGTTGTTGACGCTCACAAGGCTCACAAGTTGAGGTTGGCAAGTTGTGTTGTAATCAAGTTGTGTTGTAATCAAGTTGTGTTGTAATTATGATGATTTTGCCGATCAACCCGTCAAGCATCCTCGAGCGGAGGTTTTTGTAACACAACATAGTAGTACCCTTGCGTACCTGCTTGAATCGTAAACGGCATCAGCAGTCCAGCGATGGCGTTTTGTAAGAGTTTGGGGGGAAGGACCTTGGGTAAGACTACCCTTAATACGCGAGTGTCTACAAAAAAGCGTGCGAGGGTCTGCAAGCGGGCAAGCGTGGGTTTCACTTTTTCAAAGTAGTCCTCGAGCTGCACCACGGTAAAACCCTGCGCGCGAACTAGCTCGAGCCAATCTGTAAGTTCCCAAAATGCATCTATGGTCATGGCAGCTTCAACAAGCTCGTTGGCTTCTTTAAGCGCTGCAGACACAGACTTAGTTGACGTAAGGCGAAACCCATCAAACAACACAGCTAACCCGCCCGGACGCAACACGCGGTAAATTTCAGCTACAGCTTTAGCCATGTCGGTGGCATAACAAATACTTTCAACCTCAAACACCACATCAAAACTCGCCTCGGCAAACGGCATGTCTTGAAAATTACCTTTCACAAAGTTGAGGTTGGCACGTTTAGCAGCAAAATCTTCAGCAATTGCCAAGTGTTTGGGAGTTAGGTCAATGCCTGTAAACGCTACCTCAGGGTATCTTTCCGCTAAGTAGTTACTGTTAACCCCTTGACCGCTCGCCAGTTCCAAAACAGCGGTAATGGGCTGCGCTGCTTGCTGCAAGGTATCAATATGTGCAGCAATGTGCTTGGCTTGACCGTAATAATCACGTTCGTTAAACGTACCGTCTTCTGTAAAGCCCATGTGAACCGCACCAAGGCTCGAGTGAACGTTGCGGTAACCATTAAAACTTTGCTGGTAGTAGTCCACCACGTCGTCTTCGTCGGTAGGTGCTTGCAGCAGTGCGTCGGTATCAAACAAGCTATGAAGCTTGGCAAGATAGCCCTCTAGCTCGTGTGCATCAGCTAATTTATAAGAGGTGTCGTAACCTAACATGAGTTTAAGAGGTCGCTTGATCGCGCGGTAAACGTAAGAAAAAAGGCTCACTTGCTTAGTCTACACAACATTAGAACAATGTTAGTTGAGTCGTGTGGCGTCAGAAAAACTACAGCCAAGGGTTGTCACCACAAGTTGAACATTACTGAGTAGCCATCTCTAAACTGCGCTCGATGTAATTTCAGAAGCAGACAACACGAACCCCAGTAAATGCCCTGTCGTTGAATGCCCTGTCGTTGAATGCCCTGTCGTTGAATGCCCTGTCGTTGAATATCCTGTCGTTGGCTCTGTTTGACGAAACCCCAACCGCTTCAACAAGGCAATTGAACGCGTATTGTTCACATCTACTTCGGTCACAATGTCATCAAGCAACATCTGCTCAAACCCAAACGCAATCAGCACCTCTAACGCTTCGCGCATAAGACCTTGTCCCCAATAGGCATAGCCAAGGTCGTAACCAAGTTCAGCTTGTAAACCTTGCCAGCAGTGGTAACCAGCTGTCCCCATCAACTCGTCTGAAGCCCTATGAAACAACCCCCAACGGCAGCCCCGATCCTTCAAGTGAAAACGGATGATGTTCTCGGCATCTGCCAGTGACGTACATGGGTCAATATCCATAAAATGGGTGACACGTGCGTCTGAAAAATGTGCACACACTGCTTCGGCATCTACCAAACTGAGCGGACGCAACGTGAGGCGTGGTGTGTAAAGGGTTGGAAAGATCATCAGTCTGATTACCAGAGGATATGTGGGTTACCCGAGGCTACTTGATAAGCTCACAACACCTTGAGGCGTTTCAAACTTTGCCTCAACAAAAGCTGCCCTTACTGCGTCGATAGGCTGAACTGTCACCAGATGACGTGCACCAAGGACATCTAGTATGTTTGTAAGCCACGCAGTATAAGAATGATAAAGTGTTAGTCTCACAAGTTTACACCCCAGGTCAGGCATGTCCGCCGCTGGATGATGATCGGTTTGCCATTCGATGAGGTAGGGTAGCAGCCCGCCCGCGAGCAAACGCCCGTCGTCGGGAATGCCAAACTGCCAGTTCAGATTACCGCGCTGGACACTGATAGCCTCACCAAAAGACACGCCCGTCTTAGTTTGGGCTGTGTTGATGCTGCTCGTCATATCTGAGGTATTTACAACCCAAGTGAGGAGTTTGGGGCCGCGTGCGAGTTGCGCTCTCACAAAGGGGTTGTCCAGCCCGTACCAGCGCGGACGATCAGGAGCTGGTGCAGTTGGGTTAATGGCGATAACCTCTAAAAACACCCCTTCACCCACTTGCATAAGATGATTGTGCGTGCCCATCAGCGGATGCTCGCCACCTTTGGGAATCTGCACGCCTAGTGTGTCGTGTACGTAGCTGACGCCTTGCTCGAGCGTTGTTGCACCTATGACTAGATGATCAAGATTTACCTTCATTTAAGCTGCTCACTTGTGCCACCAACAGGATCACTAGTATTCATTGATCCTTGTTGCTGTTGGGCTTCAAAGCTTATATCCACTCGAGCTGCTTGAGCTAGTTGTACATCTAACGAACGACGAAACGTCACACAGCCTTGCATAAACTGTGGCCAGGTTGGGACGTCTGGCACAGGGTCGGTTTGCTCAGGTAGACACCCCCACAAACCAGGATGATACCAGCACAAGTCGTGTCCCCAGCTATCTCTGTGCTCCCGAATAGCTGCACGCAGCTTTTTGACTTCAGCAAGAAGCTGGGCTCGAGTCATGGTGTCCAAATCTTGATCCACGCGTGTACTCCTCTCATATTCCAACGTACACGTTTAACGCTCTTGAAACAAACGCCCTTTGCGCTGGCGTTCATGCCTCGCCAAAATGGCATCACACCAAGCTTTGAGGGTGGGTTTATCTGCCAGGGTTGCGTCAATTTGCAAGTCTAGTTCAGGATCGCTAAGCATCGTTTCTTTGAGTGTTTCATAATCTTCTTCGGACAAGCTAAATGGTTTCCAGAAGCAACCACCACTCATCCCCAAATCTGCCCCACCAGACAAAAGTTCTTCGTTGAGCACCGTAAGGGGTGGGAACTGCTGAAAATGGCTTACGAAGCTGCTCAAACGCGGTAAGTGATAGCGCAGCAAGTCTACTAGATTCACAACTTGCCATTTACCATGGGCGCTGCCTACAGCACGTACTACCTTGATTTTGATTTCCATGCCAGCACGCGACTTTCTGTAAGATATGCCCTTAGTTTAGACGCTCGAGGACACACAAGGTTGATTTTGTAGTTGATTTGATAGTTAGTTTTGCAGTGACGTTCGTATGAGGTATTAGGCAGAGGTCAGGTGATGCCACTTCGTACTCAGGGCTTGCACCCTCACGACTACCTAGAACTTGATAAACCTTGACATCGGCACAAACAAGCAGTAATCTGCATACATAAGAATATGAACGCACAAAGCAGCAAACTAACGCACTATCTCAAACGATGCCACTATCCATAGGGACACCCAAACGATACGAGGTTCATATGACGCCCCCCCCCACCGCACCACCTACCCTGCCCGAAGAACGCCGCCAGCACATTATGCAACTCCTCAATCAGCACGGCAAAGTGACCGTGCCCGAGTTGAGCCAGCAGCTTGACGTGTCTGCTGATACGATTCGGCGTGACCTGGCAGGGCTCGAGCAAGCCGGTCTAGCAACACGTGTTCACGGTGGCGCACTGCCCGTAAAACCGACAACACCGCCCTACAAACTTAGACGCGACAGCAACCTTGACGCCAAACGCGCCATTGCGGCAGCAGCAGCCAAACTCATTCAACCCGGTCAAGTTGTCATGATAGACAGTGGTACAACGGCGCTCGAGGTTGCCCGAAGTTTGCCTATAAATCTGCAAGCCACTATCGTCAGCGCCAGCCCCTACGTAGCGATTGCACTAGCAGATCACCCTCATGTTGAGGTCGTCATGCTCGGCGGCACACTCGACAAAACATCTATGACAGTCACGGGCAGCGCAGCTCACGCCGCTCTTGCCAACCTGCGGGCAGATGTTTGCGTGTTGGGTGTGTGCAGTTTGCACGAGACTATCGGCATTAGCACCATCAGCTTGGAAGAAGCCACCCTCAAACGTCTTATGATTGCTAACGCACGTGAGGTTATTGCGGTGACAACCGCAGATAAACTTGACACGGCAGCACCCTTTGTCGTTGCCCCACTTAACCAACTTACCCATCTCGTCACAGAAACGTCTGCAAGTGACAACCTTCTTTTGCCCTATCAAACCCTAGGCATTCAAACTTTTAAGGCGGTAAATTAATGTCAAATACAGTAATATCAGATACAGCAGGATTAGATACAGAAATGTCAGATACATCCATCACAACACCATCACCAGAAACCTTACGGCAAGCTCGCCGCGCTACCCTACAAATTTTTTTGATTAATGGCGTGTTGCTCTCGAGCTGGGTACCGCACATTCCCCTCGTGCAAGCTCGCTTGGGGTTAGGTGAGGGCTTACTTGGCCTTGCTCTACTCGCCACAGCCGTCGGGGCTATTGTGGCCATGCCAGTTAGCGGCCTGCTCAGCAGCCGTCTGGGGAGTCATCACATCACGTTGGCTACGGCACTACTTTTCTGCGTGGCACTCCCCTTACCTGTACTTGCTCCTAGTTTTGTCACGCTGGCTCTAGCCCTGTTTTTCTTTGGTGCTTGCACAGGGTCTATGGATGTGGCCATGAACGCGCAAGCTGTAGCCGTGGAAAATCATTTGAGGCTACCTATTATGTCGTCATTTCATGGGTTGTTTAGTGTGGGCGGCTTGCTGGGGTCAAGTGTGGGTGGGCTTCTTTTGAGTGTAGGTATTTCGCCCGCCGTTCACGTGTTAGTTGTCAGCAGTCTTATGTTAATTGCCACCTTGATGACAGCACCAGGGTTTCTAAATAAACAACATGAAGCTGTTCACGCCGGGGCAACGTTTGTGCTACCTAAAGGTCCACTATTAGCCCTTGGACTCCTCGCGTTTTTAATTTTACTGGCTGAGGGTGCCATGGCCGACTGGAGCGCCGTTTACTTGCGCAACGCGCTACAAACAGGTCCTGGACTGGCAGCAGCCGGCTACGCCGCGTTTTCACTGATGATGGCCGTAGGCAGGCTTACCGGAGACAAGCTCATCAGCCAAGTTGGGCCTGTTGTGATGACCAGAGTCACTGCACTCATCGCAGCACTAGGGCTAGGTTTGGGGCTTATTATTCATCATCCTATTGCCGCTATTATCGGTTTTGGGTGTGTTGGCTTAGGGCTTTCCAACCTCATTCCGGTACTGTTTAGTGCTGCAGGCAACACGCCGGGTGTGCCTGCCAGCACAGGTATTGCAGCAGTTGCTACGGCCGGTTACTTTGGTTTTTTAGCAGGTCCACCGTTGATTGGCGCGGTGGCAGAGGTATTTGGCTTACCCGTTGCCCTAGGCATGGTAGCGGTGGCTGTTTTTGTAGTAGCGGTGTTTGCGCACCTGACCCAGCCAAATCACGCTCCTGTTAGAACATCTTCGCCTTTGGTAGTAGACAAGTGACGTCCTGCCGCTAACTTAGCTTACTATTGGCCGAAGCTAAAAACTGCCCTAACTGACTCACCAGAACGTCATCTAAGCCGCCGCTAAACCCTAGCTGAACAGCTTTAGTGAGGTAATTATCTGCTTCTGTCTGCTGGCCTTTAGCTGCACACAACAGTGCCAGATTGTAATAGGGTTTGGGATAATCTACATCTAGCTTGATGGCTTCATGAAAGACTTGCTCAGCGAGGTCAACCTCAGCAAGGTACAGGTGGGCCACGCCAAGGTTGTTGAGGGTCATGGCGCGAACATTTGGCGTATAGATTTGCCAGGTGATGACACTGAGGCGCTCGAGCCAAGCCTGCCTAGCCAGCTCCACCAAAAACGCTTCGAAATACTTCTGTGCGTCTGTAAACCTCTGCAAGCCCAGCGCGCGACGCCCTTTGTAGAAGTTGCGCCAAAAGTAAGCTTGAACCCGTCCTGGCAAAAGCAATAGCACAACAAGTCCAGCGAGTAAAGGTAGTGAGTTAAGGCGGATGCCGAGATAGATACCTGTGCCAACACAAGCGATTAGCACGCTTAGATAGAGGAGTTTGGAACGGGTTACTCGAGGCATTCTGTTGATGCCACATCAGTTACAAAAAAATCTTTAATTTTTCTCTTAAGTGATACGTTGCATACCTACTCAACAAATGATTGCAATAAGTCTCTTATCTCAGGATCAATTTCGTCTACATCCATAAACTCAGCAAGTCTTGCCGAATCTTTATCCTTCTTAAAAGAGACCTCAAAATCTTCACATATATTTTTAAGAAGTTCGTCTCCCGGGATCAATGCAATCTTTGCTTCTAGATCTGTACCCTGCCATACATGCTCAATATATTGACGTTTCTCTTCAACTATTTCGTGCAATGATTCTCTACGATTTTCTAGTTCAGTTCGTTGGTTCAGTAATTCCTCTATTACACGTTCTTCAAAACTCGAATCGTCACTAGAGGTCGTGATCACCTTTCTATTTAAGTAAATCGGCAAGCATACATCTTTCATTACCCGACGTTCAATAGCAATATCTTTTAACTTTTCCACGTTGGATTCTATCGCTTGTTGAATTTCATCAAGTTCCGGAGCATTTGTATCAGGCATATTCTTAAGCGCTTTTTTTTCTTGAATGAAAAGGGAAAGTGCTTTAGGTTTAATGAAGTAATTTTCAATCTCTCTTTTTTGAAATATATGCATTTGCGACGTCCCACTAAGCTTTTCTTCCATTTTTTCTATTTCCTCTTGATTGCGCTCATCTCTGTCTAATACAAACCATGTTCCTACTTGCCGCCTACTCAAAAAACCTAAAATAGTTTCATTAGCAAAGTAAGCTAAATTGCGGATACCACCCATTGGTATGAATCCAACATTGGAGTGAGCAAGATTTAATCTTAGTTTATTAGACCATCTTCTTATTACATCCTCATCAGTTGGTCCTTCAACAAACACCAATCTTTCAAACATGAACACTGAGCTAAGACGCAATCCGAGTTCGCGTGGTAATTCCTCCAAAGCTTTCTCTAAATTTAAGTACGTTACATTTGTAAAATTATCTTGCGAGACAAGATATACATTTTCAAGATTAGACATATTGATAAAATTTGTGGAGTGTGTTGTTAAAAAAATCTGGCATTTTTTACTAATAGATTCAAGATATTGCATCATACTTATTTCTAAGGCAGGATGAAGATGTATCTCTGGTTCCTCAATAAGCAAGATATTTGGTTCGTTGAATTCATAGTCTAAAACTAATCTTAGAGCTTCCCTAATACCCGCACCATTTACCTGCACCATGAAATTGTCTATATCCAACTGAGCCTTATCATCTTCTATAGATACATCATCTGGTTTGTACGCATCAATTTCCACACCGAGAAGTGATTTGACTGTATCTTGAACCATACGAAGCTGTTCAGACCCGCGTTTTCTTATTTTTAAGTCCAGCAGTCGTATAGCCTCAGATTTGCCAATCTCCTCTCTCCTTTCTATCATATAAAGTATCTTTGTCTTTGAAATCTTTTCTAGAATTTTAATTGCATATTGAGGCATGTAATTTTGATTACCTGAAAAGCTTTCTATATTGGTTTTAATGTTTTCTTGCTTAATACTAGAAATCAGATCTCTTTTTTCATTCATACTGCTTTCTAAAGATAGCTGAAACTGTGCAAAACTTTTTTCTTGCTCCAAAGCATCTCTAACTAACCCTTCAGCTTCACCATAGATCCTCCTGAATGCATATCTTGGCGATTCACTTCTTCCTAATCGTCTCCAATCATCTTCATCAAATCCTCCATAGAATTCTTCCATTCTAGATAGATGGGACTCTAGTTCACTTATTCTAGTTTCTTGTTCTGCAAATTCTAAAGCGGCTTCAAGTGGTATCTTTAGAATTCTACGCTGATTGTGAATATCTGTGACAAGACTTATTTCGCTCACAAAAGCTAGCTTTATTGGCTCATACACTATGTTTATTTCTACGCATATTTTTGAATTTTCACTTATTTGTTCTGCGGCATTGGCGACTTGAGGTGCTTCTTCAACCACATTGTTAATTAGCTCTGCAATCTCAGTAGGATCTTTTTGAAACACCACCCTGATAGCGATAGGATGCTGTGTTTTCTCTTGAAAGTAGTCAACTCTTTCACCTAGAGTAGGATTTAAAACTATGGGTACGTGAGATTCTAGGTTTTTAAAGAAAGAATACATTGAAAGAAGTATATTAGATTTTCCAGAGTTGTTTTTTCCTATGAATATATTTATGTTAGATAAGTTATTAACCTTAATATCCTGTATGCTTCTTACATTTTTTATGCTGGCAGATTCAATTCTCATTTCTCTCCTAGAAATCTCAATGTTGTTTTAACGAATTTGGCTTAGTTGTTGTATTATAAAACTATAATATCTTCTGTTGCGACTTCAGCTACACTAGCACGGTATACTTAACGCAATGCGCGTTCTCTTTGCAAGTAGTGAAGTCTATCCATTCAGCAAAACCGGCGGCTTGGGGGATGTTGCCGGGGCACTACCCGAAGCCCTCATGCGCGAAGGCCACGAGGTGCTGGTTATTTCACCATGGTACAAAACCCTCAAAGGTCAGCAGCCGCTTTGGATTGGCGATGTGCTCGTCCCGTTTGGCGGTGATGACACTGGCGACATGATCGTTGGCGTGGGCGAGCTTATTAAAAACGGCGTCCGCTACGCCTTTGTAGGTCATGAAGACTTCCAGTACGACAGCATTTATACCGACGATGACGCGCGGCGCTTTGCCCGCTTTACCCGGGCCATCCCGCAAGTATCTGCCCGCGTTAACTTTGTGCCAGATGTCGTCCATGCAAACGACTGGCATACTGGCTATTTGCCGATGCTTTTAGAACACGGTTGGCAACTACCGCCAGGGTTTGTTCGACCTGGTACGGTGTACACGCTGCACAACGTGCAATATCAAGGCTATGCGCCGCTAGATGCGCCTCTTGAATGGCTTAACTTGCCTTACTGGTTGCGCGATAGTTGGATGAACTACTTTGGTGCGTCTAATGCCATGCAGGCTGGTATTGGCTTTGCCAGTCATGTAACTACCGTGAGCCCAACTTATGCTGAGGAAATTAAAAGCAGCGAGTTTGGTTACGGGCTAGACGGTAGTTTTAATAGCATCGACGAGAAACTGACGGGTATTTTGAACGGTTTAGATACCAATGTCTGGAACCCTGAGCAAGACAGTTATCTGGGCAATACTTACAGTGCTAGCGATCTAGCAGGCAAAGCAAAAGAAAAAGAGTCTTTATGTGAGCGCTTTGGGCTGGATGTCTCGCGCCCGTTGGTGGGGGTGGTCTCGAGACTGGCTGATCAAAAAGGCATCGACCTCGTCTTAGACGGCATCTACCGCATTGTGGAACAAGGCTGGAATGTCATGATCTTGGGTTCGGGTGCGGCTGTGCTAGAAAGTGCCATTCACACGGCGACCAGTGCTCGCCCTGGTCAGATTGGCAGCTATGTTGGCTACGACGAAGGCTTTGCCCATCACATTTACGCGGGTTCAGATGCACTATTGATTCCAAGCCGGTTTGAACCCTGCGGCCTCAACCAAATGATTGCGATGCGCTATGGCACCTTGCCGATTGCCAGGGCAACGGGCGGCTTGCGCGATACGATTGAGCACTGGCGCACGGGCTTTTTGTTCGACCACGCTACCAGTAACGGTGTGTTATGGGCGTGTTCGGAAGCTATCAAGGTTTACCGCGACCAACCTGAGCACTGGCAATATATGGTGCAACAGGCTATGACAGAAGATTTTAGTTGGCAGCGCTCTGCGCGTGCTTACGGAGATATTTATGAGATGGTCAAACGTGCATGAGTGATGACATCAACACTAACACTCACAACGACAATATGACGGATAACATCACTTCTTCATGGCAAGATTGGCTCGAGCAAGGCAATGCTAGCGCTGCCCTACGCACCTACCTAGAGCGCAGTGGCGGCAGCATGGAAACTGAAAACGGCTTGCGCGATTTGGTCAGTATGCAGCGGGCCCTGCGCGGCAAACAGTGGGCGCGCGCTAAAGATGAACTTAGCGGCGGTAGTGAAGACGTACCTAACAAAGATACGCTTACGTTAACGGCGTTGGTTGACCGCGTTTCGCTCAAAAAAGGGGTTGAGGCGCTCGAGGCTAGTAACGAACTGCTCGAGCAACGCAAACCAGACGACGCCCTAGCACAGCTCGAGAGTATCGACCTGCCTCTGTTAATGGCTGAGGTTGACACCCAGCGTGGCACAGCACTTATTTTCCAAAATCAGCTAGAAGATGCTAAACGCGCGTTTGAACGTGCGCTCGAGCGTGACCCCAATCATTACCGGGCACTTACCAACTTGGGAAACGTGGCGCTCGAGCAAAACAAGGTTGGTGACGCCATTAACTACTATCAAGCTGCCCTGCGCATCAACGAAAACTTTTCTAATGCCCACCATAACCTCGGCGTTGCTTATCGCCGCAACGGTGAGATTGGCAAAAGCGTGCAAGCTATTCGCAAAGCCCAACGCGCCATGCAACAAGAAGATATGACTGCTGCTCGCCAAACTATGGCTAGCAGTCAACGCAAGTACGGCAAGTGGATTTTGTATGGGGTTGGTGCGGTGGTGGTGTATCTGATTTTACGCGCTAGGGGCGTATTATAACCCCCTCTGAGTATTGCTAGGTCGATGGATGTTATCAAGTTACCATCATCCAGTTGATGCTATTGAGCTGATGCTATTAAGTTGATGCTATTGAGTTGACGCTGATGAAATCCCCCTATCTCCCTTTCACCCCTTCTCCCTTTTTTAAGTACAACGTCCAACATCAGTCATCTGTTACACCACTTTGTACACCTACCAAAAACTACCAGACTTACTTTTGACGATAACAACTGAGCATTACTGACCGTCAAGTCGCCGTACCAAAAAGCCTGTTGTGGACACCATCACGTCGTACATGGCACCATCTTCCATAGGGACGAAGGTGGCTGAGCCGTATTCAGTGTCGTACAAAAACTCGAGGGCTGCTATTCGTTCAGTCAGATCAAACAAGTCCACAGGGCGTTCTGGTGCTAGCGAGTAGGCTGTGCGCGGTTGGGTTTGGGTGTCGTCTAAACTGCGGTAACGCCCTTCCACTCGGTCGAGCTCGTAGACGGTTCTGAAGCCCATCACGTTGGCAATAGGGTGCCACTTAAGCACGTAACCGTCTACGTAAAGTTGATCCCCTAGCAGTTCAAAAGCTTGCTCTGACCCGTCTGGAAAGGTAAAAATAGCGCTGTAGTGTTGTTCGCCAAGTTGGCGCGTAAGCACTCTGGCCGCGCGCGTTTCTTGGGTGAGGTTGGTGTAACCGCGCATGGCACTGCCTAGCACTGCTAAGCCTGCTGACATGGTCACAAACACCACGCCCAAAAGTATCCGCAAGACAAACCCCAATAGCGCCCCCCGGCGCAACGCCCGGCTGCTATAAATAAACAAAATTAGCGCCACTACCAGCGGGGTGATCGTAAAAATAAGGAAATAAGGTAGCTCGAGGCTGTCAAGTCCCAACGGAACAGCTGGTGTCACAACGCTTCTTCTCCTTCAGCTGGCGGCCAGCACCCACCTAAGCTAAGCCAAGCTTGCACAATATCCTCAGCAACCTGCGCTTGAAAGGTAATCGCTTGGTTGTCAAATGGATGCGGTAAGGTCAACTTGTGCGCGTGCAACGCTTGCCTGTCAATAACTTCTGAAGCTTTACCGTAGGTTGCATCACCTAAAACGGGCGCGCCCAAGTACTTCAAATGCACCCGAATTTGGTGAGTGCGCCCACTGTGAGGTTTTGCTTTTACAAGTAAGTACGTACGCCCTTCTAAGTTGCGTCTAGCAATCACCCGAAAGTGCGTTTTAGCAGGGCGCGGATTGGTGCCACCCACCGTCATTTTGTGTCCGTGGTGCGGATGCCGCCCAATGGGACCGTCCATGTCGAGGTCATCTTCTAAACTGCCAACAGCAATAGCTATGTACTCTTTTTCCGTAAGCCGCTTTTTAAACGACAAACTCATGTGTCGGTGTGCTTCGTCTTGTTTGGCCACAACCATAACCCCTGAGGTATCTTTGTCAAGCCTGTGCACGATACCCGGTCGGTAGTCAGCTTCGCTAGGGTCAAAAAGCTTATCTTTGGCGAGCGGTATGCGCCCTAAAAGGGCATTGACCACAGTTTGATGACGTACCGTTGCCGTAGGGTGAGCTGTTAGATTAGACGGTTTATCAATAGCAGCTAAGTACTCATCTTCATAAATAATATCTATAGGAATAGCTTCAGGTTCAATGAGCATGGGCTTAGGTGGGGGTAACGCCACCGAGACAAGCTCTTCCCCAGTAAGTTTGAGTGATGGTTTGGCAACAGGTGTACCGTTAAGTTGAACGTAGCCCTCGAGCACCAGTGTTTTAGCGTAGGTCCGGCTGGCTTCTAACGCAGCCGCCAACGCTACATCTAGACGTTCCCCCTCGGGCGCTTCAAACACGCGAAAATCCACACCTCTACTCTAGCTCAAAATAATCATCAGTGACGTTGTCATTGTCTAGCAGCGCAGCAGGTAATCATGATAATGGGACGCTCTAGCAGTTCAACTTAATTACATAAGGTTAATCAAGCCGATTACTAGCTATTCTTGTTACTATAGGCTTACTATGACGTCAACTCATTCTGCAGCTACTTTACCCATCGCACTCGATGCCATGGGTGGTGATCACATGCCCGACGCCGCGCTAGATGGTGCTGCTCAAGCGCGCGCCCTTGGTATCTCTGTCGTTCTTGTAGGCGATGAACCCGTCTTAACACCTAAACTTCAACAACGCGGTCTAGATATTGCCGTTCACCATGCAGCTGATGTCATTGGCATGGATGAAGCCGCATCAGACGTGCGCAGACGGCGTGACTCGAGCATCATGCAGACCTGCGGACTCGTGAAAGCGGGTCAAGCCTCAGCATGTGTCTCTATGGGGCATAGCGGGGCCACGATGGCCTCAGCACTGTTACAACTTGGGCGTATTAAAGGGGTTGACCGACCTGCTATTGCTGCCAACATTCCTACTGCAACAGGCTTTGTGCTACTACTAGATGCCGGTGCCAACGCCGATTGCCGTCCCCGCCACTTACAACAGTTTGCACTCATGGGCTCTTTGTACAGTGAAGCCATGTTTGATGTCGTTAGTCCCAGCGTAGGACTCATCTCTATCGGTGAAGAAGACGACAAAGGCAATGAACTCACCAAAGACGCGTTTGCTTTGCTTAAAGCAACGCCGCACCTCAACTTCTACGGTAACGTTGAAGGACGCGACCTATTTAAGCACACAACCGACGTCATGATTACCGATGGTTTTACGGGTAACGTGATGCTTAAACTAGCTGAAGGTGAAGCCAAAGAACTCTTCAGCTGGATTAAAGACGCCCTCATGAGCAACTGGCGCAGCAAGTTAGGTGCTATGTTAGTCAAACCTGCGCTCAAACAAGTCGCCAACATGCTTGACCCAGCAGAGTACGGCGCACAACCTCTGTTAGGTGTCAATGGCTACGCGTTTATTGGTCACGGATCCGCCGATGGACGCGCTGTTTTAAGTGCCCTCAAAACCGTTCACCGCGCTGTTCAAACAAACTTTCTAAGCGACATGCATGAGGTAATTGCCAAAACCTTGCAAGAAACCTAATGGGTTATTGTAGGCATCTTCAAATCAACTGATGTGATTTATCAGGAGACAACAAGTGGATACTTATACTGTGGCTCGAGGCTTGCGATGCGGTTCAATACTGCTATAGCCCTAGCAGTAAGTATGGAGCTAGGCGGGTACCAGTAGACCCACTACGTCTACAGCTCAATGTTTATGCATATCGCTATAATATACGTCCCAATAGGTATCTCAAGCGCGATGAACGTGTCTACGCCCTTACAAAAATCCCTAAACAGTCACAAGCTGTTGACAAGCGTCAGCCCATCGTGTACCATCTTTAAGTTAGCTTCTCGAGCAGAGCAGCCAACACAAAAAATTAACGTGGAGCCGTAGTGTAGTGGTTTGCATATCTGCCTGTCACGCAGAAGGTCGCGGGTTCAAGTCCCGTCGGCTCCGCCATAAAAAGCTAGGTTATCTAACCTAGCTTTTCTCTTTATTTACTTTAGATAAGCATAGCAGTTCCAGGATTAGTTCCCCCACATTGAGTGGGTCGCTTTCTACTCCCCTAGGTCGCACGCGCAACTGCCTGTAGCAGTTACTCATGGAAACGCTAGCAGCTGTGTTAGCAACTTCAATCCATAAAAAAGCCACCCTAGTAACTAAGGTGGCTTTTACATTTAGGAGTGTTGTGTTTATATCAAAAGAGAAGCACGCACATTAAAACTTAGCCTGACTGATTATCATCCTCTGATTGCTGGGGAGTATCTTCAGCAGCATTGTTAGCAGTGTCAGTTTCTGCTGAGGCTTCTGGTGCTTGTTCCGCATCATCTTGTTGGCTAGCAGGACGCTTACCTTCGCGGAAAGCAGCTGTGAGTAGGGCAGCAGCTTCGGCAGCATCAATAACGTTATCTGGGTCTTCAGATGTGTCTGCTGAGGCTGTTTCAGGTGCACTTGCGTCAGGCGTAGTTGCATCACTTGCTGTAGCTTGATCGTCACTGCTGGCTTCGGTTTCAGGAGCAGTTTCGGGTGCAACTTCAGCTACCGGCTGTTCAGAAACAGCTGCATCCATGCTGGCAGCAGCGCCCTCTGTAACATCAGCTTGTATATCAGCACTAGCTTCAGATGCATCTACTTGCGCGCTGGTATCAACACTGTTGTCTGCAACGGAAGCGGTGTCTGCACTAGTATCTACAGAAGCATCTGCACCAGTATCTGCAGCGTCTTCATCACTGCTATCCGTTAACCCAAACTGAGCAAATAGATCAGCGTAGACGTCACCCAGTTTCGCGGTTGCTTTACCGCCTGTATCGCTAGCAGCATAGCTGTAATCGTAGTCGATACCGGCACTGCGGCGACCACCACGGCGACCTTTACGTCCACCACGTTGTCCACCACCTGCAGGTGCATCTCCAGCAGCGTCCATTTCAGCAGTGTAAGGTAGCAAGCGTTTACGCGACAAACTTGCACGTTGTTCAACTGGATCAATGTTGAGGATGGCGGCGTTGACTTCATCACCACGCTTAAAGTGCTCAGAGATGTTGTCGATGTGCTCGTGGGCTAGCTCACTAATGTGAATAAGCCCTTCGATGCCTTCTTCGATCTCCATGAACACACCAAAGTCGGTAATACCGGTAATGGGTCCAGTGACTTCGGTACCTGGTGGAAAGCGGTCAGGCAAGCTGCTCCAAGGATCAGGCTGGGTTTGGCGCAGACCAAGTGAAATACGCTTTTGGCCAACATCAATCTTGAGGACCAGCGCGTCTACATGATCGCCTTCGGTCACAACTTCTTTGGGGTGCCGAATGCGTTTCGTCCAGCTCATTTCACTTACGTGAATAAGACCCTCGAGCCCTGCTTCAATCTCAACAAACGCACCAAACGGGGTAAGGTTAGTCACTACCCCAGAAACTTTTTGCCCAATCACATAGTTAGCCAGGACATTTTCCCATGGGTCGCTGATGAGCGACTTCATAGACAAGTTAATGCGTTCGCGCTCGAGGTCCATATCAAGCACTTCGACGTTGACTTTTTGGCCTAGTTCAAGTACTTCTTTAGGATGGTTAAAGCGTCCGTGACCAATTTCGCTGCGGTGAACAAGGCCGTCAATACCGCCAAGATTCACAAACACCCCAAAGTCGGTGATTTCGACAACTTCGCCTTCGAGTTTGGCACCGGGCTCGAGCTTTTTAAGGGTTTCTTCTTTTTTCTCTGAAAGCTCTTCTTCAATAATGCTCCGGCGTGAGATAATCACCCGGTTGCGCTTGCGGTTAAGTTCAATAATGCGCACTTTGAGGCGCTTACCCACGTAAGGGTCAAGTTCGTTGACACGGCGTACATCCACTTGACTAGCTGGCAAAAAAGCCCGCACACCAAGGTTAGCCACTAAGCCGCCGCGTACCTTTTCAACAACTTCAACTTCAACCGGAAGTTTTTTCTCATAAATATCGCTAAGTAAGTTCCACGCGCGTTCTTGATCTGCCCGGCGCTTCGACAAAATGATGGTGCTGTTAGGAATGTCTGAGCGAACAACGTAAACTTGCATTTCGTCACCCGACTTGAAGTACTTCGCAGCATCTTCTGCGGTAACTTCAAATTCAAACAGTTGATTGTAAGGAACAAGGCCTTCAATCTTAGCGCCAACATCGACAACTAGACCGTCTTGAGACAGCATGATGACGCTGCCCGTTAAAATCATGCCACGGTGGATGGGCTTGCGTGCAAGCTGATCATCGCTAGCCGCCATGACATCTTCCATGGTCATGCCTTCCATAGAGGCGTCGTCAAAGTTAGTGCTAGCAGCATCACTAGTTGCAGCAGGCTCGCTCGAGGCTAAACCAGCTGAGCTTAGCGTATCAGGTGTGATGATAGTTGACGGCGTTGCCTCACTACCAGCTTCGGAACTTGTGGCTTCAGAACTTGTGGCTTCAGAACTTGTGGCTTCAGAACTTGTGGCTTCAGTTGAGGCCGTCATATCTGAACTAGGCGCGGCAGATGCTGATGAGTCGCTCGGAGAGTCACCTAAAGAAGTAGCTGGGACACTAGTAACCTGCTCAGAAACTTGCGGTTGAGCAGCTTCTGATGGTGCGGGTTCAGTGCCAGCATCTTGGGTGCTGGAAGGGTCTGTAGATGCTTGTGCAGATTCTGCTTCAGCAGCACTGACACCCTGCTCAGTGACCACTTCAGGGGTCGAGCTCGAGCTTTCATTCGGGGCTGGGTCGGTGGTTGCGGCAGGGTGCTCGACAACCGGGTTGAGTTTTTCTTCCATAATAAGGGGACTTCCTCCTTGCGAAATGGCTCGGATAACTCGTCAATCTAGACCACTTAGACCATTTAGACAACAGCATGATTGCTAGTTGTGCCATACTACCCGCGCTGCGCCACAACTATGCACGCAAGGGTGATTGCAGCAACCTGATGCTGTCGCGGCAACCTGCTGTTGCTACTGTCATTGTGAGTTGGATGTTACTGCTGTGGGGTTGTTACTAGGCTTGTGATGCCGTTATGACTACCACTAACACGGTTCACTAGCACAGTTGCTACTTGTGTTTCATGTACGTAACTTAAGCGCACACCATTTAGCAACATAACCTATCGAGCAATACACCTTCATCTGGCAATGCACATTGCAAAATCTCAGCAGGGCAGGACCTCATTAGCAGGCAGAAACCTCATGTGTGCTCACATTGAGCACTAGCATGAAAGAGTAGCAAAACTGCCCTCGAGCACGGGCTAGCGCGCTAATTTACAGCAACCTAGCATTTTGCTCATGCGATATTATTTGGTCGTCGTGGGAAAATTGGCTTGCCACCCAAAAATCACCCATTAGTATACACAACCTAAGTAACTTTGCACAGCCCTCGTGGACATTGCTGACGGGTTTTGTGAGCAGTAGCACAGTGATTTATGAGTTGTCTTCAGCTACAAACAGGAATACTTATCTTACTTGTGCTGCGTTCACAGTAATGAAATCACAGCACAACCTCAAAAACCTATGTCTGTTGGCAATTCTAAGATTATAGTGTTAGCCGTAAGTACTCATCTAGCTTCGTACTCACCAAGCTAGATGAGTGCCAATAGACCTGCTCCGTTTGCAGCCCGATGTTTATGCATATCGCTATAGTTCCCCCACACTGAGTGGGTCGATTTCTACCCCCCTAGGTCGCATCCCCTAGGTTGCACGCGCAACCGCCTGTAGCAGTTACTTGGGGAAACGCTATGTGTATGAAAATATATGTGGTATTTTAGCTCAAGCACCTGTTTCCTAACCACTGTTGGAGGGTCAGCTCGAGCCACCCCTTGGCAACAAAACTTGCAACAAAATAGCAGTTCCAAGATTGGTTCCCCCACACTGAGTGGGTCGATTTCTACCCCCTAGGTCGCATCCCCTAGGTCGCACGCGCAACTGCCTGTGGCAGTTACTCGTGGAAACGCTAAATAAAACTTGCAACAAAAAAAGGCACCCTGTAGGATGCCCTTGTTCCAAATCTAACGTTTGACACTATTCGCCGTCAGATGCTTCGCGGTCAGGTGCCCTTTGTCCGTAAGACGGCTCGAGCATCTCACCAAACAAGGTTGCATACATGAGTCGGTAGACGTCGGTGCTATCAAACTGACCCGAAAACTCAGTGCGGAGCATCTCAGCGTTTAAGCCTTGTGCGCGGGAAACAATACCCCCAGCAACATCGTTGCGGCCAGGATAGCCGATGGCAAAGTCTAGGGTGTTGCCAAACGCATCCGGCTCAGCGATAAACGGCGCGGTTTGGCGGCCGTAGCGACCATCGAGCGGGAAGCCAAAGTCAAGGACATCTAAAATCCCGGTTGGGTTACCGCCTGAAACGGTCACGTTGCCGTCATCATCAACAGGAGCAGGTGAAAAAACTTGGGGTCCGCCGCCATCACTGTCGGCTGCGGTAATGATGAGGGTGTCAGGGTTGTCCGCTTGGAAAGCACGGGCTACGCCAACCATGTCATCTGCACGTTGGGTTGCTTGCAAAAAGCCCATGGTGTTGGCGTTGTTGGGCAAGTTGTCGGTGCTCTCAATTTCAGCCACCAAGAAAAAGGGTAAGCCAGCTTGTTCACTGCGGCGCTCGAGAATTGTCAACGCCATATCCGTCATTTCAGCCACGGTGGGCGGGTTGTAGGTGAAGGTATCTGGCATACCACCCCAGAGAATCATGTCACCCTCTTTGGAGTCAGGATCCACGTTGGGGTCGCGCAAACCAAGGGTAATCAAAGTTTCTTCGGGTTGGTCATTAAAAATATCATCCGACGCAAACAGACCCAACACGCTAGGCGCGTAGCTTTCGTCTGCGTCGATGTCTGCCATGAGGGCTTCAAACTCGTCTCTGGTACGCACAACAATGAACCCGAGGTCGGTAGCTTCTTGGATGAGGTTACGACCATCTTCTCGAGCAGGACC
Organism: uncultured bacterium; assembly: GCA_964564405.1. Taxonomy (GTDB): domain Bacteria; phylum Deinococcota; class Deinococci; order Deinococcales; family Trueperaceae; genus JBCCBI01. The sequence continues at coordinate 21,600 of CAZMCW010000030.1, forward strand.
GCGACCGTTCACCGCATCTAAGTGCAAGTGACACTCTGGAGAAATGTTCCCTGCTTCGCACATAGGCGTGCCTTCAGGTAAGAAAAAGCGCTCACCGCCACCGAGCATGACAGCAGGTAGAGGCTCTCCTTCAAACCCAGGGCGACCATCTAAAAGCTGACGGGCAATTTCGGTGCTGTTGCCACGGTCATCAACTTCGGTTAGGAACACGGCAGTACCTGGTTCTGGCAGGTCGCCATCGTTCACGAGTCCGATTGGGTAGCCAGCCGCAGCAGCTTCGCGCATGATGCTACCTTCAAAGCCAGAAAGCCCATTGATAAACCGCGCGCCGCCTTCGGGCAAGCCGTCTTTACCAAATGAGTTTTCAAACACTTTGTAGCCAAACGCGTGCACGGTTGCGCCACCGTGTGAGGTGCCGGTGAGGCGGCTGGCCATGTGGCCACGGTAGATAGCCATTTCAGGCAGTTGATCCCACTCGAGCAGGCCGTCTGGACCTTCCCAGTACATGCGCGCAGCGTTCCAGTGATTAAGCCCAGTACCGTCTGGGTGCAAAAAGATGACATTACCTGTTTCTTGGGCAACGCCAATGGCACCAACCAAGACAACGAATAGCACGACACGAAGGCGAGCTAAAGACATGATGTCTCCTTAACATCTTCTAAATTTTTTGCGAGGGTTTGTGAATGCCTTCTCGCAAAATCCAACTAAAAAGGTATGATTTAGATGTCAGGAGATTATCAAGTGGGTGTTCATGTGGGGTTTAAGTAAGTGTGAGCGGTTTTACGTTTGCTAATAGTTAGATTAAGGATTGTAATGTTGTCAATCAAACTCAATTATCCACATTTTATTGAACCATAAAAATTACTGAACCATAAAAGCTAAACAAGACTTGTACTATTTGACGTCATCACTAAGTGTTTTAATGATTTTTTGAGCGAGATATTCTTTAATTTCATTATGCCTAGGTACAGCTTGAGCCATCTTCGTTCTAGGATTTCTATACCAGTCATACTTGCCACCATGACGAACAAACTCGCAGCCCATACTTTCAAGCTGTTTGATTAGGTCACGCCGTTTCACGCAACCGTTAATTCACCAACACGGCGAACATGCTCAATGACGCCGCTATTTAAATCTTTGTACAAATCGAGTAAGTTTTCTTTAAGCTCGTCTTCTGTTTCACCTTGGGTCCAATAGTCAGGGTATTCTTCCAAGTAACCAAGCTACATATCATCATCTTGCCAATAGACATATTTCTGTGTCATAGGTTTATTGTAGCAGCAAGCCGAACTTGGAGTTAACGTTGTTGATGTCAGATAGCAAGGTGTTGCTCGAGCAATAACTCATGCAGTTCAAGTAGCTCTTCAAGTGTCACATAGCGTATCAAGCTAGACGTTTATACAGTTCTGTATTTTTATCTAAGACATTGCGGGCAGCTTCTTGGAAACTCGCATGACGTTCAACCTTTTCTTCAACACTACTGGCCACTAACGCTTCTACACTCACATCTAATTTCTCTGCGAGTGCTTTTAATTGGGTGGCCAAATCATCAGAAAGGGTGATTTCTAGCTTGTACATAACACCATTTTAACTCGTTACGTTCTTTAGATGGTTACAACTATTCTGACTTCCAAGGCTCATAACTTGCCTGCACGAAATACAACCCATGCGGCGGCACATTCATCCCTGCTTGTGCTCGATCTTTGGACGCAATCACAGTTAGCACATCTTCCGGTGCCAACTTACCTTCACCGACCTGCAAGAGCGTGCCGACCATTGCCCGCACCATATTGCGTAAAAACCCCGTTGCGGCAACGTGGTAGTGGAGGGTATTTGTGGTGTGCTCGAGCCGACTCAACAGAACCTCCCGCACCGTCTCCCGTGTTTCCTGCGTTGCCAGCGCTGCAAAGTCGTGCTTGCCTTCAAACAACGGCGCAGCTTGCTGCATGGCAGCAACATCCAAACGTTGCGGCAAATGCAACATAAAATGACGGTTCAGAGCTGTACCACTCAAAGATGTGCCATCAATATCATCCCGAATGAGTTGCATTTTATAGAGATATTGACGGTAGCAACAGCTATATTGCGCATGAAAGTCTGGGGCAGCAACCTCAGCAGCA
>CAZMCW010000031.1:0-23259 GCA_964564405.1 uncultured bacterium
ATTATGAGTGCTAATTCTGCGTACTTAAGATACCTATTAGAGGCTGCTAGATTACTCGTTGTAATCGTTTTTTGGGTTTAACGCCTCTGTCGTGTTAGTGGGTGTTCTGGCGTTTTTGGTAGGAGCTGTGGTAGGAAAGCTTAAGCGCACTTGGCGCTGCCTGTCTTCAAACGCACGCACATAAGTGTCATACGTCGTTGCAACTTTGCTATGCCCGGCAATCTTAGATACAGTGGCGGCATCATAGCCTTCAGCAACTAAGCGTGATAGCGCAAAGTCGCGCTGATCGTGCAGATGAAAACTGCGCACCCCCGCGCGCTTTTGGCGGCTAATAGCAGCTTTATGCAACGCTGTTTCATGGAACATGCCACCTTGCTTATTGCAAAAAATGAGGTTGAGTGGATTCCAACTTTCATTGCCACTACTCATCTTGAGTTGCCAACGAAATTGTATGTTCAGTGCATTTACCATGCCTGAGCCAAGGTAAAGTATCCTATTTGAGGCTTCAGATTTAAGCTCTACACGTTCTTCGTTGGCGTATCTCGAACCCTGTTTTTCAATTTCTAACGACTGTTCAACTGGATCGTAGTTATCCCAAATAAGTCCGCGTATCTCGCCAGCCCGTAAGCCTAGTGTCATGAACGTATAAAACAGGGGATACATCCAGTCGTTATGTACTTCTAGGTAGTTCAAAAATGTCTGCGCTTCGTCAATGCTAATGAGGGCTTTTTGCTTGCGTGGATTACGAGGCGTCTTAACAGGTGACAAAATGTTTGTTGCCATATAATCCAATAGCACTGCATCGTTAAATGCTGAGCTGATAATAGCTTTGTAGGTCTTGATACTTGAAGGTTTGTAGCGTTCTGTGAGGCTATCAATCCAATTTTGCATTATGGCGGCGGTGAGTTTGTCAAGCGGTGTTTCACCTGTAAACTCGGAAGCTAAACGCACAGCTTTTTCGTAACTTCGCGATGTATTGCGCCGAACTTGTTTACGTTTGAGCCACTGTTCAAGATAAGCGCGTAATGGCATATCTTTACCCGGTTGACGCTCGTCACGCTCTTGGGTCATCTGCTTTAAGTCAAGCCGAGCGTCACGTTCGTATTTTCTTAGGGGTCCTTCGGGGCGATTTCTGGTGCCATCGGGTTTGTAGCCGTCTGAAATCACCGCAAAGTAGCGGTGATAAGTGCTACCATCGCTGCGCTTAAATTCGCGTTTGCGAATCGTACCTTCACCATCAGCACGCCGCCTAGCCATCGCGCCCTAACCTCACAGCTAAGCCAGTACTACTGGAAAACTCAGCAGTTGTCCACTCGAGCGCAGCCAGATAATTGCCAAAACGACGCACCGAGATATTGAGGGGGTGAATGTCACCAGCTTCAAGATTAGAGATGGTGCGTTGGCTCATGCGCCCATCTTTGTCGGCAGCAAAGGTTTCGATAGCCGCCTCGAGCAACTGCTGGGTTAAGCCAAGTTCTCGCCGCCTGGCTTTAAGTGCCATTGCGTACTCAGGCACCATGACACGCACCATCTCGTAAGCGTTGCACTTTACAATTTCTTAACAACTTGTTTGCTAGGCTATGTGCCAAGTTCACGGCTTAGCTCGCAGTGAGCTGGTGGTTTGTGCGTACTTAGTGAGTACACCAACCACGTTGAGAGTCATTAAGGTAGCAGTGGCAGACGCATCTAAGCGCACGGCTGCAACCATTGGTGCGGCTTCACTGTAGGTGACCAGTGCGTAGATGTTTTGCTCAGGGTCGTTCATCAAGACAGTGTCTTGGTTATCAGGTTGTACATCGGCTCGGAAAACTAAGGTCATACCCTCACGCAGATGCTCATGAAGGTCTACTGACGCAAGCAAAGACCCGTCAACATCAACAAAGAAGATGTCGGTTGGTGCTACTCCTGCAGGCGCAAGGTAATTAGGCAACTTGGATGACATCCATTGATTGTGATTAAACGAGTATTTATTTACAACAACAAAATCAACAGAATCATTTTTTGAACTAGCATAAAGTTGCTTTGGTGTAGGTTCGCCTTCTTTAGGCAAAACAATATTGAGCACCTTGGCGAGCTGTTCAGGTGTCCATTGCAAGCCTTTAGCAAGTAGCTTGACCTCGAGTGGATCAAGTTTGTGAGGTTGTCGTTTGCCGACCTCCAGCCGCCAGATTTTCTCCCTATAAATCGTAGGATGATTTATTTCACCTACCAGATCGTCAAGGGAAAGGTGTAACTCTTTGCGCCTGCGAGTTAGTTCAACCCCATACTCAGGCTTTTTTTTGGCGGGCTTCTTTTCTGGTTCTGTAGACACTTTTGTGACACCTGTTTGCACTAATGTCACTCTAGCGTTGCTACCGTTTTAATTCATTGACATTCATGTAATAGATTATAGACATTTTATTGACATCCTGTGTACGTTTGGGTATACTTTATCTAAGCTACCTCAGCTAATTTAGCGAATGGCGTTCAGTACCGTTCGAGAAGGGAGTCGTATACTCGTTTTATTACAAAACTGTCTATAAGTTAAGGAGGTTATCCGCTGATTAAGTGGCAAGAACCACCCATAGAACAACCCCGGCACCCTTGGATTGCACGCCTTGCACCTCTAGTTGAGCACCCTAACCGCTCTGCGCTGGTTTACACAGCACCAACAGAAAACACAGCCAAAACAATTGCTTCTAGGCTGCGCACTGGTAAAACCGTCATTCCTGAAGGGGAGTTTGAGTTCACTGTCAACGGCAAAGACATTTACGCCCGCTACATAGGTTCAGAGAAAGAGCCCGACGAGGGAAAAGTTAAAGGGCTGCCCGCTACGGCAACCCAACTTCAAAACAATGTTGTGAGGAACAGTTATGAGTATAGCGCGACCAACACCGCGTTTCAAGCAAGGTGATCGGGTTGTCCTTGAGATACCTGAGCACACGTCTAGCGATCAACTCCCGAGAGGCTGCTACAGGGGAGAAATTCTAAGTATGCACGGCATCAACAAATGCGTTGCTCGTGTTCAACTCCTCGACCAAGGTAAAAGCCGTTATGTCAGTGCGTCACTATTGAGACCAGCAGTCGAGGGTGAACTTCTACCTTGGTCACGCGTTTACAACCGCATCAACGGGCGCGAAGGCGTTTTGATTAGAACCTTTGACGATGCTGCTCAAGTTCTTTTTGATGATGCTGATGACGTTGAGCTTATTGCGCTTTCGGTCATCGAGCTTCTTGAGGAACAGCATGAACCCGCTTGAGGTCATGGGCTATCTAGGTGATGTTGAGATGCTTGTTGGTATTGCCAGCACGCTGGTGTTTAGACACAGGAAGGTATTGAAGCACAAAAGCTTTTCGCGCTGGGTCAAGCAAGAATCTACCAAAAGTAAACAAACTCTACGTCTCATCTATCTCGCAGACGGGCGGTTACGCCGATGATGAAGGTCTTTCAAATCATCTTGCTTGTTGTGCTGCTTGTAAGTTGCACAGTCACAAGTAAGCCTTCACAATCTCAGCGCAGCTGTGAACAGCAGTATCAAGCTGACCTTGCGCGCGGTGTCGCTGGGCATGTTGCGTTGGGCGATTACGCGCAGTGCTTGATTGACCGAGGCAGTGTAGTGCATCCAAGTTTGGTGGTGGACTAATGTCTGTTGCATTAGACAGAGCCAAGAAAAAAGTCACTGACTATTTGGCTGAAAATAACAACGCGCGCTATACAGATATACGTGCGCAATTCGACCAACATGAATCAGCCACTGTTTTAGTTGCTGTAGTTAAATTAGTTCAAGAAGGCACTATAGAAAGAACCTATAACGGCCCTCCTACCTATATGACTTATCGGCTGGTGAGTCAATGACTTTAGCACTCCACTCACCCAACGAGCAACCCGAGCAACCTACCTCACTCGAGGCCATCATCGCGCTCACCGTGCGCCGCGAGCTAGACAAGGCACTTACGCCGTTGCTCGAGCACCTCAAAGTCAACGACCCCGGTCCTAAAAACTACACCATCACTCAGTCTTGTGAGTACGTCGGTGCAGACCTTAGTGACGCCACCGCCCGCACTCTGATCCGCAGCGGTGAATGGCGTGCGTTTAGGCTCAACGACAGCCAAAACAGCAAGTTATTCGTCAACAAAGCCAGCATCGACACATGGATGCAACGCCGCCATGCCCGCACTGAACTGATGGACGAAGGCTACCCACTTGAAAGCTACCTCAAATGAAAGGGCTATACCCGCAACCCCTTGCAGGTACAGCCTTTTTGCATTTGGCCTCGAACGGAGAACCAGCACGATGCTAACACACCCCCATATTAAAGGCGCTTTACTGACCGCGCTAGTAAACGCTCTTGAAGACTCTGACGAACGCGCATTTGACATTGCCGCTGCCAATATTGTGGCGCGTTTAGCGACCTTAAATAACCCGCTTGTTGGTGTTGTCACCCGTGTATGCACACCCCTTGCCAGTGCTAGTCAACTATTGAAGAACCTTTACGGCGCTGAGTTGACAATCCAGAAGTCTAACTCCGACTCCGACAACATAGCCAGCTTTTTTCTTGTGAGGGTTCGCTGGAATGATCCACAATTACCGTTGCTCGAGTCTGAACTTGAGGCCTACCACGCGTTTGAATTACAGCGCCAGCAGTTGCTCGAGGGCATTGACACCGGACGCTATCCAGACCTACCTGTTTTTACAAAGATGCTTCGTGACGAGGTGCTGATGGCAAGCGGCGCTGAGATTACCGAGCACAAGTACGTTGCGGCTTACGCAAGTTGACACCATGCAAAGCTTGCGCGAAGTAGAAACGATTTGCGACCCCTCGAGCCACCTACCGCCCTATTTTGAAGACTTTGGAGAAACCATGTCCAGAAAAGCTACGCCAGCCAAAGAACCCGTGACGGCTCTAGCTGTCCTCAACCAGTCAGAGATTTACGACGTCGAAAAAGCCAATCTGATTGCCACGCAACCAGAAGCTGTCAAAGCACTAGACAGCATCTTTGAGATTTTCAAAGAAAACGAAGAACGTGACATTACGGCTAACGATTTTCGCCGCATTACAACGCCTAAAACTGCCGTCTGGGAAATTCCTGATAGTAACGAACCTGATGGTATCAGGCTTGAAAAGACTATTGAAGGTGTGCCTATCTTCTGGAAGATGAGCCGCGCCTACTACCCGGGCAAGTTTGGTGAAAGCCCTATACCCGCTTGCTACAGCGTGGACGCTAAAACCGGCATCGGCAACCCAGGTGGTGAGTGCGCTAGTTGTCCACTTGCCAAGTTTGGCGATAATGACGAAACCCCAGAGTGCCGCTTACGCACCGAGGTTTACTTGCTCACACCCGGTTCAATTCTGCCGACGGTACTTGTTTTCTCACCCGCTAACAACAAAGCGTGGAGTGATTTTAAGCGTGAGGTCTTCCACACCCGCTATCTACCTTTGCATCGCGCGATGGTTAGCTTTGGGCTTACGCCTGAAAAAAGCAGCAACAAGCTCGAGTACATGCGCATCACCCCACGCTTTTTAGGTGCCATCCCAGATGATTACAGTGAGCAACTGCTAGCTTTCAAACGCTCACTAACAGCCGCACTTTTGCGTGAAAACCCAGCCAACGTCTTGGAAGAAGAAGCGCAAGACTTAGCTAGCACCATTGTGGATGCAACTACCCGCTGGTTTGTCACCGTGCGAGGTTCCGTTCTTGATAGTGACGAAGCTAGAGCTGAATGGCTCGAGCAAAGAACAGGCATGCCTTCACTGGCTAATGTGGTGCGTAACCTCACCTCATCGCAATACACCGAGCTTTTACGTGAAGCAACTCAGTACATCAAGCAGCACGATGAAAAAGTGGTCGATATGGTGCCTGAGTTCCCAGATCGCACGGCTGAAGATTGGATTGGGTAGTGCGGTTCACGTTGCCTATTAAGGTAGTCAAAGTGGCGCGTAATAAAGAGTTTTTGGCTGATCTTCTTTACTATCCCGAAGACAATTCTTGTGAGCAAATATCCTCTCAATCTAAGCTTTCGCATCATCATGCTTGCTGGATATCAGAGAATTACCAAAGCAACGTCTACCAAGTTGATCGTAATTACTTTTACTATCGTGGCACACTCATTTGTCGCACAAACCAGACAACCTCACCGCCCATCGTGCCTTACATCAAACACATCACGGTTTACTACGAAGTGGTTGTACGACTTGCGCCTTTCTCGCGCCACAGTGTGCATCGCTTTTTGACCTTAAAGCAAGCTGTCTGTTTCTTGCTGCACAGCAATATCCAGCAGCAATCAAGCGTCGTTCAATCCGAAGCTTTGCCCATCCTGCAGCAAGGCTATGACTATCCTCAGATCACGCTTTAGGACTTACCTATGAACCAAGACGAGATCACCCAACGCTACGGTCAAGACGTTCACGATGACATCGAGCTAAGCTATCTGTTTGGCTTACTCGCTGATGAAACTAGTTACCCGCTGAAAGGCGGGTCGCTGCGCAATTCCGAGGTCCTCGACTGCGCGCGCAAGTTGCGCTATCACTACGAGGGTATTGAACCTAGCGACCCAGACGAACCAGACTTGCGAACAATTCTCAAGTTTCAAGAAGGCAATCACCACGAAACGCAGATTATTGAGGCGCTTAAACGTGGTGGCGTGCGCATTGCTAACCAGCAAGATTGGGTACGTGCCACTATCGCTGGCATCCGAATTTATGGGCGCATCGACGCCAAGCTTAGCGCTGAGGTGTTGCTGGAAATCAAAACCATTGAGTCTCACGTAGACCTAGAGGCAATGACTACACCCAAACCCCGCCACCGCACCCAAGTCCAGCTCTACATGAAGTATCACAACTTGCGTGAGTGCGTCTTTTTCTACAAAGCACGTGATACAGGTGCGATTAAGGTTTTTCGTGAGCAGATTGATAACAGACTGCTAGACGCCATTTCTACTAACATCACCAAGGTGAGTAAAGGTGACTTGGAGACACTCGAGCGCAAGCGTGTTCACGAGTGCACCTGGTGCCGCTACCGCACAAGCTGTTGGCAAGGTGCTGTACCAGCAATGGCTAGCAACAACCAGCCAACGCCCGTCATCGGCAAAGACACCGACAGTAAGCAGCTCATCTATGACGTTCGCGGCCTCGACCAAGGTCACTGCCGCTCCTGCGGCACGGTAATCTTCTGGGCAATCACTCAAAATCTTAAAAAGATGCCTGTCAACAACAAGGGTATTAGCCACTTTACAGACTGCCCAAATGCAAGTAAGCACAGCCGCAAAGCTGCCAACGCATGACACGGGAACAGTTTCTTGAAGATGTAGAAGCTATTAACGCTGAGATCAACGCCCTTAAAAACCAAGCACGCAAACTTGCCGATGATTATCTTGCTGCTCAAACGCTACCAGTAGGCACAAAAATCAAACACGAAGGAAAAGTCTTTGAAGTTCTCGGGACATCATTTAGTTGGGCTGACGGCGGCAACATCCACTATTTTGCTCGCTACGTTGACAACCCCGAGCTATCAAAAGGATTGCGTCTAGGTGATGACTTTGAGATTGTTGAAGAAGTTTTAGACACCTAAAGATAATTACAGGAGACCTCATGACGGAGAATCCCGCTGACGCTAACCCCCTTAGCGCGTTGGCGACTGAGACCGCCCAGCAACTACTCGCCCAACTCAACGAACAACATAGTGACCCCGCGTTCGTCTTACTCGCCAGTCAATTCAACGCTCAAGATGCCCCAGATATTACCTTTGCCACCGTAGACCCTTTACTCACGTCGCTACTAAAATTGCTTGTGGACGGGTTTAGCGCACTACCTACTAGAAACAGAGTGTCTATGGCACTTGTACTCGCAGGCTTTAACACCTCAGTCATCACTCAAAGCACACTTAGCCAAGCTCGTAAAGATAAAGCTAAGCAACTTCTTGGCACCGTTCAGACCTACCTCGAGCAAGAATATGCCGCCCTCAACCACACGCCTCAACAAGCTTAGGTTTATACACTTATCGCTAAGATTATTGACAGAACCCACATATATCTGCGTTGCAACTACTGTGACGCAGATGCCCACGTACCCGTTGGTGACGGCATGACTACTCAAAAGATTTATGCATCTAGCGGCTGGGATATCGGCGTGACCTTGCGCTGCCGGACGCTGTGTCCTAGGTGCTCAGAGCGTGCTGTGGCGAATGGGTTTTGTTACGACCATCTCAAGCCCAAAAAGAAATCTAAGAAGAAGCGGGGGCAACGTGGCAGCATCTGAGTCAGACTTCACTAAAACACTCGAGCAAATCCACGCCATCACCGGCGACCGTAACAGTGAAGTGTTTAGACGCTTTCTGGAAATCTCATTCTGTGCGCTGTCCTATGGTCAACGTGAAGACCAGTATCTAAAAGCTATTGCGCCATTCAAAAACAAGCGTGAGGTGCTTGACCTTTACGTTGAAGCATTTAGCACGATGGTCAATGACTACGAACAAGGCCCCCTGTTTAAAGATCACCTTGGCGATACACACATGGAACTCAGTGGCACTAGAGACAAGCAAGCTAAAGGTGAGTTCTACACGCCCGAACACGTCTGCGACATGATGGCGCAAATGGCTAACGTTTCTCACTCCGCAACTGAGAAACCAATCAGGTTTCACGAACCTGCGGCTGGTAGCGGACGCATGATTCTATCTGCTGCCAAAGTACTTGTAGAAGACGGCGGCTCACCTAGTGACATGTGGGTCGAAGCTTGGGACGTAGGACAAATGCCCTTTTGGATGTGTTTTATCAACTTGTCGCTATGGTGCATTCCAGCACGCGTTATCAGGGGCAACACGCTATCTAATGAGATTTTCGACGAACAACTTACAATGGCTACCTTTTTACCCAAACCCAAACCGCGACCAGAAAACGAAAAGCTTCGCAAGCAAGTAACGCTGATGCAAGAAGTTCTCAACGAAATAGTGAGTCCGGAAGCGCCAACCCAACCTCAACCTTTAACCCTAGGTAAGAAAGCCGAACAAACAAGCCTCTTTTGAATCGGGTGAAACGTGTTTCAAAACATCAAGCAAGTGCTGGAACTAGACCTACACCCACCGCCTATTAAGTATGTGCTGGTTGTCATTGCAAGTCACGCTGATAGCAAAGGCTACTGCTACCCGGGTATCGACTTGCTAGCTAGCGAAACGGGCTACCACAGACGCACCGTCATGCGTGCCACCAAGCAACTTGCAGATCTCGGCCTGATTGAGATCACCACTCGCAGCACTCGTAATGGGCGCATCAGCAACGCGTATCAACTGCGACTAGGACAGCAAGGTGACACAGAGTCACTTAGCAATCAGCAACATGACACAGAGTCACCTTGCCCACCAGCACAGCAAAACGGCACACTTACATTAGCTAAGAAGAAAAAGCTAGAAATAGACTACGAAGCCTATCAACTCTACTGGAACGCCAACGCGCCAGCACATTGGTCGCAATGCCAAAGTATGAACAAAGAACGTAAGCGGCTTGTCAATACACTCATCAAAGACGTTGGTGCTGATCACGCGCTAGATGTTTTCGCTGCTGCCATAGACTACGCCAAAAATGACGATTGGTGGGGCAAGTTACCCGCGTTCACAATTCAAAACTTACTTACCAAAGGTAAAGCTGTAGATTTTGCTGAAAAGTGGGTAGCCACTCGCGGCACAACCTCACAGCAACTAGCCAGCGCAGCTCGAGCCAGCAGCTATTACGACGCAATTATGAAAGACGACTATGGCAAAAATTGATCCTAAACTGTTTGCCACCGAAATGGACAAACTTTCAGAGAGGTTCAACCACTCGCTCAGCAATGCTGTCGTTCACGGCTACTACCAAGCACTAGCCAGCCTTAGTGAAGATGAGTTTTTGCGTGGTTGCCAAAAAGTGTTTGTTGAAAACCGCTTTTTCCCAACGCCGCTCGAGCTTATTCATGCTGCGCTAGGTTCACCAAGTGACCTAGCGCAACAAGAATGGATGGAAGTTGCCACAGCGGTGATGAACAATCACAAAGCCAACATAAGCCAGACTGCACGCCAAGCGCTTACCAGCATTGGCGGCTCGGTTGCTATCCGCGAAGGTCACGGCAACCTCTCAATGTTGCGACGTGACTTCATTACTGCCTATCAAGCCCTTGCCAAAGAATCTCAAGCGCAGCGCATGTATCCGGCGCTGAGCGCGACGAAGAAGGAGTTATGTAATGAGTGATAAGCCAATGTTAGCTGCTAGCAATCTGTATGAGGTTGATAGAGGTCGCCTTGGGCGCGCTATTGACGATGCTATTGCCCAAGTTCTCAAAGATTGCGACGAGCGTCCCTTTTTGCAAAAGAAGCGCACTATCACCGTCAAACTCACTTTTGAACCTGTAGCCATTGACACTGGTCTCGAAATGGTCAAGATCGACCCTTCCGTATCCCTAGTCGTACCAGCTCAAGAGATGATGACCGAGCGCCTCAGCACCGAAAACAGCAAAGACGGTGCTGGTAACACCCTCACATTCGCCATGATGCCCACAAGCTTTCAAGACAATATGTTTGGAGAAGAATAATGAGTTTACCTTTTGAAACCGTTGAGTACATTGCCGAGCTTGGCGCTGATAAAGTGCGTTTACAAAACGAAGTAGACGAAGCCGAAGCAAGACTGAACAAAAAGCTAGGATTAACAGAGCCCGAAATTCAAGTACATGACGCTGAATCTTTGATTGTGCTCATTCAAGAAGGTGTTGAACGGAAATATCCACAGCGTTTATTCGTAAATTATATGGATGTCCACCTAGAGTGGAACACTGGTGAGTTTGGGCGTATTTGTCATAGTTTTGAAATGACTAGAAGTAGCGTGTTTAGAAACATTGCTTTCAATGAGCTTGTCGATAAATCTGTGCATGGACTTTACTTGACGCTCATACGCACTTACCGCGCTTTTGTGCCACCAGCCGTTATCGCTACCTTTAAGTCAGTCACATCAACCAAAAAAAGCACAACCGAGCGTGACACGTCGGGTATGCGTCGTGAATATGTTGACGAACTTACTGCTGATGGCAAGAGCTTGCCAGAAATCATCACTTTTAACAACGTACCTGTGTTTGATGGCGATTACATTGAACCTCAAGGTGATGGTATCTGCACACTTGAGTGCGCTGTCATCCACAATGACGACGCGACTTTGAGCCTATCTGCAAACGCTGCGCAAATATCCGAAATTGAGAAAAAAGCTAAAGCATGGTTACTCGAGCCTGTCTACAAAGCCTGTGAAGAGGCGGGCATTCGTGTCTATCAGGGGTTTATTGAATGACGCTAGCTGAAACGCGCACCCTCGTAGCGCTGGGCGGGTGCGTCTTCATGATTGAAGATATGATTTTAGATGTTTTTCAGGGTATTGGGTTTTCGCTTCTTGCTGTCATATTTCTCTTTGCTGTATTGATAGTTTGTAAACGCGGGCCATCACACAAGCCTGTGCCTGTAGATGGGTGGAATCCTACAAGTCAAGAATCAGCACTAGGTCTTGTAGGGGGTTATTGGGTAGAGGTAATGTGGATAGCCGAGAACGAAGTAGTGACGGGTGAGCAGGAAGACGAGTATTTACCAACAGGCTGGTACGAAGCTAAGCTAAGAATTGTTGATAACTATGGTTTTTTTGACCCTGTCAATGTCACTCACGTTTTGCCACTACCACCCAACCCAACCTCATGAGCTGGACACTCACCGACCCCAACCCCCACCTCTCCCGCTACCTCGTAGGTGAGTTCGTCACACTCTTACGCCTAGCTCACGCCGACCCCCAACGCTGGGAATGTCGGCGTGAGCAAGCTAGCCTCGAGCCTGTGCCAGCTAGCACCAGTAGCTATAGGGTGATGGGCGCGGGTAAATCTTCGGTCCATCAACTTGAAGGTGTTCAGTTTGTGGCGTCGCGGGTGTGTTCAGCAGTAGAGTTGCGGTGTAGCGGTCAACTTGTAGCATTCCCAGCGCATCTTATCGCTGTTGAGCGCAATGCTTACCTAGATGCCGTCAATCAACTTTCTGACGAGTTGCGCTTGGCTTATCAAGATTTAATCCTTATGTCCTTCCCGCTATTACGGGTTAAATCGGATGGCTACATTTGCCGTAGTGACAGAGTGAATAAACTTCAAGAAGGGTGCGCCGAACAACTTTTCAAGATTGCCATTACGATGCCACTAGCCGAATGTGTCGCCTAGGACGGCTTTGCCCGATTTTTAGCGGTAAAATTCTAAAATAGCTTGTTTAGTGACCGTTCAACAAAAGCTTGCTAAAGCTAAGCTTTTGTTGATGAGCGCAACATTCTGTATATTCTTTTGTGCTAGGCTAAGTTATGACCTACCTATATCGGTGGGCGTCACTGGGGTGCTGGGTCACTCTCCCTGACCAAAGTTTGAGTGGCCTGCACTTATTTGTTTTTGGTTTATCCCTCCTTAAATTTGAATCACTCTAGCACATATCGCTAGCACGTGTGCGCATTTATTACGTCCTAGACGTTGGTGCTGTGCTTAACCTTTGAACGGTTATGCCCGTTTTAGGGCAATTACTGCCTATTTCTTGTGTAAACCTTAAATTTTTCTTAAAGACAAATATAAGTTTAACTAGCCCCGCTCCGGCGGGGTTTTTCTTTGGAGGTCTATGGTCAACGTATTACCTCAAACCTATGACGTTGTAGACGTTGCAAGTCTCACGGAACACCCCAACAACCCACGTAACGGCAACCTCGAAGCCATTGGCGAATCCCTTGAGGAAAACGGCTTTTACGGTGCCGTCATCGTGCAAAAATCAACAGGCTACATCCTCAAAGGCAATCACACGTTCAGGGTTGCCAAAGACAAAGGTCTCAGCAAGTTACCCGTAATCCTGCTGGATGTAAATGATGCCAGGGCACATAAGATCATGCTGGCAGATAACCGTGTCCCTGAACTAGCAGGCTACGACTTTCAAGCTTTGCGCGACGCCCTTGATGTGGTCTACGACGAATCACAAAGCTATGTAGGTACGGGTTTTGATGATGAAGCTTACAACCTCGTGCTCAACCAGATTAACCAAGAAGGTGACCTGAGTTTCATCAAGCCAGAACGCTTTGACGTGACCAACGCTAGCGCCAGCGAGATTGACGACCCGTCACAACAAACGGATGCCCAAGAGGTAGTACCCCGCGCCCAAACGGATGCCGGCATGGTCACGTTTACCTTGGTGCTCACCCCTGAACAACGTGATGTTGTGCTAGCGGCTGCCGAAAGTGGCAAAGAGGTATTTGAAGCGTCAACATCTTCTGAGGCAATTTATGAAATCTGCAACGCTTTTGTCGAAGCTGGCACATGAAGCGCTGGGCTTGATGCTTCTTGGTCTTGCGTGGGAGGTCTCAGCTCGAGCCCTTGATAGTCCCGCGTTGATTCCATTTAGCCAAGTGGCTCGAGCCTCCCCGCAGCACCTCAGCAGTTTCCAGTTAGATGCTTGGGTGAGTGTGCGCACTGTTCTATTAGGCGTGGTTATCGCTTGCCTTGTGGGTAACGTGCTAGGCATCTTGGCATCACACATTGAGGTGCTCGAGCGTCTCACCTTTGCCATTGCTGACGCCACCCGCAACGTGTCTGCCATTGCGCTACTCCCTGCGTTTATTGTCACGCTGGGTATTGGGCTAGCTCCAAAGATTGTCGTCATCTTTTGGACTGCCTACCCCGCAGCCCTTATCAGCGCACTCCACGCCATCAATACCGTTCCCCGCGATTTAACCGAAGCTGCCGCCCTCGACGGCGCGTCAACGCTCACAACTTTGCAACACATCAAGTTACCCCTAGCGCTAGCCAGTATTGTCAACGGCTGGCGTATTGCTGTGTCGGGTGGCTGGATCAGCTTGGTGGCAGCTGAGATGTTGGGTGCCAACCGAGGCTTGGGGTACGCCGTGCTCATCTCATCGCAGACCTTCCAATACGAACGCATGTACAGCGCCATCGTAGTGATTGCTGGGCTGGGCTATGTGATGAGTAAAGGGCTCGAGCTCTACGCCTACTATCTAGAAAGGAAACGCTGATGCTACCGCTACGCCAGTTTGCCACCAACGAGCAGTTTCAACACGCTTGGCAAAACATTGAAGACATCATCAGCTTCTCAGAAATTGACGCGCTTATTGCCAGCACGCTAGATGAAATTGCGCAGGTCACGAAAGACAAAAAGGTCGCTTACGCGTGGTCGGGCGGCAAAGACTCGCAAGCTCTTAGCGCCGTGCTGAGTATTGAAGCCGTCGCAAGAGGACTTCGTTTTGAACGATGCATGATTGCCCTAGCTGATGACTTTGAGTTTCCAGCGTTTTTGGAGTGGCTAGACGAGTACATGCCAGAGCAGTGCTCACAAATCACCACAAACACAACCTGGGCATGGCTCAAGAAAAACCCCCACATGCTGTTCCCTAACGACACCAAGCTGACCGGACGCTGGTTCAAGAAGGTGCAGCACAGCGGGCAAGAAACCTACTTTCATCAAGAAAACCTCGACATGCTCATTTTGGGTAGGCGCAGAGCGGATGGCAATTACGTAGACAAAGGTGATGGTACAGGCATCTACAGCAATGCTCGAGGCGTTACCTACTATTCTCCGCTACGCCATTGGACACATGAGCAAGTTCTAGCAGCGTGTCACTACTACCTCATGCCACTACCGCCCTTTTACGAGTGGGAAAACGGTTGGCGTAACGGCACTGGTCCGTGGCCAGCCCGTGAAGACACCAAAACCATCGCCAACGGCTGGCGCATGGTCTACGGCATTGACCCAGACATCGTTACTGAAGCAGCCAACCACCTTCCCAGCGCCCGCGACTTTTTAGCGACCTTATGATCCTCAGAACCATATGACTCTTAAAACCATGAAAGGAACACCTTATGAAAACCCTCGTTTACGTCTTACTCATCAGCGTACTTACACTCTGCTTCGCGCAAGACGTTCGTTACATCGAATTCAAGGTGTACGACCCGGTCTACATCGCCCTCGAGCAAGGCTACTTTGCCGACGAGGGCATCAGCGTTGAGCTGGTTGGCGCGGCACTAGGTGGTCCCAATGCTATTCAAGCCGTGGCTGCCGGCAGTGCGGACGCGGGCTTGTCTTCTATCCCTGCGCTTATCAATGCCAACGTTGCAGGCTTACCAATTTTGGGTGTCAGCGATATTCAAAGTGCGTTGCCTGGGCAACCGCTTGAGGTCTATTTTGTTAGGTCAGATAGTGGAATCGACAGCCTTGAAGACTTACCGAGTACAACCTTTGCGGTAAATCTGTGGCGCTCGTCGTTTCACTACACAGCGCTCATGGCGCTCGAGCAAGAAAACATACCTGAACAAGACATCAACTTTGTACTACTAGGCTTTTCTGAACAAGCCGCTGCGCTATCATCCGGCGCGGTAGATGTCATTGGCTTGATGGAACCTTACATTGGTTCAGCCAAGGCAACTTACGGTGACGAGTTCTATGAGCTGTTTAACGCCATCGATGTGTTTGGCACCAAGCAGTTCACTTTGCACTTCGTGAACCAAGATTGGGCAAACGACAACATCGATGTAGCTCGAGCCTTTGTCGCTGGCATTGTTCGTGCTACTGAGTTTGCCGAAACTAACCCCGCGCAGGCAGCCGCTATCATTGCGCAGTACACGGGTTTACCTGCTGAACATATCCCTGCGTACAAGTTTCAAGAGGATGCTCGAGTCATTCAAGATGATGTGGCATGGTGGATTGATTATCTTTATGCACGCGGCGACATCGATGTCAAGCCGGGAGTAGGTGAAGTCGCCAGCAACCGCTTCAACCCTCATGAGTAAGGTCAAGCGCGTTCGGCAAACCTACCCAGTTGCAGCCTTAGACAGCAATGTTTACGATCAAGCCCTCGAGCGATTGCATCATATCTTTGACATCTTCGATACGGTCAGCGTGTCGTTTTCTGGCGGCAAAGATAGCACTGTTGTGTTGAACCTAGCGCTTGAGGTTGCTCGAGAACGTGAACGCTTGCCGCTGGATGTGGTGTTTTGGGATGAAGAAGCCATTTGGTCAGAAACGGTAGCCTACATTCGGCGAGTAGCCGCACTACCCGACATCAACCTGCGTTGGTTGTGCGTGCCCATTAAACACCGCAACGCGTGTAGCAGCACACAACCGTATTGGTTTCCCTGGGCACCTGAAGACCGCGCTATTTGGGTGCGCGACTTGCCCGAGGGTGCCATTACTGAGCTTCACGACCCTGAAGGCATCTACGATGGCAGCGTTCCTGACAAGCGCTACTTTATTCCGCAAGTTAGCGGGCTCATCTTTCCACCTGAGCACTATGGCAATACTTGCCAGCTTTTAGGTATTCGTGCGCAAGAATCCATGACCCGGCGTCGTGCGGTGACGCGTCGGCGTGAAGACAACTACATCATCAAACCCAAAAGTGGCGTTGGTAAAGACATGCTACTTGGCTGGGGTAACTTTTCAAAGGCATACCCAATCTATGACTGGCGCACGGAAGATGTGTGGACGGCTCCCTACGCCTACGATTGGGATTACTGCAAAGTTTATGACGATATGGAGCTACTGGGTATTAGTCCACTCAACCAGCGCTTAGCACCGCCTTTTGGTGAAGAACCTTTTCGTTCGCTCTATACCTACCAGCTCATTGAACCTGAACTATGGGACAAGATGGTAAACCGTGTTCCCGGTGCTGCTTCGGGTGCTCGTTATGCCCAAACGGAGTTGTACGGATTCAAAAGCATCCCTGAAAAACCTGCAGATATGTCGTGGCATGACTTTGTGCTCGAGCTAATTGAGGGTCACGAAGATGCAGCTATGCGCAAAGTTATTGCTGAGCGTATCCACAAAGAGATTAGGCGTCACTACCGCCAGACCAGTGACCCTATTTTGGAAGTAACCCATCCAGACACAGGTATCTCGTGGAAGTTTCTAGCCATGCTTGCCTTACGAGGTGATGTTAAGAAACGCCGTCAAGCCAATATGAAGGTGGTAACTCGAGGCAAAGAAGGTTGGTCACAGCAAGCGCATAAGTACCGTGAAGCTTTAGCGCAGCACAGGGGGCAACATGGGCTGGAATCCTGAGTATCTTAGCGACAGACAAAAAGCTCGAGTCAACCACGCGCTAGGCAACAGCAAGCAAACCTGGCTGAATGACAGACGCATTCGCTCAAAGATGCTCGAGGCAGACTTTCAAAAAATCATCGTTGAACTTGCCACGCTCAGAGGCTGGGACTGGATATGGCACGACAACGATGCACGCAAAAACAAAGAGGGAAAACCTGACCTCGAGCTAGGTCGCAGTGTAACAGGTGAGTACTTTCACGCTGAACTCAAAACCAAAGGCAAAGAGCCTGAACCGCACCAGTGGCAAGCCATCCAAACCTTGCGTGAGTGTGGTCAAACGGTTTATGTGTGGCTGCCTGAAGACTGGCCTGAAATTGTCAACACCTTGTGGTGAGAACGGAGCACAATGATACAAGACCAACCCATTAACAAGGTCGAGTGGGTTGAGCGGGGCAAGTTACGCGCCAACGACTACAACCCTAACCATGTTGCTAAGCCAGAACTCAAACTACTCAAGCTCAGTATTCTTGAAGACGGTTGGACACAGCCTATCGTCATACGTGACGACAATGAAATCGTTGATGGCTTTCACCGCTGGACTATCTCAGCCGACCCAGAAGTTCACGCCATGACTAACGGTCACGTGCCGGTAGTGCGCCTTGCCAAACTAGGACTCGAGCACCAGATGATGAGCACCATTCGCCACAACCGGGCTCGAGGTCAACACAAAATCCGCAGCATGGCAGATATTGTCAAAGCGCTGCGGGATTATCACAAGGTTGGTGAAGATGAAATTGCCCGCCGCTTGGGCATGGATAGCGAAGAAGTACAACGGCTGGGTGACTCGCGAGGCGTGGCTGCTCGTCAAGCAAAACAAGGCTTCAACACAGCTTGGGGGCCAGATGCAGGTGAGGTTCATGATTGAGCGTATAGAGTTGAGCGGTTTGTGAGTTTCCATGGATCAAAAAGCCATTATTGAAAGGCGTAGGCGGGTTGTGGCTGGGCTTCTTTTGCGACAGCGGATGTCACAGCGAAGGATTCAACATGTCTTGTCGCAAACCGAAGAAAACCGCAATCCACAAACCGGAGAACCGTGGAGCGCAGGGACTATTGCAGGTGACATCAAAGCGCTTAAAAAGCAATGGCGTCAAGCTGCTGCAGAAGATATAGACGCGCATTTTGTTCAGGTGCTAGCTGAGCTTGAAGAAATCTCGACCCAAGCTTGGACCGACAAAGACCATCAACTTGCACTCAGTGCGCTACGCACCAAAATAGAGTTGTTGGGACTCAAAGCACCTACCCGCCATGAAATTACGGGTAAAGACGGCGCGCCAGTGACTATCATGACTAGGCAAGAATATGCAGAGCTTGCTAGCACTCAGATGAACGCACTTGGTAGCCAGTTTGCCGCCATTGAGAGTGCGTATGAATGACCCTTCGTTGGCATTTCCTCGCAACCCACCTTGACCTACCCGCCGCAAGCGGCATCGACGACGCTCAGTGGGAGTATTTCCAGTACAAGCACTTAACCAACGAGAGCATCTTTGGCATTGAAAACAAAGCCCGGCAGATTGCGTGGTCGTTTGTTATCGCTGCTGAGGCTGTGGCGTTTGCACTGTTAGATGACCCTATTGCTAACTCGAGCATCTTTGAGTCCATCAACCTCGAAGAAGCTGGCGAAAAGATCACCTACGCTCGAGCAGTGCTCGAGAACCTCAAAAATGTTCCCTTCAAGATGCCGCGTCTCGTCAAAGACAACAACCTCAACCTTCACTTCGATAACGGCGCGTCTATCATCTCGTTACCGGCTCGAGCCCCACGCGGGAAAGCTCGCCGCAACTTCTACGGGGATGAGTTTGCCCACGTCAAACAAGACAAAACTATCTACCAAGCTGCCCTACCTGTCATCTCCAAAGGTGGGCGCATTCGGCTAGGTAGCAGTCCGTTTGGCGCACGCGGGGTGTTCTGGGAAGTGTTCACCGAATCTATGCGCCGCTACCCTGGCTACACCCGCAAAAACACGCCGTGGTGGGAGGTGCTGTCGTTTTGTAACGATGTGCCTAGTGCTGTGCGTCACGCGCCAACCATGCCTACGGCTGAGCGCATGGCTAGATACGGCAAACCACGCATCACCATGCTTTATGACAACATGACACTCGAAGATTTTCAGCAGGAATACGAGTGTCATTTTGGGGCTGAAACGCAAACACTCTTGTCTTGGGAAACCGTCTTAAAGATGCAAGACGAAGCCCTCGAGTGTGCCAAAGTGCGCATTCACGGTAGCGATGTGCTCGAGGCACTTGAAGCCGTTGATGAGCTTGCCCACAAAGTGAAAACAGGTCGCCTCGAGCCATCTTTCTTTTTAGGTCTGGACATTGGGCGCACCAAAGATGCCACTGAGATCATCTTGCTAGGCGCAGCAGATAGCAGTAGCGCACTACCTTTGCGGCTTAGCATTACACTCGTTAACACTGCATTTGACAGCCAACTTGATGTGCTAAGGGCTATTCTCATGCGCTTGCCTGTCAGTTTTGGCATGTTAGACCGGACTGGCATTGGGCGCTACTTGGTAGAGCGCACGGTTGGTGAGTTTCCTGAGCAAGTTCTTGGCGTTGACTTCACCAACGGCTCTAAACGGAACTGGGCAACCTACCTCAAGCTGCAATGCGAACGAGGCAACGTCACCATTCCTAGTGACCGTGAGCTTGCTTATCAGTTGCACAGCGTCAAGCGGATTGTGACGCCCGACAAAAACCTCAAATTTGACAACGAACCTACTGATAAACACCACGCTGACAAGTTTTGGGCGTTGGCGCTTGCGTTGTCGGCATATCGGGCTGGACAAGTGGAGTATTACAGCAGTAGTACGAGTTATGCGTAGGAGGCAAGAATGAGTCAAGAAACTAAGCGTGATGTACTAAAGAATGCATCAAAAACACTCAAGCCACCACATAGGCAAGGCTTCTGGCTAGATAAACACGGAAGGTTGTATGTTGGCTATCTGCAGTCAGAAGACAATTTTCATTATGGCTACATTGAGCCTCGAGCTGGACTCACTATGACTCATAGTTCAGCGTCTTATCCAGAAAACAATTCTCTGAAGCCTATCAGTTTTGAGGAAGGTATCAGACACCTGTGCCGTCTAATTGATGAAGGGATAGTCAATGCTCGAGACAGGTGACATCACCTTCAAACAAGCCAACGAATGGCTAGACGAAGCCATTGGCGATGACTACAAGCAAAACAAGAAATTCTATGACGGCGATCACTGGCAGGGTGGTGACGGTTGGCTAGGACCTATTCCTGAAGATAAGCGTGAGGAATTGCTCGAGCAGATTGAGCACATCTTCGTCCACAAAAACATGATTGCTGAACTGGTCAACAGGCACCTTGATGCCGTCGTTGGGCGCGAACCTGCTTGGTCAGTGGTTCCGGTTGATATTGATGATGAGTCTTCTGAAAACGACCAGATTGACGCTTATGAGGGTTTGCTAACGCACTGGTGGGATGAGCAGCGGGTGCTCGAGGAAGTCAGCAGCGGACTGCCATCATTGCTGTATGCCCGTCGAGCCGTCTGGCGGTTTTACATTTCACCTGCCGCCATTCAAGGTGATGACGTTGTGGGCTCACTTGTACGCGTTGATCCGCTTGAAGCATGGCGCTATGTCTACCTCGAGTCACTATCTTATACCCAAGCTGCGGTTTACCGGAGCAAAGAACACGCCCAAGATATTGGGCTTTACCGCTACCTCAACAAAAACGACAAACCCGAAGTTGAACTTAGCTATGTACGTGACGATGGGCTTACCAACATTTCGGTGTTTGGTGAAGGCGGGTTGGTAGCTGAAAGCAACCTCGAGCTAGGCAAGCGGCTCACCATCTTTGAGGTCAACAGGTCAAAACCGTTTGTCTCACCTGCAATTGTTCGCAATCAGATGGCGCTGAACTTATCTGAAACAATGCGCCCCTACAACATATTCAAAACAGGGTTTAACGAGCTTATCCTTTTCAATGCCAAGCTAAATGGTATTGAAAAGGAAGTTGAAGGTCGCAAGGTGTTTATACCTGATCCCATCCTTCGGGGTGCCGGACGGTTACACAACTTCGTTGGTGTGCGTACTCCTGAAGGCACACCAGCTTCACCCAGTGCATTTGAGGTTGAACCCTTTGACCCTTCACGATTGATCGCTAGCAGCGATGCCACCAAACGCAATCTCTATGAAGAAGCCAAGCAACTTCACGCCATGATTTCAGGGGATGGTGGCATTAGCGAAGACTCACGTATTCAAGCAACGGCAGATTTTGAAGCGTCACTCAGACCAACCAAAGCCAAGGTAGACGCGTTGCTTCGTTGGGTTTTGGCTACCTCGCTTGACTTTCACTTGCTTCTGACTGGACAAGCCCGTGACGACACCGTGCGGGTTGACGCTAGTACAAGGCTGTCCGCGTCTGTGCCTAGCATTCAAACAGTGCAGACAGCTAGAGACAACGCCAACAGTGAGTTTTGGAGTATGGAAACAGCACTAGTTGCAAGTGGTATTGAAGACCCGGGGGCAGAGATGGAACGGCTTGCGCGCGAACGTGAGGTTGCACCACGTGAGGTTGTGCCGGGAGCTTTGGAGGGTGAGAATGAGCAAGCAGGCGCAGCCTAAGCCTCGCAACCCCACACAACTCGAGATAAAAATCTACCCCTGTCAAGAACAGGGTTTTGTTTTTTATGGTCACCTAGGTAAATTCTTTGCCTTCAAACACTACGGTGAAGAAGGTGGCTCGAGGCATTACAACTTGCCTAACAGCGTTTGGTTTCTAGCTTTCATCAATGCCCAGCTTGCGGGCTTTTGCGCGTCGTTTCTTAAACGCACCCACATCCTCTGGGACAATCACTATGTTCTTGCTGAGTATCGCCGTCAAGGGATTTCAAAAGCTTTGCTGCAAGCACAACTCACGCACAGTTTGCCTTATCAACAACCCATCCGCAGCATGTCGCTTAATCCCATTCACCAAGCCAGCTTATTAAAGCTCGGTTTCACAGAAACGGGTCAACGCGGGCGTTTCACCAACTACGAGTTAGCAGTTGATGGCAACCGAACCTGAACGCCTTATTGCCTCCGTTGATCGCCAGCTTAGCCGCCTCGAGACAAGTGCCACCAACGACCTCGAGCGTTACCTCAACGTTGCCTTAAACGACCTGTTGCGAATGTTGCGCAGTCGTTACGGGCGCACCTTGGATGAGCTAAGTGATGCATCTGAGCCGATTCGCTATGCCAGGGCAACTACCTTGGTCAACGAACTCACGCTTGCTCTGAACGCGATGTCGTTTCGCAACAGCGACCAGCTTGTGCAAAACACCATGCGCAGCTTGCTGGTAGACGCCTACGGCTTAGGCATCAGCAATAGTGCAGAGCTACTATCTGCCCTCGGTGAAGACCCTACGTTCATCGGGCTAAACTTGGACGCCATCAGTCAAATTGTCACCGGTAGTGCACAAAGGCTGTGGCGTTACAGCGATGAGTTTATCGATAAAGCCAAAGAAGAAATTATTAGTGGCATGGTGGCGGGACGGGGCTATCGACAGGTGGCTCGAGCCTTACGTGTTGCCAAAGACCTTACTCGCTATCAAGCTGAGCGCATTGTCCGCACGGAAACGGTTTCCGCCAGCGACGACGCCCGGCGCGACATGTATAGGGGTAATGGTGTTGAGTATGTGCAGCGCTACACGGCGCAGGATAGGCGGGTGTGTGGGTACTGCGTTGCTCGAGCCGGTAACGTTTACCTCGCTACCGAAGCACCAGCGGCATTGCATCCTAATGACCGCTGCTACAACTTGCCGTGGAAACCTGAGTGGGTGGGGACGCGTATTGCTACTGGCTTTGCGCGTGACCACAAGCGTGACTCGAGACAACTGGCAAAAGAACAGGGTGTACAACCCAACTTTGGACCAGCACCGTTTGAGCGGATGAATAATCTACCTGTGCCGCAGGCTGTCAGGGTGGCGTGATGGCTAAGCTAACTAGACGCGCACATGTTTTGATTGGCTTGGCTGATATGGAAAAGCCTGAGCACGGCGGTTTCACTGTGTCACACGTTGCTTCACGTTTGGGACTGTCGCAGGCTGAGACCTTTAAGCATTTAGAGTCACTGCGACAATCAGGATTTTTACACTGCTCTACAGTTGCAACACATCAATCTTGGATTTATGAGTGCGTTTATCATCTTAGGCGTATA
>CAZMCW010000032.1:0-23200 GCA_964564405.1 uncultured bacterium
TATCAGAGGCGTCGATGACTGAGATGTGGGAGCCTCGAGTCGCCCTGCCATCTCAACCCAACACATCTCTTTTTGCTGAGGGTGAGGTTATGGCATCCCAAGCTCACTATGCGTCTGGTCTTATCACTGAAGACTTTTTTGGTGAGCCTTTGGTAAGTCACGGTGGTAGCGTTGGTGTTGCTACAGCTTACATGGCGTTTTTGCCGCACAGCAAGTTGGGTGTGGCGCTGCTCACCAACGGTAGTGGCTATCCAACAGCTCAGTTTGCCAAAGTTGCGCTAGCAAGTTTGCTCGAGAAAGATTGGCAAAAGTTCCCGTTTATGCGTGTGGAATCACATCTCACGTCGCTAACAGGCCACTACGAAACTTATAAGGGCACCATGACGGCGCAAGTCCAAACACAAGCTGATTTTCTAAAACTCATTTTGCCCGGTGGGGCTCAGCCTGAAGAGGTCGTATTAGTGCCTGAACGCTTGTCAGAAGAGACATCTCAGTTTTTTACCTTGTACGGTGGGCAACGCTTACCTGTAAGTTTTCACAAGCGCAAGGGTGCTTTGGACTTGATCTTTGAACGTTATAAGTTCAAGCGCGTCCACGCTTAAGCATCTTTGTTAGAGTAACTTGAACATAGTAATACTGTTATAGTAGTACGAATGCATCAAATGTCAGGGACAGATTTGTGCGTATAGCCGTGTTGACCGTTTTACTCATCCTCATAGGGTTGCCGGTGGGCGGACTGCTTGGCGTGAGTGGCTCGAGCACAGGGTTAGTGCTAACGGTCGTTATTATGATTGCAACGGCGTGCCTGCTCATTTGGGGATACTGGCAACAACACGCACGCATACTAGCATCACCTGAATCCATACAATCCCTACCTCATCCGTTGCTGGCGATGCTTATGTTGGCAAGTTTGGCACTGAGTCTCACTGGGGGCAATGCGCTTGGTTGGTATGTGCGGCAGGATACTAACCCATCGTCAATAAGAGCTAAATCTTCACCTAACACAGGCAATCTTGAATCATTGATATTGCTATGGGAGGGTGACGGCCTCAGTGAAGCGGATATTCGGCGGCGCTTGTTTGATAGGGCGTATCCACTAACTGGAGGCTCGAGCATCCCATCAACCCAACGCTCAACACAGCCAGTGGTTGCAGATAGCTCGAGAAACCTAACAGTCCAACCAAGCCAACCTCTCCCAGCTCCTTCAACTGCTTTCCCAGGACGCTACGCTATTAACGCGCCTGCACCTTCAGCAGACGTATGTATCATCTTGCAAGCTCTTTCAGGTGACAGTTTGCGCACAAACATTGAAACCCTTGTCGCCACAAATGACCTCGATACTTCTTACCGAGACGCTGCGGATGCGTTCAACGATGCCTATTTACGTGAGGAGATTAACCGCTTATGCGCAAGTTAGTTCGCTCTGTTTTGCTGCTCAGTTTACTTTTTATGTACTTTGTTAACACATCGGTAGCTGCTCAAGTTGACACACCTGATCCACGAACATTTATCTATAAAGTAGTGGCAACGTGTAGTGGCGGCGAATTGAGCCTCACGGCATTTTTATCACAAGACGCGCAGGGTTTGGTGACGGCGTTGCACGGTGTCGCTGGCTGTGAGGGTATTTTTGTAACAAATCCACTGCTAGCAGGCACTGATCCAGCCAAGCGCTTTGATAATTTGCAGATTATACAGGTAAATTTTGCGCACGATTTAGCCGTTCTAAGCTCGCCTGAACTGGCAAATTACCTAGCCCAAAATCCGCTGGCTGGCTTGCGTACGGGGGCGTCCATGACATCACTTATTGGTAGCATACGGGTCATTGGCTTTCCGTTTAATGTGACCGAACACCTCGAGACGCAGGATATAAGCTTGCGCCCGGGCGGTATTGTCCCGCTGGCTAGCCGCATTCCACCCGAGCAACAGTTTGAGTTTGCAAGTTGCGGGAGCCCGTCACTAAATAGTAATGTGCTTGACCTCGAGGGCACCATTCGCCCCGGTGAATCTGGTGCGCCTGTGCTCAACAGTGCTAATGAGGTTATTGGCGTGGGTTTAGGTGGTCTAGGCGAGGGGGCTAGCGACATTGTCTGGGCGGCGTTTTTGAGCGAGGTGACCTTTGAGGATGCTGCGGTGTTGCAAGACGACCTCGAGCAACGTGGCACGCGTATTTGTGCGACTAACCGCTTTGCACGCGGCGATACCAGCACGCCCTACTTACGAGGTGATAGTGACTCGAGCATCATTGCCATTTACGATTCCCCCAGTCAACTAGCGGCAGGCGGTAATAGTTTTGATGATGTGTTGGGCTGTTTAATCGGCGGCTTAACCGCACCTGCGGGCGGTAACAGCGGCTGTGACGATGTTTACAATATGGCAGTCAATGTGTTTGTGCCTAAAGCGACGGTGCTTTCGGGTACCAAAGTGCAAATTTTAGGTGAGGCTGTTAATGTTGACCCTTTTAGTCAAATGGTGGACGACCCACTTATGCGCACGTACATCAATATTTTGCTCAACGATTTTGTGCCGGGTGGGTTTAGTTTTACGCCCGTGCGCATTCTAGATGGGCCCAGTGCCAATGTTGAGGGCTACGTGCTAACACCGCTTATTCGTCAGTAGTACCAGCTTCACGCACGTCTTCTGCTAAGCGCCGCAGCAAATCGGCATCGCGGGTGCCACGTACTTTTTCAAGATGCGCTGGTGTCCAGGTGTAAAACCCTTGCCCTGAGCGCGGGCCAATCTCCCCCTTATCAACGTGGTCGCGGATCAGTGCTAGAACATCCTCATCTTTAGCGAGTTCGGGCATCAGTTGCTCAGCAATGCCTAAAAACGTGTTGAGGCCGCCTAAGTCAGCCGTTTCAAGCGGGCCAGTTGTCGCGTAGCGCCGCCCTAACGAACTGCGCATCACGGCGTCAACATCTGCTGGACTTGCTGCCCCAGAACGCACGATTGCAAGAGCTTCACGCAACACAGCATATTGCAAACGGTTGCCAATAAAGCCGGGAATTTCTTTGCGAATGAGCACTGGCGTCTGACCGCACTGGCGCAACATGGCTAACGTGGTGTCGATAACTGGTGGTGCTGTGCGTTCACTGGGGACAACTTCAACAAGTGGGACGGCGTAGGGCGGGTTCCAAAAATGCGCTACAAGAAACCGCTCAGGGTGGGTCATAGCCGTGCTAAGTGCGCTGGGCATAAGTCCCGAGGTGTTACTGGCGATGATGGCATTGGGTGTTAGATGTTCTTCTAGTTCGGCGTAGACGCGCTGCTTGAGCTCGAGCCGTTCCGGCACAGCCTCCAAAACAAAATCGCAGTGACTTAACTGGTTTATATCGGCTGCTGTCGTAATTTTAGTGAGGACAGTTGTGGATGCGTCTTTAGTAATGACATGGTGATGCACAAGCTCAGCCAGCACGCGGCGCACTTCGGTGTCAACCTCAGCAAGTCGGTCTGGACTAGTGTCTAGCAGCACAACGTTGTAGCCAGCTTTGGCAAACACAACCGCAATGCCAGTCCCCATGAGGCCTGCGCCAACGATGCCAAGGTGTGAAGGTGAAGTCATCATGTTAGGTTGTGGCTCGAGCATCAGCAAGCGCGTTCACCAACACCCGCGCCCGCTCGGTGAGTGCCGTAAGTTCACCCGCCGTAACCTCAACGTTTTTAACCAGCGCGCTGCCTACACCAAAGGCCACGGCCCCTGCTTGATGAAATGCGCCAATTGTTTCATGGTTCACCCCACCCGTGGGTACAAAATCAATGTGGTCAAGTGGTGCCCGCAAAGCTTTAAGATAAGACGGCCCCAGCGCGTCTGCTGGAAAAAGTTTCACCGTACTACAGCCTGCCACATAGGCCGTTTGTGCTTCTGAGGCGGTGAAAATACCTGGGAGTAAAAGGGTGTTGTGGGTTTGCGCAGCTTCTACGGACGGTAAATCCAAACACGGCGCAATCAAAAACGACGCACCTGCGCCCACGGCATCGTTAACATCACTCGCGGTGCGCACGGTGCCAGCGCCTACGCGCATATCATCTGCAAAGTACTCGTTAAGTTTGCTGATGGCGGCAAGGGCGTCGGTACTGTTGAGGGTGACTTCGACAACGTTGACACCACCTGCAAGTAGCGCTTCAGCAAGTTGCAAGATGCCCTCGAGCCCAAACCTACCACGAATAATACTCACCAACCCATGATGGTAAAGGCTTTGCTTAATTGTGTCTGGGGTCATGAGACTTATACTAAACCGAAAAGACAACGTTACAAGTCATATCGTCTAAACAAGTCATATCGTCTAAGGGGACGCTCGAGCTGTATTTTATAAACATAAGCGATTTAAGTATCACTTCGTGACACGAAACCTTACCTTAACATTAAGTGTTCTCTATGGTGACGTTGCGACGTGAAACGCGAGTAAATCACAAAAGCCTTTAGCCAGAGGTATCCGTCTTTGCCAGATGATACCTGCCTCTCAGGGTTGTTCTCCTTAACCGTTCCCACTGTCTGTATCTGCAAGATACAGGTAAAAGACACTTAGTATAGTTTAGAATTGCGTGTCCTTAGCATAGCTTTGCTGCAAATAGCGGTCAACTTGGTCGCCGAGACCGTATTTTTCGCAGAGGCGTTTGACCTGTCTATCAAAGGCTGTTTTTTGAATGTTGCGCTCGAGCTGCCCTCGCAAAATTTTTAAGACATCTGGCAAAGAACTTTGCGGTAGTTTATCAGACTCTAGATTGAGACTTTCAAAGGCGTCTTCAAGAAAAATGCGTGCAAGTGGACCCATAAAATTACCAAACAAACGGGTGAGTTCGCTGATAAAATCGTGGCTCACGGTGGGACTATCAGCAACGTTAACAAGCCCTTGTGACATTAGGTGTTCAGCTAGCGCAACAACGTCGGCAACGTGTTGTCCCATGTCTTTGGCAACATCAGCCAAGCGGCGCGGCCCGCCGATATCAATCTGGGTTAAAAAGTCAAGCGTTTCTGGGCGCAGTTCAACAGTGCCTTGGTTTTGGGCAACGGGTAAAAGGGTGAGCACACTCTCAGCACCAAGTTGGGCCGTCGCAGAAGTGGGTGCAGGTGCGGTGACGACGGCAGATTCTTCAGCAGCAGGTTGAGCGGTTTCTTCGTCAATGGACTCCATAAAGTCGGTGACGAGTTGAGACAGCCCAGATACAAAGTCGCTACTGACCGCTGGGCTGCTAGCAAACTCAACGTAATCTTGGTCGATAAGCTCTTCGGCAACTTCTAAAATACTGTTGGGCGGTACACCTAGACGGCCCGCAATGTCGCCTAAGCTGCGCGCGCCATCAATTTGCATAAAAAGATGAAGAGCTTGTAAGCGCAGCTCAACAGTACCTTGATTTTGATTGTTGATCACCGGTGTAAGTACGGTGTCGAGGGTAATTGTGGCATCCTCGGTATCATCGTGAGCGCCAAACGGTTGACTTTGTTTGTACCTCGAGACCTCGAGCAACAAATTGTTGAGCGAAAGTTGTACGCTGTGCTGGGGAGCAGCTACTTGGGTGCGAAAGTTAAACCCGCCACTAGCCCAACTGCTTAAGTTAGCGAGGGCTGGTACACCCTGCAAATTGCCAACCTCAATGTGGACAATTTGCCCACTATTAAAAAAGATTTCGCCAACTCGGTTGCGTGCGTTGCGCAGTTGCAACACGCCGCTGACCTGGTTGAGGCTAAGATACTGGAGCAAGTTCGCAAGGATGCCTTGCTCGAGCTGCCCTTGTAGCAAAATTCGCATGATTAGAAGGCTCTTTCATTGAGGGCTGCGTAGCTTGGATACGTCATGATATGCGTTTACACTCGCGTAGGACCCTTGTATGCTTCTTAACTTTATCAGAAACAAGCTGAGAAACTGTCATAATACACCATTGCTTGTCAAGGTGTACTCATGTTAGCCAATAAGTTGTCACCGTTGCTACCTTCAAATGCACGTCATCGTATCCTTATAGGTTGCTGATTACGGTGGTGATGTTTGGAATATCAATAGAGGTTGTGTTGACCGTCCCTATGTGTATCATCCAACAAGTTAGCCGTTAGCAAACGAGCACCTGAGGTGATTGCCTTGCTTATCCCATGTTGATGCCAATAGAGGATATAGGTTGATGTGGATAGAGGTTGATGCAGGTAGAGACTGTGTTTGGCAGCAAGTCAACATCGCAAAAAAACCTTAGTATTGCAATGTCTTCTAGTATTGCAATGTCTTCTAGTATTGCAATATCTTTTAGTACTGAAATGTTTTCTAGTATTGTAATGTCTTTTAGTACTGCAATGTCTTTTAGTATTGTAATTTCTTTTGATAATGCAACATCGTTTGGATTTAGTGCATCAAATACAGCGGCGATGTTCTTGTAGATGGACGCTCCGACAGGGTTGACCTGTTGAAAGTCTACCTACCCATACGTGCTCAAAAGGGTACATCAAGTTGCCCATTGTCAGCCTGCTCAGCCGGGCGACCATAGTGAACTTGCTGTTCACCTGCTACCAAGCGGTCACGGTTGAGGGTTTGCTGAATACTAAGCCATGGACACGCATTGGTGATGTCGTCTATGTGGGCTTCGTCGATACGTAAACTTTCTGCGGCGTAGGTAAACGTGCCTTGGGGGGAGCGTACTTTGAGGTGAAGGGGCAACATACCTGCGTATTCGTCTACATACGATCTAAATTCTTCTAATTGATGATTGGACGTATCACCTAAATTAAACGAGACAAGAGCTAGTTGCGGCAGGTGCGTACTTGCTTCCCAAGCTACTAATTTGGCAAGGATTAGACGGGTAGAGCCTTCTTCAATGCTGACATCGCACACGGCGACAGCAGGTGCGTCGTCGATGAGGCTGTCGGCAACTTCGTCATAAGTGCGGCTAAACGCCACCACTTCGCGGCTACCGGTGGCGTCGGCAATGTCGAACCGGGCCATCATGTTGCCGCTGCGGGTTGACTTTTTGACGACGTTTTGAAGTAATCCGGTGAGCACCACACGGCCTTTAGGTTTACCTTGTTCAGCTACATAACGTTCGTACCAGCGCTCAATGTCGTCCACCTGACAGTGGGCCGCTTCAGCTAAACCGGGGTAACTGCTCATAGGGTGATCGCTAATGTAAATACCGAGGGCGTCTTTTTCAAAGCGCAAGCTCGTGAGTTGCTCGAGCGGTTCAGACGTTGTGAGTGTGGGCGGCGGCAATTCTTCAGCACTAAACAAACTAAACTGACCCGAATTAGCTTGGTCGCGTTGGGCGGCACCCCAGCGCATGACCGCGTCCATATTGGCAAGCAAACTACCGCGTTCACCTAGGGCGTCAAACGCACCGGCTTTAATGAGGTGCTCGAGCGCACGCTTATTTACAAGGCTGGTATCCACCCGTTTGCAAAAGTCTGCAAAATCTGTAAACGCGCCCTGTTTGCGCTCAGCTAAAATATTTTCCACAGCGCCGTCGCCCACGTTTTTAATGCCGTAAAGCCCAAAACGCACAACCTCACCTACTGGCGTAAAGTCGCCCCGTGACTCGTTAATGTCTGGCGGTAAGACGGCAATGCCTAAGTGCTTGGCATCGGTAATGTACTGGGCGACTTTGTCTGAGTTAGCCCGTTCAACGGTGAGCAGCGCAGCAACAAATTCAACCGGATAATGCGTTTTTAAGTAAGCTGTTTGGTACGACAAAATCCCGTAAGCCGCCGAGTGGGACTTGTTAAATCCGTAGTTGGCAAATTTTTCTAACAGGTCAAAAATACCCTCAGCTTCTTTTCTGGGAATGTCTTTGCTGGCAGCGCCCTTAATAAAAATAACCCGCTGCTTTTCCATCTCGGACACTTTTTTCTTACCCATCGCCCGGCGCAACAAGTCCGCCTCACCCAGACTGTAGCCTGCCACTGCTTGGGCAATTTGCATAATTTGTTCTTGATACACAGGGATGCCGTAAGTTTCTTCTAGGATAGGGGTTAGATAAGGTTCAGCAACTGGAAAGTCGTCATAACGAACTTCTTCTTGTCCGTGGTGACGGCGAATATAGGTGGGAATATTTTCCATTGGGCCTGGCCGGTAGAGCGCAGACACGGCAATGAGGTCTTGAATACGGCGCGGTTTAAGCTTTTTGAGCGTGTCCACCATGCCGCCACCCTCAAATTGGAAGACACCAGCAGCTTCACCTCTAGACAAGAGTGCCATGGTTTCAGGATCGTCCGGTGGAAAGTCGTCTGGTACGAGCTTAATGCCCCTAGACTCCTCAACAATGCGCACAGCAGCTTCGATAAACGTGAGCGTGCGCAAGCCCAAAAAATCCATCTTAATAAAGCCGAGGTCTTCAATTGACCCCATGTCGTACTGGCAGACAATTGGATCGTCGCCACGCTTAAACACTGGGGCTAGTTCTTGAATGGGTTCTTTAGCGATGATGACACCCGCTGCGTGAACGGAGGCGTGGCGGGTGAGCCCCTCTAAGCTCATGGCCACATCCACAAAACTGTTGGCACCATTGTCATACATGTCGCGCAGTTCTTTAACTTCCTCCATAGCTTGAGCAATGGGTGTAGCCCGACCAAAGACAATCGGTACTAGTTTGGCAAAGGCGTCGGCGTCACTATAAGGTGCTTCGAGCACTCGAGCAGCGTCTTTCACGGCAGCTTTGCTGGCTAGCGTACCAAAGGTGGCAATGTGAGCCACTTTGTCGTCACCGTATTTTTCGCGTACGTACTCAATGACTTCATCCCGCCGGTTATCGGCAAAGTCAATGTCAAAATCTGGCATGCTGACGCGGTCAGGGTTCAAAAAGCGCTCAAACAGCAGGTCAAACGCCAGCGGGTCAATGTTGGTAATGCGCAGTGCATACGCCACAATTGACCCTGCACCCGAACCCCGCCCCGGGCCTACGGCAATATCGTGATCTTTGGCCCAGTTAATAAAATCTGCAACGATCAAAAAGGAGTCAGGAAAGCCCATGGCGATGATGACGCCAAGCTCAAATTCGGCCCTTGCCAAAAACTCGAGCACCTCCTCAGATGCGCCTTGTTGATCTTTGAAAGCATCTAGATGAGGGTAGACATAGGTGTCAAAATTTTGGTCGTCGGTTTTGGGCGTGCGGCCTGTTTCACCAATGCGGGCAAGGGTTTCTAGAATGGTCTCGAGGTCGGTATCTTGTCCCGCTGCCTCACCTTGTGCCACCGCTAGATAATCTCTAAACACCTGCTCCGTCACGCCCTCATAGCGGTAAATGAGGCCTTCATAGGTTTGAATCCGCAGTTGCTCAGCCAGCGTGCGCCCGGCTGGAATAGGAAGTTCAGGCATTTGGTACACGCGTTTATCACCAATCGGCAAGGTGACATCACACAAAGACGCCACATACATGCTGTTGGCGAGCGCGTTAGGGTACTCGTGCTCAGGAATGGCTACGGCCATCTCAGCAGGTGTTTTGACATAAAACTCGTCGCACGGAAATCTAAAGCGCTTGGGGTCAGACAAGGTGGTTTTGGTTTGAATTGCCAGCAGGGCTTCGTGCGCTTTGGCGTCTTCTTTTTTAACGTAGTGACCGTCGTTCGTGGCCACCATCGCCAGCCCGTATTTATTGGCGAGGTCTTTGAGCATGGGATTAAGGCGGGTTTGTTGCTCAGCCAGTTCAATAAGTTTGCCATCTCCTTCAGCGGTGTTGTGCTGATGTCCCTGCCCATGTCCGTGTCCGTGAGCGCAGTTGTGGGGGACGTGGTTTTGCAGCTCGATAAAAAAATCATCTTTATAAATATCTAAATAGGTGTTGAGCATTTCGTCGCCTGCGTCCATGCCAATATCGAGCAGTGTGCGGGGAATTTGCGCCCCCAAACACCCCGACATGGCGATAACACCCTCGGAGTATTCCCGCAAAAGTTCGTGGTCTACGCGGGGTTTACCGTAGAAGCCCTCGAGCCATGCCCGCGAGTTCAACTTACACAAGTTTTGATAGCCTTTAAAGTTTTTTGCCAGCAAAGTTAAGTGAAAATAGCCGCCATCCAGCTTGTTATTGGCTCTGCGTTTTTCGTGCCTCGAGCCTGCCGTCACATACGCTTCAAAGCCCAAAATAGGCTTTACACCCGCGCTTACCGCCGTTTTATAAAACGACACCGCACCGTGCATGTTACCGTGGTCGGTCATAGCCAAAGCTGGGTCGTCTGGGGTGACTTCTTTGACCCAGTTGATGAGGTCTTTAATGCGGGCAGCTCCGTCTAGGAGGCTGTAAGCAGTGTGTTGGTGGAGGTGGGCAAACTTGATAGGCTTATCAGGCATATTTCTAGTTTATCGTGTGTACCCTCCTGTTTTCAGCAGGTATCTTCTTGACAAAGATGTTAAGAAAATATTGGGCTAAAAGACGCTGCTGATAATTTGGTAAATCTTTATGGATCGTCATTAAATTCTACGTTCAAAAAGTTTTCCATCAGAGTTTGCGTCATTTCGGTCGTCATTGAAAAGTAAGCGCCATATTCATTTGCTACAGTCGCGCTAAAAGGTTCAAGCGTTTCAAGAAGTGCCACTGCCGGTGCGAAGTTTGGATGGGTTTCAATAGAATGGTACATATCATTCCAGAGTTGATCAGAGATGTTGCTGTCGTAGATATCGCTGATAACATCTGAGCGCACAGTATTCTCATGCGAAAAGACAATATTGGACCTCAGTGATGGGCGAAACATGTCATTAGCTATTACGCTGTCATCAGCATCTAATAGATAAACCACTGAATTAGAAACATCTGCGCCTACTGGAATATGGCGGTTACTTAAGTCGATTTCAAATACCTCATTCCTTAACAGGATTTTCGATACTTGATCTAGGTCAAAGTCATCTGTAATCTCACAAGGAAAATCAACCAGCGTAAGCTCAGATTCTTGCGCTCATAGCACTGATTCAGTATCAGCCTGCTCGAGATAATTCACCACCTCAGACGATGCCCAAAGATTCGCCGACACAAGCAAAACACCAACCCAAAAGCTGATAGTCATAAATTTCCGCTCTAGAATGCACTTCCATTTTACACTCACACTATAAAATAAGTGTAAAAAATTCAGGTAAATAAATCGCAAGCAAGCTAGTTGTGAAATTTTTCTTTAGCTGTTGAAATGCTTTTACTTGTGAGCTGGTGAAAGCATTGTGAAGCATCAGCAAGATAGAGTTAATGCAACGTTATGGTTATGTGGCAATCTCGCTGAAGGTCACATTCACCTTGGAAACGACAACCTAAAGTAAATGTAATCGGCGTCTTGATTGATTGAGCGCCATTGCACGTGCTAAACGTGTTTAGACGTGCTACAAACTAAAAATCCCCCATCACATGTGTGTCATTATTGCTGCATCAACTTATCTCCAGCACATCTGTTTTGTTAGGAGAGCGTATGCAATCCAGATTACCAGTTAGCAAACAGCGCGTGTTGCGCCGGCTTTGGTGCAGCGTTGCCCTGTTTTATATAGCTGTGGCGCTCGTATATGTTTTTGTGTTGCCACACTTGGATATCAGATGGGGTGCGCGGGACGTGCTGGGGTTTAGGGCAGATGAAGGAGCCAGCGTTGCGGATGTGGTTGCTGCTAACAGAGAACTCTTAGCTGTTAGCGACGTGCTGCCAGCGCCACTCTTACCTGATTTAGTAGCGCACACGCCCAGTGGCCTGGACTTAATTGGTAGTCGTGACGATGATAGTTTACAGCTCAGGTTTACCACGCGCTTTAGTAATCAAGGAGATGGTCCCTTGGAAGTGCGCCCAGATGCTAACGATGTAACGGGTCAGCAACTTATGCAGGTGGTGTACAGTAACGACCCAGACGCAGAACTCACCACGCACGCAGATGCTGGCAGCTACGTGTTTGAGCAAGCGCATGGGCATTTACATCTAGCGACCTTTGCGCGCTACGAACTGTGGTCGGTAAGTGAAGTGGGGCAGCCACTTGTAGCGCTAGTATCCAACCCCAAAGTGGGGTTTTGTCTTATTGATGCTGAGGCGTTGCCGGGTACAGTGGTTGAAAGCCGCGTTTACTGGGGCTGTCGTAGCGAAGTGCAAGGGTTGTCACCAGGTTGGAGTGATGTTTACGTGGCGCAACTTGCCATGCAAAGTTTGAACGTCAGTGCGTTGCCAGATGGGCGTTATGCGCTGGTGAATATCATCAATTATGCGGGAACACTAGTAGAAAGTGATCTAAGTAATAACGACGCGTGGACGTATTTTGTGCTCGAGCAAGGCCGTTTGAGCCTAAACTAGAGTTCAGACAAATTGTGACAAACAGGTTTTGACGTCCTGTGCCACTACAACTTTGCCACTACAACTTTGCGACTACAACGCCGTGCCATTTAGGTAATTCACGGATCGTTGCATAGCACATCAATAACGCCAACACAGAGTAGATCATGCAAAACCTCCGTAGCTTGCTGCGGAGATTTTTATGTGTGAATTTTTTTGATTACTATTGCTTATCTCAGAATTTGTCACACGTTATTTTGCGGTCACATAGAAAAACAAAAGACCTGCATGAGGTCTAGACAGTATTGTTTGTTGCGTTGATCTAATCCTTAAAAACTAAATCGACTGCGTCTTTGACTGATAGATGTCATTCGACACATGCCTTCACAGTGTCCTTAATGATAACTTATTATCATTAAGCGTTGATTCCTGATTGGAGGCATTGTGATTAACCCTATTTCTGAGGTTGAAGTTGGTTTGTGTTCAAGGGAGTGTGCTCAACTGATAGCCCAACACCAGAAGTAGCCAGAAGGAGGCAAGGGATGCATGTCATCAGGCAAGCTGTGCAACAAGATATTTCCCACCTCCAAGCTATGCAGCGCGAAGGCTGGGAGCACGATTATGTGGGCTACATGCCAAAAAGCTATGCGAGTGTTGCCTTGCAGCGCTACGGCACAACAGAAGCCATTGCTCGAGCTATCGCCAACTATCGTTACTACTTCGTTTGTGAGCAAGCCGGTGAACGTCTAGGCTGCATTGCTGCTGACCACACGAGTGATAGTGAAGCAGAGCTTTACTGGATTCACGTGTCACAGCGTCACCGTGGGCAGGGCGTAGGGCGAAAGCTTGTGGAGTATCTAGTTGCAAGCCTCGAGCCAAGTATTCACACGCTTTACGTCACGACCTTTCAAAACTACACACCCACACTTGCGTTTTACAACGCACTTGGGTTTGTTGAGCATGACCAAAAAATTGCTTATTACGACGGCGTTGCCGTCAACGATATACGTCTTAAACGGACATTTCCAAAGGGGGAAGCATGAAACAAGTTGCTAGATTGGGATTTATGTTGGCTGTTGGTTTAGGAGTAATAGCAGCATTTGGCGAGGACATGGCAACATTTGATGCGGGTCTGATGACCATTGATTGCACGGTCACAGGTGAAAACGGCGTTGAAACAGGTGATGTGTGTTTGCTGGAATCTGACGGCACGGTAACGAATCTAACCAATGTACCTGCGGGTAGCTACGCGTATCGAGGTTACTTTAACAATGACTGCTCGAGGATTGTTTTTTACGGCAACTTTGAAGGCACCGAAGACATCTACACCATGGCGGTGGATGGCACTGACATCCAGCGTGTCACCAACGATGACGCCCGCGACTTTAATGCCAGTTACTCACCGGATGGCACTCAAATTACTTGGGTGAGCACCCGCGAAGATGCTGACAATGGCGATATTTGGGTCATTAATGCGGACGGCAGCAACGCACGTAACCTAACGCCCGGTGAGTTTCGAGATCGCACACCGTTTTTTTCGCCAGATGGGTCTGTCATTGGGTTTCATAGTTACCGTGGTGACGAGGGTTATGGCAACATTTATATGCTTAGTGTTGATGGTCGTGAGCTCGAGCAACTCACCAATGGTGACCACCGCTTTTTCGCCTACAACGTGGAATGGTCACCGGATGGCACCCAAATTTTGTTTCTAACTGAACGCGATGGCACCGTTGACATCTACACCATGAATGCTGATGGTAGCAATGAACAGCTTGTCCTGAGCGATGTCGGGCATACCGTTGCCAATTGGTCACCCGACGCTACGCGGATGATTTTCAACAGTAACCGCCCTGAAGCAGGCGACTTTCGTCAGATGTTTATTGCCCACATTGATGGCACTGGCGTCCAACCCTTAGAACCTTTGTCCGTAGATGAAGGCAATTACTTTGGTGTGCGCGATTGGTGTTTGCCGTCCAACTAAGCACTCACAGAGCATTGAGGGCACGTAAGGATGAATAACTTTCCCTCAAATCATACTTATGATGTGGTCATCGTCGGTGGTGGTGCGGCAGGTGTGGGCGTCGCAATTGCTTTGAGACAAGCGGGTACCAGCAACTTTGTGGTGCTTGAACGCTATGAGGTTGGTGCGTCCTTCGCGTCATGGCCAGCCGAGACACGCTTTATTACACCCTCGTTTCCTACCAATTCGATTGGTATGCTCGACCTGAACGCTGTTGCAATCGGAACCTCACCCGCATTCACGTTAGAGGTTGAACATCCGACGGGGCGCGGGTATGCGGCCTATCTCAAGTTAATTGCGCATCACTTCAAGTTGCCAATTCACGAACACACCGATGTGATGTCTATCGTTCCGCAGGACGGTGCGTTCGCTGTTAAAACCTCGGACTGCACCTTACAAACCCAGCACGTTATTTGGGCAGCAGGTGACTTTCAATATCCGCAGCTAGGCGGGTTTATAGGCAGTGTATCGTGCCGTCACACAGCCATGATTCCTAGCTACGCTGAGTTAGAAGGAGACGACTTCATTGTCATCGGCGGCTACGAGAGTGGCATTGATGTCGCCCATTACCTGGCTGAGCGAGGTAAACGGGTTCGCCTTTTTGATAGGGGGCAGCCTTGGGAGTCGGAGAGTTCCGATCCCAGTGTGGCACTTTCGACGTATTCACTCGAGCGCATGCGTTTGAGTACATTCGTTGAACATGTGGAGCTTTTCCCAAATATGACCATTACCTCCGTCACCCCGTCGTTCCACGCTGGCTACGAAGTTGCCACAGAGGACGGACGCAGGTTTCATACCCCTGTGCGCCCGCTGCTAGCAGGTGGTTTTGAGGGCAGTCATACACTGGTTAGTGACCTGTTTGAATTGCGCGACGACGGCCTCCCGCTCCTAAACGAGCGCGATGAGTCTACCTTGGCTCCGGGGCTCTTTCTGTGCGGTGCGGCTGTTCGTCACGACAACCACATCTTTTGTTTCATCTACAAGTATCGACAGCGATTTGCAGTTGTTGCCAAGGCGATTGCAACCTCGCTAGGACTACCCGCGGATGGGCTAGAGGCATACCGCACGTGGGGCATGTACTTAGACGACCTCTCCTGTTGCGGGGAGGAGTGCGCATGTTAACCAGCGGTGGAGATAACACAGAATCGCTAGCTCCCAAAAAGAGTCGGCTCGAACGAGCGCTGCGTGTGGAATGGCTTGGACAGATGGTTGCCAGCTTGTGTTGGATTGCCAGCATGCTGGTGTACGGCATCAGTTCCAGTGGAGACTGGTTGCAGTTGTTGGCGGCGTCTGCTTGGTTAATAGCTAACATTGCAGCACTTGTAACGGCTGAGCCTAGTTGAGACGTCGGTGGTACTTGGATTTACTGAGCACCATAAGGAAGGCAGCCACTGAGATGGTGTTGTCGTCAGTGATATTGAACAGTGACATCAAGC
Organism: uncultured bacterium; assembly: GCA_964564405.1. Lineage (GTDB taxonomy): Bacteria > Deinococcota > Deinococci > Deinococcales > Trueperaceae > JBCCBI01. Next base: position 15,644 of record CAZMCW010000032.1, read on the forward strand.
TTAAACGCACATGATTAGAGGAGAACGTATGAACAAGCTTATTGGTTTAGGTGTCATGTTGGTTGGGGTATGGGTGATGGGCTCAGGTGTCGCTCAAACTCACCCGGTCACTGTGGAGGTTTGCGGTGAGCCTGTTGTGTTTGAACAAGCACCTGAACGCGCTGCTATTTTTGAAGCGAATATGTTAGAGATCATGCTCGAGCTTGGTTTGGACGAACATATCGAGACTGTTTGGACAGGCGGCGTACCTAGTGAAAGAGTTCAACCTGTTTATGCAGCGCGCGCTGCCCAGTTCACAGTGGTAACAGAAGAAGCTTGGCCACCCCCAGCACTCGAGGTCGTGCTAGGCGCTGATCCTGATTTTGTCTGGACGGGTTGGGGGTACGGGTTTAGTCAGGATACGGGCTTGACGCCAGAGAATCTTGCCAAAGCAGGTATTGCCAGCTATACCGTTAATGAGTCTTGTGTTAGAGGGGGTGGCGAGCAAGTTGCAGGGTTCGAGACACTTTATACAGATATTATGGCGGCAGGGGCTATCTTTGGGGTTCAGGATAGGGCAGTCGCGTTGGTCGAATCGCTTAGAGCTGAAGTCACAGAGGTAGAAATGGCTATCAGCGACATAAGTGAACCCGTACGTGTTTTTAACTTTGACAGCGGTGAAGACAGCCCCTTTACCTCAGGTGCGCTCAGTATGCCCAACACGCTCATTGAAAGTGCAGGCGGCGCAAATATCTTCGCTGATGTACAGCAAGACTGGTTAACGGTCAGTTGGGAAGAGGTTGTGGCGCGTGACCCCGAGGTGATCTTGGTGGGTGATAGCAGTTGGTCATCTTTTGAAGACAAGGTTGCTTTCTTAACAAGCCTACCCGCACTCGTTGATGTTAGTGCTGTTAAAAACGAACGCTTTGTGCCAATGACCTACAAACAAGCAACCCCTGGCTTAGAAAACATCGTTGCGCTAGAAAATATCGCGAGAGCGCTGTACCCTGAAAGCTTTGAGTAGTAATTTCGTGAGTTTTCGGCTGTGGTTAGCAGTTTTGCTTAGGAAAAACTAATGACTCCAAAAAACATTTCAAAAGTGGCAGCGCTGCATTACGGCTTACTGGACATTGAACTAAACGCTGCTTACCTAGCAGGACGAATTAAAATCCCAAGTAATTCCCAGCACCAGTCTTTTTGAATACCAGAAAGGTGTATTACATGAATGTCGCTTATGTTTTTGCCACAAGTGGGCACACTGCAAGTTACAAACTCGGCAAGATGATTTTGCCGCAACTCGAGAAAGGCACACACGGTGCCACTGTTGTCGGGATGTTTTTCTTTGATGACAATACTTATATTCTGCGCTCGGGTGACCCGATGGGCGAACGTCTCGCTAGGGTTGCCGCAAAACAGAACATGCTCCTGATGATGTGTGATCAGTGCGCTTTAGAGCGCGGACTTGCTAGCGGAGGAGTTGGCAGTGCCAAAGTGAGTGGTGTAGTAGATGGTACACAGGTGGGGTGTTTTCCTGATTTGTACCAAGCATTGTCAGGTGTGCAGCTTGATCAAGTGATCACGCTCTAAAACTCGAGTCAGCAAAAAATTTCAGTTGCTGCTTATTCAAACACAAACCCAATTCCCAATATAAAAAGAGATACCATCAAATGAAAGAAAAGGTTCTCGAGATGACAAAACAGACCATGATCAGTCTACTTCTCAGTTTCAGCTTGCTCTTTATCGCTTCCAGCTCACTGGCACAAACCAATTCAGCATCTGGTACAGAGGCATCAATTGAAAACGTACAGGGTTGCGTCGATACCTACGATCCTGCTATAGACTATTTTCCAGACAAAGTTGAAGCGCTGTATACGGCGCAGTGGAGTGTTACTTATCACAACCACTACAAGGTCATTACCGTTGACTCTACCTATGATGATCCTGTTATAGAGGCTGCCCTAGAACGGTATGTCTTAGTGCAATGTGGCACACCTGTCCCCGAAGAATTAGCGACTGCCGAGGATAGCTTGGTAATTGAAGTACCCGTGCAGCGTCTCGTTGAAGCAGGTGGCGGTGTTCTTGGTGCTGTTGAGATGCTCGATTTGCTAGAACCGCTGGTCGCTTGGCGTGACCAATTTACGACGGGCGTCGACTACCTGCCAAACATCAGTACCAAATATGCCGCTGGTGACCTTGGTAATATCGGTGAATACGGCAGCGGCTGGGAAGCAACACTGAATGTCGAGCCAGACCTACTGATTGCTTACGATAACCGCGAGACCATCGAGGAAGCACGCAGCTTGGGCGTTCCTTATGTCTTTTTTAGCCCTTTTTCCGAAGGACCGCTTGGCTCTGCTGAACAGCTTAAGTTTGTATCGCTCTTTTTTAATGTTGAAGCTAGGGCCAATGAGCTCTTTACACCCATTGCCGAAGAATACTTACGTTTACGTGATCTGGCTCAAGCTCAGCCAGAAAAACCGACGGTGCTGCTGGGCAATATCAACAGTCAGGGTGCATTTAATACCCGCCCCTATAATCGTATTGAGTCGATTTTGATTGAGGATGCAGGCGGCAGGCGGATTCTAGACGAAGCAATCTTTGACTACAGTGGGTTTTTTCCTAGCGTTTCTCTGGAGATAGCACTCGAGCTTGGTTCTGAAGCAGAGTATTGGTTCAGTATGGCCTATCTACCTGCCGAAGAAACCGCCGCAGACTTTATTGCCACCGACCCGCTCAACGGTGAGTTCCAAGCGCTTAATACTGGCAACATGTTCCACCGCTTTGGCCGTGATGAAGATTATTTCCGCACGCCTGCCATTCGGGTTGATGAACTGCTCGCTGACATGGTCAGCATCCTGCATCCTGAACTAGTACCTGACCACGACGTTGTCCATCTTGACCGTGTTGCAGGTGAGATAGCTAGTCAGCCAACTGCAAGTGGTATAGCCAACAGTAATGGCAACGCGCTACCAACAAACTTACAGAGTTGTGTTGAGACCTATGATCCTGCCACAGACTACTTTCCTGACAAGGTGGCTCCTGAATTTGCTGAAGGATGGTCGGTAGCTTACCACCCAAATTACAAGGTTGTGACGATCCAACCAGTTCCTAATGTCACCAACGCGCGTACCGAAACCTACGTGCTTGTTCAATGTGGTACCCCCGCACCCTCTTTAGAAGATGACTTAGCTGGCGCACATGTTATCTCAGTTCCTATTAATACATTCTGGACTGCCTCAGGTAGTGGTTGGTTTGTGGCGCTCGAGTATTTAGGTGTATCTGATGCTGTTTTGGGTGCCAATGTTAGAGCTGCTGGGCTCGAGTATCTGCCCAACATTAACCGCCGCTTTGAAGACGGGTTGGCTATCCCAGCACGCGCTAATGATAGCTTTGAACCCATCCTCGCGGTTGAACCTGACCTATTTCATGTCATGTTTAGTCAGGACATAACAGACCAAGGTCGGGAGTTAGGTCTTAGCGGTATTCTCTACAACTCTTATTGGGAACCACCGCTAGGAAGTGCCGAAGAGATCAAGTTAGTCTCCCTTTTTTTCAACCGTGAAGCACGGGCTAATGACTTGCTGGCACCGGTTATTCAAAACTACCTAGCCCTCGAGCAACAAGTTGAAACAGAAACAACGGCACGTCCGACGGTCTTGTTTGGCAACATCAACAGAGACGGCCTCTTTGCCAGCCAGCCGCCTAACCGGATCGACATTCGTCTGCTCGAGGATGCTGGTACGGTGCCCATCCTTCAGCAAACAGTCGCGGACCAACCCTTTAATGCTATCCCCCTGGAACTTGTGATAGACATTGCTGATGCTGCTGATTTCTGGATTGACACCACTTACTTTGCCGATACTCGCTTGGGCAATACTGTCGCTGGTTCTCTAGCCTATCAACCTCTCAACAGCAGCTTTGAGGCCCTTACCGAAGGTCGGGCTGTTCATCAGTTCCGCCGCGGGACCGACATCTTCGCCACCGGCCAAAGTTATCGTGTCGATCTACTTTTGCGCGATCTGGTTTACATCTTCCACCCAGAGCTACTACCAGATCACACGCTGACGTGGTTCACCGTCCTTGAACCCTAATCGTGGCACCAAAGCCCATGACATATACCTATGACATATCACATGATATGTACCCCTGTTAAGGAGCAGCATCGTTGCGTTACTCAGTGCTAGAACCTGTTCGTGGACTCGCGCAAATTATCGAGGGTACTGAGCTAGTCGAGGAAAGTACCCTTGATGCCACACGAGGCGCTACCTCCCGCAAGCATCTGCTACTTTTCGGCGGATTGATTGTGTTGAGCCTCTTTGCCTTACTACTCTCACTCAGTTGGTCATCGGTCCCCATTCCGCTCACGCAGGTGTTAGCAGCGCTCGTGGGAGGTGCTGTTGAGAAAGAGTCGTGGCGCACCATTGTCATGGATATTCGCTTGCCACGCGTGCTCACGGCAATAGCTGTGGGTATTGGCCTAGGCCTCTCTGGTTTGCAAATGCAAACCCTCTTCCGTAATCCGCTGGCTAGTCCTTTCACGTTGGGGGTTTCGTCTGGGGCAAGCTTAGGGGTGGCGCTTGTGGTCATTGTTGGCAGCCCTTGGGCCGCGCTGACGACTGGCTATGGTGCAATTGGTGGTGGGCTGCTGGGTAACTTAGGTACGGTGGCCGGTGCCGCGCTTGGTGCTTTTGCTGTTTTGATCATTATGCTGGCTGTAGCTGCACGCGTTCAGGACATGACAACCGTGCTGCTAATGGGGGTGGTCATCGGTGCGCTTGTTTCAGCAGTGGTTACAGTACTTGTCTATTTTGCTGATGAACAGCGGACCCGGGAATTTGTTGAATGGGGCTTTGGCAGCTTTCATAAAGTGCGCTGGCATGAAATCCCCTTTTTCCTCAGTGTGATTGGGGTCGGGGCCATTATGGCAACCTTGGCAACCAAGTATCTCAACGCGCTCTTACTAGGTGAGAATTACGCGCAGAGCATGGGCTTAAATATCCAACACGCCCGACTTGTCATTATGGCTAGTGCTGCACTCATGGCTGGTGCAGTTGTTGCTTATGCGGGACCAATTGGGTTTCTAGGTATTGCTATTCCTCACCTAGCGCGCGGCCTTTTTGGGACGTCGGACCACCGCATTCTTGTGCCTGCATCCATCTGGATTGGCGTGCTGCTGGCGCTGGCTTGTGGCATTCTTGCTGAAATGCCACATAGCAGCTTAAACCTACCGATTAATGCTGCAACCTCGCTTTTTGGGGCACCCGTGGCACTTTGGGTGCTGTTGCGGGCTAGGCGGGGTGGCTGGTTATGAGTGAAGCAGTCATTGTTGGGCAAGAACTTGCAGTTGGCTACCCATTGGGGCGCAGAGAATACAAAACGGTCTTGTCGGAACTTGACCTGACCTTGCACCGTGGCGAGTTTGCTTGTCTGCTTGGTCCTAATGGTGCGGGCAAGTCAACGTTGCTACGTACGCTGGCTGGGACCCAGCCACCCTTGCATGGTACGGTTGGCATTGGCGGTGTCGCGCTTCATCAACTGGCCAAAAAGGTACTAGCCCAACGTCTTAGTGTTGTCCTCACTGACCGTTTACAAGTGGGTAATCTGACCGCCTATGAGCTCATCAGTTTGGGGCGCTTTCCCTACACTGGCCTGCGTGGACGGCTGACCCCACGCGATCATCAGGCTGTTCACTGGGCTATTCAAGCAACTCATCTGGAGGACTTAGCCCAGCAACGGGTCAACGAGTTGAGCGACGGACAACGGCAGCGGGTCATGATTGCCCGCGCGTTGGCACAAGAGCCAGAGTTCATGCTCCTCGATGAACCCACAGCTTTTCTTGACTTACCAACACGTGTTGAAATTACTGGGCTCCTAAGGCGGTTAGCACGCCAGACTGGGTTAGCTGTGCTCATGACGACTCACGATCTCGACTTGGCCTTGCGCACAGCAGACACGCTCTGGCTTATCACAGGAGACGGTCAATGTATCAGCGGCATGCCAGAAGATTTGGTGTTGAGTGGCGTGTTTGAAACAACGTTTGCGAGTAATGACTTAGATTTTGACCAAGAGCTTGGAGGATTTCGCTACCGACAATCAAAAACTCATCAAGTAATGGTTGATGTCACTGGGTTGCGTGGGATTTGGCTACGCCGGGCGCTCGAGCGCGAAGGCTACGCCGTTCTAACAGAATGTGAGGAAGGCTCATCACCTGTCAAGATCACGGCGTTGCCTGAAACAGACAATGGCGCTCTGCCTGGTTGGCAAATTGAAAGTGCCTCAGGCATCAGCCACTGTGACGATATAGGTACAGTCATTGCTCACCTCTCCCACAGTCATTCGCCAGCTCACCTGTAACCACCCAATGCATCATGCAAAAGAGACTTAAACCATAAAAACTCACTTGATGATTGAAGTGATAGGAAGACAATGATGCTCTTGATGATGACACTGGGTCAGGTCATCGTGCATTAGAAGTCGACTCAGGCACGGGGATTATTGCACAGCTCTCGGCTGACTGGAGGCGCTCGGTGGTTCGGCTAGAGCTATTCGTAGAAATGGTGTCGCAGGCAGACGTCAAACAATCAGCCTTCGAGGCAAAGCTATGACCGAGCCCACGTTTTGGGACAACATGGCTGAGGGCTATGAGGTTAAAGCTCATCCGTTTTCTTTGCTTTACGCGAAGGCTATGCTGGCACGACTCCATGTTGGTCCAGGGGTTCGCTATCTTGATGTTGCAACGGGCACGGGCGCGGCGGCGCTGTTAGCGGCGGCGCTTGGCGCAGAGGTGGTTGCCATCGACTTTTCTAGGAAGATGCTCGAGCGGCTCAAAGCTAGGGGCGTTCCCAACATCGACGGACAGGCACTCAAGCTGCCCGATATGTCGTTTGACGTGTCCGTATCGGTGTTTGGGGTCATGCTCTTTAAGAACTGGCACAAAGGCCTTTGCGAAATGAAGCGTGTCACAAAGCTAGGCGGCACGGCAGCTGTGGTGACTTGGAAAGACCCTAATGGCGGCGGGATTAACCAAGTAATCGGGAAGATTTGCCGCGACCTGTACCCAGACATCACCCTCCCGCCTCCCGCAACTGGCATGATTGAACTTTCAGACCCTGCACAGCTCAGCAAGGCGATGCAGGATGCTGACTTCGACACGCCCAAGGTTGAGATATTGACTGAGAAGTACCGTTTCAAATTGGAACAGATATTTCAAGGAAACCCTTGGTCTCACCGACTCAAACCGACCCAGCAACACGCTATCCTCGAGGAGATGCAGCGCCGGTTTGGGAACAACCACGACAGCGGCGATCTGTATGTCGAGTCTGAAGCACTGCTCGCCGTCGCAAAGCGTCGCTGAACTATAGGAGTGTGATGAGTAAGGCTACACTACAACAACAAATGAACCAGCTCTATGACAGTGTTGCCCCTAGCTATGACGCGCAAGTAGGTCATGGCATTGCCGCTGAAGAACGCGCTTTGTGGCATACTGACATCTTTACTGCTATTGAGATAGGTATAGGTCATCGTGCTAAGTACACGACAAAACGTCCAAAGCCTGTTGTAGGAGAGAGGGATCGAGGT
>CAZMCW010000033.1:0-22655 GCA_964564405.1 uncultured bacterium
GAATTTGAACGCCTTCAGGATTTCCTCGAGGATGCCCAAGACCTGTTTGCACTAAGGCAAGCCAAAACTGAAGACAATGGGGAGCGCATTTCCTTAAAAGATGTTGAAACACGCTTAGGTACAACTTCGGGTAAATAACTTATCTTCACGTCTTCCAAACTCTGTTGAGCAGCTATGATTCATCTTTACTAAACACAGCAACGCGGTTGTCAAAAAAAACTTTGCCTTGTGATTCAGCAGGGACGATGGTGCAGGTCACACCCTCAATTTCTGCAATGTCAGCCTCGAGGACACCGCGTAACCACGCGCGTACCTCTTCGTGCGACGCATAAGCAACTAGGTTGTGGAGTTCGTAGGGGTCGTGCTCGAGGTCGTACAAATACGCTTCATAGTAGGTGTCTGCATAAGCATCTTCAAAACCGTTGTGCCCTAGCGCAGTCACAGCATACTTCCAACGTTTGGTGCGAACGCCACGCCCAACCTCACTTTCACTAATTTGAAAAAAGACGTGGTCACGGCCTTTCTCACCTGCTAGAAGCGGCACAATGCTCTGCCCCTCAAAACTCTCAGGAGTGTCTAAACCGCATGCATCCAACACACTCGGCGCTAAATCTAACAGCGTCACCAGTTCAGATACTCGCCCGCCGCCTGTGAATTTGTGTCCCGTAAATAAGGTTGGCACGCGTAACGACGCCTCATGACAAGAGCGTTTGTACTCATCATTGCGGGTTCTAAAATGGCAGCCATGATCCGAGGTAAACACGGTAATCGTGTCCTGCATTAAGTTGAGGCTTTCAAGGGCATCAATAAGCCGCCCAAAAGCTTCATCGATGCGTTTGACCATACCGTAATACCCTGCCACGTGGCGTTGCACCGAATTATACAAACTGGGGAGCGCCGCTAAATCTGGCGGTAGCCAGGCTCCTTGATAGGGCGCTTGGTAGCCCTGCGGCGCAATGTAATCATCAACGTGGTTTTGATGATGAGGTTCTAAAAGCGACACAAACAAAAAAAACGGCGCATCTTGAGAGTCATGATGGCCGCATCGGTGAGGGCGTCCACCCGGTAGCCAGGCAGTTTTTGAGGTTTCCCGTCAGCATCATAGACAACTGTGTTGTAAGCATCTGAACTAAACTCGAGCAAATTGGCAGCCAGCCAAAAGTCATACCCAGCCCGTTCAGACGCTGGCACAGGCTCTTCACTAGCTAAGTGCCACTTGCCAATGTAGCCTGTTTGGTAGCCATTTTCCTTAAACGCTTTGGCTAGCGTGGATACATCTTGCGGGAGGGGGATCCCGTTTTTAAAAACCCCGATCTGCGTGGCATATTGGCTTGTTTGCATACAGGCACGCGACGGTCCGCAGACAGGTTGCACGGTGAACGTGTTGGCTAGCAGCGTGCCCTCTGCAGCCAGTCGGTCAAAGTTGGGTGTTAACCCTAACGGGTTGCCATGGCTGCCGGTGGTATCCCAACGCTGTTGGTCGGTTAAGAAGACGATGACGTTTGGTGGTCTCATCTTGTAACTCATACCATGTCTAGTTGTTTAGAGGGCAACCTAAACAGTTTCAAATATCAGTAAAACAACCTACAAGTTTAAAATGACACCTAAGTCTAGCAATTGTATTGAGACAACTCTTAACAATCAAAGTATTGATACTGCATTTTTTAGGCTTAGCACATAAAAGGCCATCAACGGTTTACTCACTCAACGCAAACTGCACTTTCATCCGGTGCGGGTCTGTCTCCGCCAGTGAAAACCCTTCGGTGAACTGCTCAATAGGGAGCACGTGCGAAATTAACGGCGCTAACTTCACACCACCACCTTGCACGAGCGAAATTGCCTCATGAAAGGTTTTGTTGAGTGCAAACGAACCAATAATTTTAAGGTCGCGGCGAAACATGTCATAGGGCGCAAACGGCACGCGCACGTCTTCTGCCGTGACGCCAAATACCCACATCTTGCCCCCCGGCTTCAGGTAGTGAAAGGTGTTTTCAATAACTTTGGGCACACCCGTGGCATCTGCAACAACCTCAAAGCCGTTGGGTGCATAGTCTTTCAAGTGCGATAGGTCATCTGCCAGCACGGTGGCTGTTGCGCCCAGTTTGCTAGCTAGCTTGAGCCGCCACACTTCGCGGTCAACCATCACCACAGATGCCGCCCCTGAACGCATGACCGCTTGCATCATCAGAATGCCCATAGGGCCTGCACCAAAAATAAGCATGCTGTCACCTACTTGTAACTGCACTTGTTTAAGGCCCCACGCGACGCAGGCGAGGGGCTCCAGTAAAGCTGCTTCGGCAAAAGGCATGTCGCCAATGGGGTACACAGCACTGGCAGGTACGTTCACAAAGTTAGCAAACGCACCATGCCGCGTTACACCAATAGCTTGTAAGTTTTGACACTGGTTAAAGTGCCGCTGCTGGCAAAACGTACAGTGATAGCAAGGCAGGTTAGGATCCGCCGTCACGCGGTCACCAACTTTGAAGCGCTCTACTTCACTACCAACGGCGGCAACTACGCCGCTAAACTCGTGACCGGGCACCAATGGATACTGAGCAAGGGCATACGACCCATGCCAGATGTGCAAGTCCGTCCCGCAGATACCTGCGTTTTTGACTTCAATCAAAACATCATCTGAGGTGATCTGGGGAGGTGCTTGCTCGAGCACCCTACCTTCCTTGGGGCGCATAATCTGTGCAGCCTGCATTTGTGTCATCTCCCATACTTACATGCTTATAAAATTTAATTTTGCTACTTAATTGCACCCATCGTTAAGCCAGTTACTAGTTGCCGCTGGGCAACCCATCCTGCTACCAGCACAGGAATAACTGCCGCCGTCGCTGCTGCGGACATCTTGGCTAAGAACAAATCACCTTGAGCTGCTTTGAAAGTAGAGATATATACCGACAGCGGTGCAGCGTCACGACTAGTCAAGTTAACAGCTAAAAAGAACTCATTCCAGGTAAAAATCATCGCTAAAAGTGCTGTGGCAGCTAAGCCGGGAATAAGTAAGGGCAAAATGACCTTGGTAAACTCTTGAACTAAGGTCACGCCGTCTAACCGCGCTGCTTCAATCACCTCGTAAGGCACTTCTAGCATAAACGACCGCAACATCCAAACAACGAGCGGAAAGTTCATGCCTGCATATAGAATAACAAGCCCCAAGTGCGTGTCCAGCAAATTAAGGTTGAGAAAAAGCACGTAGAGCGGCACAATCACCCCAGCTGGCGGCAACATGCGGGTTGACATCATCCACAACAGAGACGAGTCGGTACGCTTGGTTTGGTAAAAGGCCATTGCATACGCTGTAGGAACTCCCAAAACCAGTGACAGCAAAATCGCAAAAAAGGTGATGAGAACCGTGTTTTGTAGGTATTCTAAAAACGGCGAATTGGTAAGTGCACTACGCCAGTTTTCCAAGGTTGGGTCAAAGAAAAATTGCGGGGGCATTTGAATGGCAAGTTGTTCAGTTTTAAATGAGGTCATGAACATCCACAAAATTGGGAAGAACATCGCAAACGCTAAAAGGAGCGTCACCGTGTTCAACAGGATCGTACTAAGCCTCGAGCTACCGGGTTTCATATGGTCACCTCCGCAGATTTTGAATTGCGGCGTAGTACATTCAAAAAGAGCATAATGACAATATTGGCTAAAATAACTGCAAAAATACCGTAAGCGCTAGCGCGCCCAACGTTCCAACGTGAAAAGGCTTCTAAGTAGATCTGATACGGCAAGTTTGTGGTGCGAATACCGGGACCACCTGCAGTCGTCACAAAAATGGTGCCAAACTCACTCAAAATAAAAATTGTTTCAAGTAGCAGCGCAATTTCTACAAAACGCGTCAAATGCGGAAAGATGATGTGGCGGAACATGCTAAACCCGCTGGCACCATCAATTTTGGCTGCCTCGAGGTTGGATTCGGGTAAACTCTGCAAACCCGCTAGCAAAATAAGCATTACAAAAGGTGTCCACTGCCACGACACAATACTAATGACCGTAAACATAGGGAAGGCCTCGAGCGCATAAAAGTTTTGAATGCCCAAAAATCTCAAATAGTAGGAGACAAAGCCAAACGATGGGTCTAGCATGATGTTTTTCCACAGCACCGCAGCAGCAACTGGCATCATTAAAAAAGGTGAAATAAACAGCGTGCGTGCTAGCGCCCGGCCAATAAAAGGTCGGTTGAGCAGCAGTGCAAAGCCCAACCCCAGCACAAAGGTAATGACCACAACAGATAGCGTGAGCACTACCGTATTGATAATGACGGGAATAAAGTCAACGTTGGTAAGAATGCGCGAATAGTTGCGCCACATCCTGCTAAAGCCTATAAAGCCCTCTGAGCCAGGTCTCAACAGGTTCCAGTTAGTAAATGAGAACCAGATTGCTAAGGCAAAGGGGACTTGCGTAACTAGCACCAGAAACAAGATACCCGGCGACGACAAAAACTTACGCCATTTTTGTTTATAAGGTTGTGACTGTTGAGTTGCGGCTTCGGTAGAAGTGTCCGTAGTTGAGCTACTAGCGTCAAGTGGCATATTGTCTGCCATCAATGTCCTCCTCGAGGCAAGATGAGGGTTGAACCTCAGTCGAGACTAACTAGGGCGTCTTGCTAATAGTTAAGAGGTGGTTAGGTCTTACAGCATCATCTTTTGTAACGTGTTTTGGCTGGAATATGACCCATAAGTTGACGTCTCAGCAACTATCAACATTAGATGTCATGCAACGTTGAGTGTCATCACGATATAGTCGCAGTGACTCAAAGACTTAAAACTTACAGGTGGAGAAAACCCCACCTGTAACATCCTTTACCTGTAACGAGCTTGGTAACTTGGCGTGACTTAATACGCCAGTCAGCCACATCAACTTACAAACTTGGCTTAGTAATACCCTGCATCCAACATGGCGTCGTCAGCAAGTCGTTGGGCTCGAGCTAGACCGTTTTCAACACTCACACCACCCGACAGAATTTCAGAGACTATTTGGGCAACATCGTTACCAATGCCTTGAAACTCTGGAATCTGCACAAACTGCACGCCGGGCGCAATCTGAGGGTTAGCTGTAGCGTCAGTTGGATCAACACTTTCAATAGCATTTAAAACGATAGGTGCAAACGGAGCTGCTTCGGCATATTCTGGGGTTTCGTAGGTTGAAACGCGCGTACCTGAAGGCACAGCCGCCCAGCCTCTGGCTTCAGCAACCAAGTTGATGTACTCTTTTGAGGTTGCCCACGTCATAAATCTAAAAGCAGCTTCTTGGGACTGGCTCGAGCTGGGAATGGCTAAGTTCCACGACCACAACCACGCATTTCCCTTTTCAACCGGCCCAACGGGAGCTCGAGCTACCTCAAGATATCTCGCTACTCAGTTTTGACAACTACGCATGGACCCACATGGTAGCCCCCGCCATTGATGTTATTGCGCAACCTGTTGAAGAGATGGGCAGGGCTGCTGCTGAAATAGTGCTGCGCGAAATCAAAACACCTAACCGTCCTGCTGAACAGGTACGCTTCCCTGGCAAGCTCATCAAACGTGGAAGCTGCGCAGCTCCACAACAAAGTTAGCTCACTGCATCACAATAATCGGTTTAGTGGCCTATCAATTTTCAGGCAGCCTTCTCAAGATGAATCCATAACAAGCATCCTTTGGTTCAATATCAATACGACAACATGAAGTGATGTCACAGACCGATAATGCTTGCAACTATTGACACTTAACGGGCTTTAACACTACCTTGAACTACTTCGCCACTAGCCAGTTTTCCCCTATGCCAACCTCAGCGACGAGCGGTACATCGAGTGCGTAGGCTTCGCGCATGGTTGTTTCGATAATTTCTTTGGCGTTCTCAGCGGCACTTTTTGGCGCTTCAACAATAATTTCATCGTGAACTTGGAGGAGCAATTTGGCATCAACCTCAGCTAATTTGGGGTGCATCGCAATCATGGCCAGTTTCATAATGTCGGCAGCGGTGCCTTGAATGGGCATGTTGTAGGCAGTGCGCTCAGCATATTCGCGCTTGTTGCGGTTTTTGGCGTTGATGTCGGGAATGCTGCGGCGACGCCCGAGTAAGGTCTCAACATAGCCATGTTTGCGGGCGTACTCCAGTGTGGTGTCAATGTAACCCTGCACGTTCGGGTAGCGCGCAAAATAGGTGCTAATGAACGCATCTGCTTCGTCGTAGGGGATTTCTAGTTCTTTAGCAAGCCTATGGGCTGACATGCCGTACAACACGCCAAAGTTGATGATCTTGGCGATACGACGCATAGTTGGGTCAACGTCTTCGGGTGAGGTTCCGTAAACCTCCGCAGCAGTACGGCGGTGAATGTCTTCGCCGCCCTTGAACGCATCAACTAAAGCAGGTTCTTTGGCCATGTGAGCCAAAATACGCAACTCAATCTGCGAGTAGTCAGCTATCAATAACGTGTGTTCAGGAGCAGCGATAAACCCTTTGCGAATCTGCCGACCAATGTCGGTACGAATAGGAATATTTTGCAAGTTGGGGTTGGTGCTGGAAAGCCGCCCGGTTGCCACCACCGTTTGATTGAACGTGGTGTGGAGCCGCCCTGTGGTGGGGTTAATAAGTTTAGGAAGTGGCTCGAGGTAGGTACTTTTAAGCTTAGCAAGTTCACGGTACTCGAGAATTTTGCCAACGACCTCATGTTGGGCACGCAAGGGTTCAAGTGCAGCTACGGCTGTTGAACGCTTCCCAGTAGACGTTTTTTTGCCTGACTCAAGCGCCAGTTTGTCGTAGAGCAAGTTGGCAATTTGGTCACGCGAGTTAACGTTGAGGGTGTCGTCTTCAGCAACGGTGCGTACTTCGTCTTCAAGGCGGGTGAGGTTGGCTTCGAGGCTGGCTGCTTGCGCTTCTAAAAACGGCACGTCCAAGCTGATGCCTGTGTGTTCCATATCTACCAAGACAGCCGCCATGGGTTTCTCGAGCGTTTCATAAAGTTCTTGTTGTTGCCCTTCGACTTTACTTGGCAGGGTTTTAAGCAGTTCAGCAGTAACACTGGCGCGGGTTGCCGCGTTGTCGCCCCATTCGCCCGCCACTTCGCGGTTGGCTAGTGCGTTAATTGGCGGGGCGTTGGTGTCTAGCACGTAATCCATCAGCAAGGGGTCATCACCTGGGGTGCAGTTTATTCCCTGACACGCGGCCCAAACACACAAACGCTTGGCATCACAGGCGTCGATGGTGCCTGCAGAAGATAGGTACTCGAGCATCTCGTCTTTATCCGTCGTCGTGGCAACCGTACCAGCATTCGCAATAGATAGTTCCACCAGTTCGGCTGTCATAGGGTTCTCGCTGGAGAGTACATAACCCACCGTGCCAAAAAAGGCGTTTTGCCAACTGATGGGGTCGTAGGTATTTTGCTTGGACAAACCCAGTTCGCGCATCATGCTGTTGAACTCGAGCTTGCTGAGCACCTCAGTGAGACCCGCATCATCCATTTGCCGGTCCGCCCAGTTGGCAATATCCATGTTGATGTCAACATCCACCAAAATTTTGGAGAGATGTTTGGAAAACTTAACATCTTCTAAACTG
This sequence comes from uncultured bacterium, assembly GCA_964564405.1. GTDB lineage: Bacteria > Deinococcota > Deinococci > Deinococcales > Trueperaceae > JBCCBI01. Next base: position 7,540 of record CAZMCW010000033.1, read on the forward strand.
GCCCGGACTTTGTCCGCCACTTTGGGCGGTTTCACGTTGTCGAGGTCATCCAAAATAGTATCTAGCGTGTCGTAGGTCTGGAGTAACTTTTTAGCCGTGACCGGGCCGATGCCCTTAGCACCGGGAATATTGTCTGACGGGTCACCAATAAGCGCGCGGTAGTCAATCCACTGATCGACCCGCACGCCGTATTTTTCAAAGACATCACTTGGGCCAAAACGGTCGCGTTTGTCCAGCCCGCGCACGCAAATGTGTTCAGACACCAGCTGGTAGGCGTCGCGGTCGCTGGTAACAATCTCAACGTTGTAACCTAGTGCCGCAGCTTTAGTGGCGATGGTGCCAAACAGGTCATCTGCCTCTAAACCTTCTTGCTCAATCTGATACAAGCCCAACAAGGTGACAATTTGCTTGATAGTATCAATTTGCCCCGGAAGGTCGTCCGGCACGGGCGCGCGCCCAGCTTTGTAATCTTTGTACTGCTCATGGCGAAAGGTTTGCTCCGAGGCGTCAAAGGTAACAACTGTAGCATCCCGCTCATCTTCTTCAGACAAAATGCGCAGTAAAGCCCGCAAAAATCCGTAAACAGCGTTCGTCGATTCACCTTTACTGTTAGTAAGGTCGCGGATAGCGTAATAACTGCGAAAGGCTAACGCGTGTCCGTCAATAATGACAATGCGGTGACGGGTATCTGCTTGCGCTAGGTTACTCGAGCCAGTCTGAGTCTTAGCATCTGACGCAAACAATCCGGTTGCTTGGGCGTTGTCTGAACTACTCATCGACGACTTTCGGACGTTGCGTAACGTAATTTGTATACGCGACTCGCACTAACTGTTGTCTTGTCCACCATTAGCCTAGCCTACCTGAAATCGTGTGTTATTGCTGTGGTTTAGCCCCGTTAGTTAGCCCCGTTAGTTAGCCCCGTTAGTTAGCCCCGTTAGTTAGCCCCGTGGTTAAGTTCAATGACTTATGTTCTGTAGCTTAGTTCTGTGGTCCGGCCGAGGTTACACTGCGCAAAGTACAGATGTTCATCTAAAGAAAGACACAACTCCTCATGAACGTGCTGATATACTTATATGCTAATTCAAAATATACGTGATAAAACATTAACTCCATCATTGCTAAGAAAGCAGGCTAAGCATGTCGCTGCGGTGTATTAAAGAGTACTACAACGATGTCGCTAGCTTAGAAAATATACCAGCAGCGTGGAACTACAAACTGGGCAACCGTTTGGTATTGGAATGGGTGCTGGACAGATATAAAGGGAAAAAACCACGTGACCCAACCAGTCGCGAAAAATTTGATACCCACCACTTTGCCGATTACAAAGAAGATGTCATTGTGCTGTTGCAAAAGGTGTGTACGATAAGTTTGGTGACCGCGGACATCACCCAAAAGATGGGGAAGGTAGAACGGCTCACTTAAATCGTGGAAAAAGAGGTTATTCTGTACAAGACAGCAAGTGGTACCTGTCCAGTAGGTAAGTGGTTGGCAAAATTTAAAGATGCTACGACAAAAGCGCGTATTTTGCGCCGGCTCGAGCGACTCACTAAGGGTTATTATGGTGACGCAACGGCACTAGGTGAGGGTATCTTTGAATTGCGGTTTTTCTTTGCTACGGGCTACCGCGTGTACTTTGCTGAAGATGGCGCGCAAGTTGTTGTATTGCTAGAAGCAGGCAATAAAAAAAGACAAACGCACGACATTGCTAGAGCTAAAAAATATTTTCAAGATTATCTAGCAAGTAAGGGGTAAGGATGCCTTATCAAAGCTTAGCAACGTTTCAACAAGAACTTTTTGATAATGATCCTGAGGTGGCACGTGCTTATTTTCAGGTTGTCCTCGAAGAGTACCTGCAAGAGGGAACTGTAAGCTTTCAAGATGTTCAGCAGGCACTAAGGGGTTGGCTCGAGCGCGTTGGTGGTGTAGATACGTTTGCTAAACAGCATAACTTGGACGCAAGTGCGGTTCAAGATGTTGTGTACAACGATAATATGCCCATTGCCATAGTCAAGCAAGTTTTATCACCTTGTAGGCTTAACCCAACCTAAAGCATTTGAGATAGTCTGACTTAAAGTCTACAAAACGTGTTCTTAGCGACACCCCGTGTAGCTAGTTCTACATCCAAGAGCATACACAGCACATGAAAAACTTGGGAAACGGTAACTGCATACACGTGCTACACTACTCCTATGCTTAAAGCTGCCGTTGACTTGTTTGAGACGTGTGTATACACGCAAGATTTTGTTGTGTGTGGCAGTTTACCTTTGCCACCTCGGTTAGACACTGCTAAAATGCTCAACCGCGCTGACCGCACCTGCCTTACCTTGGTAGACACATTCATGATTCAGCACGACGCATACTATGACGCCCTCCTAAAACAAACACAGCAAGGCTCAGAAATGTTGCCGGAAGCGTTTAAAGCTCAGCAAGATGCCAACATGCTAAGTCCGCTTACCCTAGGTGCTACCCTCAGCCCAACTAGACCAGCTGTACCAGATACGGCAGCACCTACGGTGGGAACTACGGTAGGTAACGTGGGTCGTGCTGACACGAACCCTCACAGCGCTGAGTCGATTATCAAAGATACTATCGACGAGTCTTTGGGGCTAACCGATGATGAACCGCTCAACATGTTTTCTATTCCTAAAGAGCGCATCGTGTGGATTCAGGGTGGACGGATCGACGAGCCTATCAGTGGTCCGCTGCCTCAGCGTACAGTGTACTTGCTATACAATAATTATGTCATCTATGGTGATATGCAACTAGCACCGCAAATGCGCTTTTCAGATCACCTAAGTAATACCCTAGCAAGTCATGCGTTTCAGTCTTTACGAAACGTAAAACTTGCCAACATAGTCAACTCACACGATCTCAGTGCTGCGCCAGTTGTTGCTACCTACGACTTTCTTACGGTGAACTTGCACTGTATTGGCGGTGCGTTTGAACTTGGTAGTGGTCAGTCGTCTTAACTAGCTCAGCAACTTATCGTGACCATCGTTTTTTGCTCAAGCACGGCAAAGTGGTCAGTCGTCTTAACTAGCTCAGCAACTCGTGTCGTCATAAGTCTTTGATACCTGTGCAGTACGATCAGACGTCGCATCTTCCCATAGCTGTTCGTAGCGCTAGTGTGGTAATTATCAATGCTGACGGTCATGTCTTGCTTGTGCAAGAAAAAAAGCCCGGCGCAGTTGGATTGTGGCACATTCCAGCAGGCAGTGTTGAGCCTAATGAACCCCTCGAGCAAGCAGCGCGTCGCGAAGCCAAAGAAGAAACCGGCCTAGATGTCACCTTACTGAGTTATGTCAACACCTACGTGGGCATCTTAGAACGAGGTGAGTACATTGCTCGGTACGTGTGGCTGGCGCAGCCCACTGTAAATATTGTTCCTCAGCCTGTGTTGACTGATGAAATTATGGCGTGTCAGTACTTTAGTTCAGATGCTACTGATCGCCTTTATCAAGCTCAAAAATTGCGTATGTACCATACTAAACTCATGGTCGAAGAAGGACCTGCCTTACATAAATTATCAATAGGTCTCCAGTAGCCATCTCAGTATGATTTGGCAGTTGCTCGAGGACCAACTTAATCTCCTAGCGTGCTAGACTACTAACTTGTGCGACTAGGTTTGCTTACATACTTGTGTTGGTGGCGCTACGGGGCGTTTTGGCAGGGGCTAGCTGAGGCTGCTGAGCTTACGCCTGTGCGAGCATCTGCTGAGGCCGTTCGTGCCCAGCTCACGCATTCGGACATTGCAGAGATTGGCCCGCGCGCGTTCCAACTTGCCGCGGCTGAAGCCCTTGTGCTACAAGACTGTGACGCGTTACTTGTACCGCAAGTGAATCCTGAGGCAGATGTCCACAATCCTGTTCACAAAGGTGCTGCCCAAGACCCTTGGCTGGCCTCGTTTCCAGAAGTGTTACAAGCGCGGTTTCGTGCGTTGCCACCGCTTTTAGCTGTGCCTATGGGACTTCCAACAGGGCCAAGTGATGCCAGTTTTGCTGCATTTGAAGGCACCGCCACGACATTACTTACAGGGTTACTCCACAACCCTGGTCAGGTGCGGCGCGTTTGGCAGAGTTGGCGCGGGCGGGTGGGTAGCTTTTCGCTGCGCGCTCAGCCTGTGACTTGGCAACGTGCGTCCCACACGACAGTTGGGGTGGTGGCGCAGCCGTGGAACTTGGGATATTTGGAAGAGGAATTGCTCGAGCAACTCTTCAACAAAGACGAGCACATTATCCATCAAGGGCAATTTGAACCCACCAGCTTACACGATGAAGGCCGCCGTTTAGAGATGAATCTGCTTGAGAGCGACCTAGAAGTGCTTGGGGCAGCTCGGCTTATGAGTCGTCGAGGCAGTGTGAGCAAGCTTGTGTTTATAGCAGATGAAGGCTCGAGCACGGACAGTTGGCTTGCACGCCGTATTCAAGATATTAGTCACAAACCTGTTGAGGTTCTTACGCTACAAAATCTTATTGAGTTTTGAGGTGAACGTCCGGTTCCCATTTCATATCACCATCTAGCGGATAGATGGGACGTGTCAAACGCTGGTAGGGTAGTTGGTGTACATCTGGGTTAATTGCCCCCGGACTGAACGCAAGGAACGCTTGCTTGGCAATTTGCTGTAATTCTGGAAACAGATAGCCAAGTTTTATCCCGACAACCTCACAAGAACTTAGCCCAATGCCAAGGTCTTGAAACTGCTCAAGTGTTGTAAACGCAGTCCGGCGTTGCGTTACAACTACCTGCACGCCACCAAGTTGCAGGACAACCATCACATTTAGAGGGTTGTGTTTGTTGAAGCGCACAACGGTGCCAGTTACCCAAAGGGGTGTACCGTGCGCCGTATCGAGTTTTCCGCCGAGGGGTACCGTAACGTCACTGCCAACACCTGCTGCTAAGCACGTTTCAATTGCCTCTGCATCTACAATTGATGCATAGACCGCGTTTTGTAGGTTTGCGTCCAGCATACCCGATAACACAAACGGCACATCCCCAACTCCACCGCCAGTGATGTTATCGCTAGCATCGCTAATAAACACGGGTGCGCCGTGCTGAACAGCAGCCTGCGCCATCCTAATACATGCGTTGGTATCCCCAGTTGTCATGCCAAATCTAAAGCTGGTGCGCTGTTCCCACCAGTCTGTGGCAAGTGCTTGAAGTGAACGACGCACGTTATATGTGTCCAGTCCAATAGCAACAGCCGACGCCCCAACGCGTGGCTCATCTGCCCAGGCATAACCAACCAAATAGGACGCATCAAGTAGGTTGTACTGTGCTACTACCTGTGGCAATCCCGCATACAACCTTTGGGTAGGTTCGGCAGTTGTCATCGCCATTTCCCCAGGCAGGAGCATCGGTATAGGGACAAACTCACACACAGGCTGGATGTTGTCATGAAGGCAGTGTGTTAAGAGGTTGAAGGCTCTAGCACGTGTTGCGTCAACGTCTGTGTGAGGTGCCGTGCGGTAGGCAGTCAAAATGTCCAGTCCTGCAATCACACGTTCTGAGACGTTGCCATGTAGGTCGTAGCTAGCTGCAATGAGGCAGTCAGGTCCAACAACATCGCGAACAGCAGTCATCCAATCACCTTCGGCGTCTTCCATATTAGAGACGTGCAGGGCACCGTGCATGTCAAGGTAGACACCGTCCCACGGTCCGGCCTGCTCGAGCCTTGTCAGAAACTCAGCTTTAATCTGGCTGTAAACCTCTGGCTTAAGAGAGCCGCCTGGCGTAGCCTTGGCCCGCAGTAGTGGTACACACGCTACATCTTCGTGCTCCTCCAAAAAAGGATATTGAGCTAGCAGTGCGTCATCACGCAAGATCGTCAAATCATCTAAACACGTTGCTAGCGGAGAAAAGGTGCAGCATTCAATGGCAATTCCACCCACAGCAACTCGCATAGGTTAACCGGCTCCTACAAGGTCATCTACATTTGTCGTTGAGAATGTGACGTAGGGAAAACATTCAGGTTTGTGCGTATCGTAGATACCGTGTGGACTCATCACCCAAGCGGGATGTGGTTGTACTTCGTGACCGGCATTGCTTAGCTTTTGAAAGCGTCCACAAGTCGCCGTGCTTTGGAGGCAGGTTGCGCCCACCAGCAAGCCAGGTCATGCCAGACCACGGGAGTGCAAGCTCGGCAGTCCAACCACTGTCCACATCGCTGTGGTCGTTGAGGGTACCGTCAATGTGCGTGGCCACCTGCAAGCCTGGAAAGTCCCAATCTAAGAACGCCCAGCGTGTCCCACGCGGATGCGTACCCTGCCAAAACGAGGCTGGGTGTCGGTCATAGTCGCCGCCAAAGGTGTAAACGCGGCGGTTTAGCACATCAAATTCTGGCACGTCAAAACGTCCGCCGCGGGCATAGGCATCGCGCCAAATAAACATGACCTCATAGGGTGTGCCGAGGGCGTTGATCTCGAGCTCGTAGTAGCAGTCACCGCCATCAATAAACACCTCGACATCGTTTTCCTGAAAGATAATGGCGTCGCGTTCAGTATGACGTGCGTCTACAAAAGGTTCTTCTACCCAAAACGCAATATAGAGAAACTTATCGTCCCACAGTGAGGCCATGCGTGTGTCGTAATAGCCTGGCGTGCCAGCCGCCATGTCTACAAAACGTAATGATTTTGGTGCGTTTTGCCAGACGGGTTTGGTTAGATCGCCATCCACTGTAATTGGTTTACTGGCTCTGTAGCAGGTGTAGCGGGCAATTTGGTCGTCAGGGCAAGGTTGGTCTTTGATCATGATAAGGTTCCTAAAATAATAATTATGTCACTTTCTCTAAGATGATGACCCAGTCGTGAAGGGTTGGCTCGAGGGGAATCATCCAGCGCCCTTCAGTGTCCGCGTCTACCATGCCAATGTCGTGCTTATGTGCAGTGCGCGGATCCCAGAAACATGCGCGGTAGCTTATGCCAGCTTCAAGTGAGGTTACACACTTGCGTACCTTGTCCCACGGCCACGAAGGCGCCAATGAATAGACAAAGCGCACCTCGCCAGGGATGCCGGTGGCAAACATGCCAGCGAGGTTGTTGTGGCCACCTGCAGGGTCAACCCAGTCCTGATGTGGTTCAAACCGCCACCATTCATAAAGTTCTAGTAGCTGTTTGGCAAAGCTAATCTGCACCGCGCCAGGTAGCTTAATTGCGTCTAACCAGGGCATATCTGTCCACGTTACGCCGTGCGGCGACGGCCCCCAAGGATAGGCGTCTGAGATAAACGCCCAAAGACTACTGCCATAGGTGAACCCTGCTGACCCAGACAAAATTGCTGACCAAAACGCAAGCCGTTGCATGTCTTCATGCGAGGCAAAAACCTGTGCCTCGTAGTTGATCTCATCAACCAGTACAGGCATTGTTGGTGTGCAGGTGCGTTGTTCAGTCAGGACTTTCAGCATTGATGTGACACTGGCATGACCGTCATGACCCGGTTGAAGCATCTCAAAGTCCATAAAGCCGTCGTCTGTAACTTGGTCACGTCCAGGATTATTGGATGAAGGATGCACCGTTAGTAACCTCTTATAAGGATCGGTCTCGCGCACGTAGTACCCTATATCAACCCATGCCTCAGCTAGGTCAGGATCGTCACCCGTACCAAATTTTTCATCTAGGTAGTAAGGCATGGCAAGTTCACCCGCTAGGCCCCAGACAACCGGATAAGCTGCCCAACGTGCAATGAGGTAGCGCCAATATTTTTTCATGCGCGTGCTACCAAGCATCGGCAAGTGGTAGCCCCAACTGCCTACGATGCACGGCACAATACCTGAACGCACTAACCACTGCACACGTAAATCTGCCATGTCAAAAAAGCTAGGGTTGATGCACGCGAAGTCTTGTTCCCAAGCGTAACCGCCCTCGTTGGCGCTGCGCTGGTCGAAGATCTCCATATCTGGAAACAACCCAGCGGCGAGCTTGGCGACGTTAAACCCTTTGGCACTGCGGTCGGCAGTAACCAACTGGAAGTCTTCCGGCCACGAACAGCGTTGGGTCAGTGCAAACCACCAGGTATCACCTAACCATAAGAATGGCGTGCCATCAGCGAGTGCAAAGCTCCTTTGCGATGGGGCAACTTGTAAAGGGCCATGCTTCAAGATGGGGTTATCGCCCTCATACGGACGGGCAATGAGGCTACCCGAAAGATTGTGCAGCGCAGGGTCATTTACATCTGTACACGTGCTTGTGTAGCTGTAACGCCCCGGAAGTGGGGGCGCAAAACGGACACGCCATTCGCCGCTTCCAGCCCAATACGCAGGAACGTGCCACGTGTCGCCGTTTTCGTGTGTAAAGACGACGTCTAGGTCAACTGTATTGAAAGGATCATCACGCTGAACGGTGGAGGTGTAACTCCATTCTGTGACGGTATAGCGCATTGCAGGAAGGTCTTTATGCATCATCATCACGTTTCACTAGTTACCCAATGACCGCAGCCGGCTGACGTTGCAGTAAAGCTACGTCGTATGTGCCCAGCACAATCTTCTGTTGATGTATTGTGTGGTTGAGCAGATTGTAGGCAGCATCATGAAGGTCAACGTCCACCTGTTGGGGACTGTGATTCATGACAAACGTTAGAACACCCTCTGCACCGCGCCTGTGCGCAACTTCAACCATTGGCAAGTTGGATGTATCTAAGATGGGTTGAATATTTGCGAGGTTGAGGGCCTGTGCTAACACGCTTGTTACAAATGCATCATCACCGACACTGCCCGCGTAAATTACAGTTCCCCGCCCAACCTGGTGCAGAGTCACGGCTGGCATTCCATCATACGCGCCACTCGCGTAGGTTGCCAAAACCTGTGCTTCTTTGGCATCTAACACGTCACACCACACCCGTGCGTGGGCATGTTTTTCGGGTTGATGACTGCTTTGATGACTACTCTGGTAACTGGGTTGATGACCGCTTTGGCATTCAGGTGTTACTAAATCCTGAAAGATAACGGGTAGCAGTGAGCCGTCACATATTGAATCGTATTCGCTGACTGTCGCACCACACAGGTCTGTAAGTAGTCCTGGGAACGGACTTTTTACAATGGCGTTGTGTAAGTCTCGAGTACCCGAACGCACCGTTAGTACAAGTACACCCCCAGCTTCAACGTACGCTCTAAAGCGTCCCGCTAGCTCTTCGTCAACTAATCGCAAGGCAGGGACAATCACCAATGGTTTGTCTTCCCATGTGGCTGACGTAGGAAGTACCGCTGGTGTTAAACCTTGGGCGTGCAACACACGGTAGTAGTCTGCAACGTGTTCTTCGTAGCTAAAATGCGGGTTATCAGGTTGGATCTGAAACGAAAAGCGTGTGTCGTAGTCATGGAGTATTGCTAGATCATAGACAGGTTCAGTTGTGGCAATTTGCTCAGCTAGTTGACGGATCTGCTGACCCATCTCGAGGATTTCGTAGTAGCGGCGGTTCGGCTGACCATCTGTATGTAAAATACCGTGCCAATTTTGCTCTGCCCCATAAGGGTTTGTACGCCAACGAAAGAATACGATTCCGTTGGCACCATGTGCAACCGCTTGCCACGTCCACAGCGCAACCTGACCTGCTTTGGGCGTTGGGCCAATAGTTTGCCAACCACTCGCACCGCTTTGCTGCTCCATCACCCAGAAGTTTTGGCTTTTTAGTCCCCACATACTAGCGTGATTTAGAGCAACATCGGCCGGCACAGCGTGAGTATTGTCGCGCCAGAACGCACTTGGGTAGTTGTCCCAACTCACAAAATCCAGCGGGGAAGCTAGGTCTGTAAGGTTGAGATCAGGATAGGTAAAGCCCTGAAAATTGTGCGTAATAAAGTGCTCGGCAGGTACCACAGAACGTATAACATCAATCTGAGCCTGTTGAAAGTCAACGTAACAGTCTGACAAAAAGCGGTCATAGTCTAGGTGTAAGGAGGGGTTGTGCAAGGTGTGGCTGGTGCTGCGCGGTACAGGGATCTCCTGCCAAGTTGTGTAAACATGGCTCCAAAAGCGCGTGCCCCAGGTGGTATTGAGCGCCTCGAGCGTACCGTATCGCCCTTCCAACCACACTTGGAAAGCACGTCGGGCGTTATCAGAATAGTCCCGATCGCCAAATTCGTTGTCAATCTGCCAGCCAATAACGTGCGGATTATCTGCATAGTGCTGCGCCATTCGAGTTGCAACGCGCACTGCATAGTCTCGGTATGTTGCAGACGCAGGCGTTGCGTCGCGCCGGCTACCATAGGTTCGGGGTGTGCCATCTGCATCAACGATGGCAATGTCAGGGTGGGCATGAAACAACCAAGGTGGTACCGACGCGGACGGTGTGCTGAGGATGATCTCGAGGCCCTCGTTAGCAAGTACCTCTACGGCATTATCCAACCAAGCAAACTCAAATTCACCGTCACTTGGTTCAAGTAAACTCCACGCAAATTCTGCTAGGCGTACGACGTTGAACCCCGCTGCACGCATGAGGCGGGCGTCTTCTTCCCAACGTGTTTCAGGCCAATGTTCAGGGTAGTAATCAACACCCCAGTAGAAGTGATTGTGCATAGTGTGTCCTCTGGTTATGACGTTTGGTATGTAGGTTCGATGTATACGCTGTAAGACTGCATGGTTAAGGTAAATATGAGCCAAACTCATCACGTTATGTGATGTTCTAAAAAAGTCTCCAGCGTGCTTTCTTGAAATCATCTTCAGTGCGCAGTTAATGTGATGATGCGGTGCCAATTTTGACTAAACACGAGACCCCTACGAGCTTTATGTCTAGTAACATCACAATTCACTGATATATATGGTCTTTGATATTCTCTCTCTAGCGCCCTTTCTACCCTTTTCTCTGGCGGCTGCATGATGACGCTGCACGATGACAACGTATAGGACGTCTGTAACAACATCTCGCATAACTGCCAATTATTTCAACTCGCCTTAGTAACTATTACTAGACCTAGCTTGCTTGGCTAGTACCTTTTACTAGGTGGGTTAGCTGGTTGACGAATTAACTGGAAAAGATGTTAGGTCTTAACGGCACCTGCGGCAATTCCTTCAGTGAAACGGCGTTGAAAAAGTGCATAGATAATTAACGTGGGCGCGACACTTATAACGCCAACAGCCATCCACTCCGGCCAAGGGCGAGCTGAGCTAATTTCACCGACAATGTTCATCTGCAGTAGTGGCAACGTGAAGTTGTCAGGCGAGCGCAGGTATATGAGCGGGCCAAGGTAGTTATTCCACATTGCCATAAACGAAATAAGCCCAAGGCTAACCATGCCTGGTGTCACCAGCGGCACGATAATGCGCCGGTAGATGCCAAATTCACTGCATCCATCCATGCGGGCCGCATCAATTAATTCATCAGGAATCGCTAGAACGTACTGCCGCATAAAAAAGATGGCGTAGGCGTTGGCTGCACCAGGTACGACTAGCGGGAGAATGGTGTCAATCCAACCAAATTCCAACATGAGGATATAGGTTGGCACAATAGTGACAGCACCCGGTACCAACATGATGGCAAGTAGCACTCCAAAAAGCCACTTGCGGCCTGGAAATTGGTATTTAGAAAACCCAAAACCAGCCATTGTAGAGAAGAAAAGTGTGATCACTGTAAACACCCCTGCAATCACAAAGGTGTTAAGCAGCGCACGCCATACGCCAATACGCACTGCGAAACGGTAGGCATTTAGGTTCATATTTTCTGTAATTAACTGCGGCGGACGCTGAAAAATTTCTGCTAGGGGCTTAAAGCTACTGCTTATCATCCAGACAAATGGCAAGATGGAATAGATAGCTAGTACTGTTAGTAATCCGTAAATTGCCACCTCACTAGCAGCTAGTCCTGGACGTTTTGTTGTAATCATCCGCCCTACAAAGATAGTCAATACGAGTAACCCTAGGCCTGCGGCACCGGTGCGGATAGGTGAAAGGTCTGGTTTAAGGACGTCAGCACGATCTACCGGCGCAACACTCCCTGCGAGTAACCCGTCTAGTGTATGAAGTGCAGCTAGTACGGCAGCTTCATAGTTTTGTTGCTCGAGCGCAGGCTTAATCTGCTGGTTGCGCAGTGCCGCAGTCTGGCTACCAAGTTGAGGTGCCCAGTCGCTCCCAAAGCGAAGAAAGCTAAACGCATTTTGACCAGAGACAAATATGACCATTGCGTTGGCAGGCAGCGTGCCCGTGATGCCATCTGCTTGTAACAGGTCGTTCATGCTCGGGACAAGCCCCTCCGGTACAGCGTAAACAGCAACTAGGGCATCTCTCGCTATAAGAGGCTGGGCAGCGCTTTCAACTGCGCGTTCACTTACTTCTCCTGTTTCATCAACAAAAATCAAGCCGGTTTCCTGCGGAACAGCAGCATTCTGGGCAGTGGCATGACTCCATTGCAAAAGCCCCAGCACACAAACGAGGTAGAGAAGCTGCTTTTTCATCGGCTATCCCGTCCTAAGACGCGAAACTGAATAGCTGTGAGCAAAAAGATCACGAGGAAATATATGTACGCTTGGGCAGATGCGCGGCCATATTCAAATTGGTTAAAGGCAACATCAAAAATTTGTACTAGGGGTGTTACATTGGCCCGCAGTGGTCCGCGTCCTAACGCAACGACGGCATCAAACAAAGCAAACGCACCAACGACCGAAAAGACCGTTGAGAAGAGGATGATAGGCCGCATTAGTGGAATAGTAATTAAGAAGAAACGACGTATTGGGTCAGCACCGTCAATTGCTGCGGCTTCACTTAGCTCTTTGGGAATCGTTTGCAGACCCGAAAGCATGATGATGACGTTGTAGCCAAGACCGCTCCATATAACTAGCAAGCTAAGTGAGGCTCGAGCGCCCCAGATGGTATTAAGCCAGGGTACTGGCGGCAACCCAAAGGCCTCAAAAAACGTGTTGAACAGTCCTTCACTGCTAAGTAGCATCTGAAAGACAAACCCCGCTGCAATGGTAGACGTCACAAAAGGCGCAAAAATCAACATGCGGTAGATGCGGAACCCGCGAACCATCTTAGAATTTAAGAGCGCAGCCACAACAAGTGCCAAAAACGTAAGCAAAGGTACGTACATCAAAATAAGCGTAAAGCTGTTTAACATGGACTGCCAGAACGCACTGCCACCAGGTGTTGCCAGGTGAGCAAAATTGCGCCAGCCAACAAATTTAAATGGGCCTAGACCGTCCCAGTTATGAAACGCTAAAAAGAGTGAAAAGCCAATGGGTATGAGGCCGAAGATAATAAACATGATGTAAAACGGCGAAATAAAGACGTAAGCCCACGCTTGCCGTTTCATATCGTGCTATGTTGCCGCCACTGCCAACTACGTAAAGCTGGTCTAACGTTAGCTAATTTAGTGTCGGCAAAAACTGTGTTTTGCATAAAGGCACCCTACATGAATTTAAGCTCTGTATAAACTTACACAGATTACACAATGAGTTGATACGCCCTAAGGTTGTATAGTTTTACTGGACGCTGTTTCTTACGACGGTGACTGTATCAACATCACGTACAACTGTTACCAAACTCAAAACGCAGAGACACAAACATATTTTGTATGTGCCTCCTATGCATTAACTATGGTTTAGTCTGCGAGGTTGGCGGTGATTTCTGCTTCAGCCATTGCCAGTGCTTCGGCAGCGGACATGTCACCGCGTGCAAACTGTTGAATGGCTGTGCTAACAACCTCGTTTATCATGGTGTAGTTAGGTCCCCAGATGCTGACTGCTGGAACGCTGTTAAGTGATTCGAGGTAAACAGGATTAGTAACTTGACCCGCGAAAAAAGGATCTGGCTCGAGCATGATTGGATCTTCATACACGCCACTAGCTGCCGGAAAATTACCGTTTTCGCGCCAGGCAAGATCAGACTCGTAACCACTCTTGGCGTATTCAGCTAGCGCCCAGGCTGCCTCAATCTGATCGCTGTGGGTAAGTATAAAGACAGCAGAACCGCCATCTAGTGCAGCACGGGCGGCGTTATCTGCGCTGCCAGCAGGCATTAACGCAACCCCCCACAACCCTGCTGTATCCGGTGCAATCCAGGTTGGTAAGAATAGTTCCATCCAAGCAGCAATGACAATGCTAGCGACGGGTTCATCAAAAGATGAAAATCCGGCATACCACTCATCTGTCCAAGAGCTATGGTCTGTAACAAGCTCGCGGTCCCAAAATTCAGCCATGAGTTCAAGTGCAGCTACGTTGTCCGGGCTAGCTACAGTTAGTTCGCCAGCTTCATTAAAGTAGCCAAGACCCTGACTCCACAACATCATTTCATAGGTGCGCGCGTCGTTGTTTGAACGACTGTTATGGAAGCAGTCCAGACCTGTGTTGTCTTTAATTGTTTGGCAGGCAGTAAGGTAATTATCCCAGGTAGAGACTAGCTCTGTAACTGATTCGGGATCGCTGGGTAGACCAGCTAACTCAAAGACGTCACGACGGTAGTACATGACAACCGGGCCAACATCTGTTGGTAGGCCGTAGATACGCCCATCTGGACCAGTAACGGTTTCCCAGATTCCGGCAGGAATATCTTCAAGATAGGGCTGGACGCGCTCAGTTACATCGAGAAGTCCGCCCCCATAAACAAAGCGCGAAATGTCTTTTTGCTCCATCGGGCAGAGGTCGCAACCACCTTCACCAGCGGTAATGGCGAGTTGTATTTGGGTCTGAATGTCTCCCCAGTCGCGAGAACTACTGGCAATGTCAATGTTGGAACAAGCCCGTTCGAACTCCAAGAAAAACGACTCCCAGAGTTCACCGCTTAGCCAGACTTCTAGTTCTCCGCTAGCGTCTGGCACGGGGCATACGTCCAGCGCGGGCACATCTAAGGGAACAAATTCCTCTGCATCGTCTTGAGCGTTTGCAGAAAGGGTGAGGACGAGTAACGTCAACACAATTAAAAAGGGTACAACGCGTTTGTACATCTTAATTCTCCTCCATCAGACTGTATTTAATCTACAGTGTGTAAAGCTTTGCACACTGATAAATTACACAGGATTATGTTGTAGCTACTAGATACATTTTGATTGGGCGTAGTTTAATCTGATATATTTTGATTTAATACATCCAGATTTGGCACATTTAGATTTGACATATCTTGGCTTGGTGCATCTTGGCTTGGTACATCTTGGCTTGGTACATCTTGGCTTGGTACATCTTGGCTTGGTACATCTTGGCT